>DAITPO010000203.1:1687-5014 GCA_036833535.1 Candidatus Acidiferrales bacterium | reverse complement strand
CTGCGGTGATGATCGATCTTCGCGAAGCCGAGATCTTCGTAGGGCAGCCGCCGCAAATGATCGAGCGCTGCTTCGGGGGAGATTTTCCCGGCGCGCACATCGCGCAGGAATTTTTTGGCGTCGGTTTCGTTCATTAATTCTCCAAACGGCGAATTGTAGCACTGCGCTGACGATGCAATTGAGACGAGAATTGGGAGTAAGGTTATTTGGGATGGGATTCGAAAGCTCCTCCCACGCGAAGATGCTCGCCGGGTTAGCTCCGAAATGCCCAGCGCTAAAGCGCGTCGTTATAGACGACGCATTTTCGGAGCGCTGAAGCGCTCCTCCCCCGCGTGAATGCGGGGGCTCCCACCGAACCAGCGACTCCCATCGATTATCAGAATTGGGGCATCACCTGAGGCGCCTGCGCGATGAAATTTCATTGAATCCGTGCTACGGTCATTTAGTCCCAAGCGTGAAACATGCCAGCTAAAAACGTGAGTGGGAAAATCATCACTGTGGGCGTCACAGGCGCTAGCGGTGCGATGTACGCGCAGACGCTGCTGCGGCTGCTCGATGCTGATCGTCGCGTGGCGCGCGTCGCTCTCGTGATCACCGAGACTGGCTTGCGGCTGATTTCCACGGAGCTTGGGATCGTTGCGGCGGATGCGAAGAAATTGCCGGCGCTGCTTACCGGGACGTCCGCGGCGAAGATCGAATACCTTCCGAATAAGGATGTCGGCGCGACGATCGCTTCCGGCAGCGCGCCTGTGGACGCTATGGTCGTGATTCCGTGTTCGGCTGGGGCGCTTGCTTCGATCGCTGCGGGGCTGGCGGACGATTTGCTTGCGCGGGCTGCGGATGTTTGCCTGAAGGAACGGCGGCAGCTTGTGCTTTGCTTGCGGGAGACGCCGCTCAATCGCATTCACATCGAAAATATGCTGCGCGCAAACGATGCGGGGGCGGTGATTATGCCGGCGATGCCGGCATTTTATTTTGGGCCGGAGAAACTCGAGGACGCCGTGGAGCAGTTCGTTTGCCGCGTGCTCGCGCAGATTGGATTGCCGCAGGAAGCGCAGTATCGCTGGAGTGGCGGCAAGAAAAAGTAGCGCCGGCGTCTCCGCCGGCATCTTGCGAGCGCAGGTGTACGCAAAGGCTTCCGTCGTGCGCGGATCGCAGTCTGAAAAAGATCTGAGAATTGAGATCTGAAGGACGATCATGAGAGTTGCATGTGGCGAGACTTGTGATCGTCGGATGCCGGCGGGGACGCCGGCGCTACTTAAGAGATGACTAGCCGAATTCGCACTGTGCTGGAGATGATTAAGATCGAGCACTCGGTCTTTGCTTTGCCGTTCGCGCTTGTGGGCGCGTTGCTGGCGGCGCGCTCTGTGGGAGCGTGGCCTTCTTGGATGCAGATCGGCTGGATCGTAGTGGCGATGGTCGGTGCGCGATCGGCGGCGATGACGATGAATCGCATCGCGGATATTGAGTACGATCGTCGCAATCCGCGGACGAAGAATCGTGCTCTTGCGACGGGCGCGCTCTCGCTCGGCTTCGCGTGGGGGTTCACGATTGTCGCGGCGGCGGTGCTGGTGCTGGCGGCTTGGCGATTGAATCGGCTGGCGCTGGAACTTTCGCCCGTGGCGCTGGCCGTTCTGTTTTTGTATTCGTATACGAAGCGATTCACTTCGTGGTCGCACTTCGTACTCGGATTTTGTCTTGGGATGTCGCCCGCGGCGGCTTGGATCGCGATTCGCGGATCGCTCGATGCGCGCATGTTGATTCTTTGTGCGGCGGTGACGCTGTGGGTCGGCGGCTTCGATGTGCTCTACGCTTGCCAGGACGTCGAATTCGACAAATCCGCCGGTCTCTATTCCATACCCAAAAAATTTGGCATCGCCAACGCACTGCTGATTGCGCGCGCGATGCACATCGGAGTCGTCGCTCTGCTGGCGTGGCTGGCGTGGAGCTTCAGTCTCGCGTGGCCTGCATGGGCCGGAATCGTCGTCGTAGCCGCGCTGCTGGCTTACGAACATTCGCTCGTAAAGCCCAACGATCTCTCCAAAATGAATGCTGCGTTTTTCGCGGTGAACGGCTATATTAGTTTGTTGTTCCTTCTTTTTTGGGGCGCGGCCACGTTAGTAGCCCACCCCTAAAAAAAGGCCCGATTCTGATGGCATCCGAGCTACAAATCGCTGACCCGCGGCTCAAGCCCATCGCCGAAAAAGTGTTGGCCGGAGCGCGGCTGAACGCCGAAGAAGGCTTGCGGCTTTACGAATCGAACGACCTGATGGCGGTCGGCTGGCTGGCGAATTGGGTGCGCGAGAAGCTGCACGGCGACATCTGCTATTACAACGTCAACCGGCACATCAATCCGACCAATGTCTGCGTGGCGCATTGCCGGCTGTGCGCTTTCGGCCGCGATGCGCACGCGCCCGGCGCCTATTCCTTCAGCCAGGATGAAATCTGGGCGCGCGCGGCGGAGGGAGTCGCCGAGGGCGCGACGGAATTTCACATTGTCGGAGGGCTGCATCCCGATTTGCCGTTCGAGTGGTATCTCGATCTGATTCGCGGGCTGAAGCAGCGCTTTCCGCAAGTCCATCTGAAAGCTTTCACGATGGTGGAAGTCGGTTACTACGCGCGGATTGCCAAGCTTTCGATTCGCGAAACGCTGATCGCGATGAAAGAAGCGGGTGTTGATTCGCTTCCGGGCGGCGGCGCTGAAATTTTTGCACCGCGCGTGCGCAAAGTGATCTGCGATCACAAAGTAAGTGGGCAGATGTGGCTCAGCATCGCGCGCACCGCGCATCAAGCGGGACTGCGCTCGAATGCGACCATGCTTTACGGACACATTGAAACACCCGAAGAGCGCGTTGACCATCTGCTGCATCTGCGCGCGCTGCAGGATGAGACACACGGCTTCGTGACTTTCATTCCGCTGGCGTTCCATCCGGAAAATACGGCGCTCAGCCACATTCCCAAGCCGACAGCCTTCGACGATCTGAAAGCCATCGCGGTCTCGCGCCTGCTGCTCGATAATTTCGAGCACATCAAAGCCTACTGGATCATGATGACGCCGCGCGTGGCGCAAGTGGCACTGCGTTTCGGCGCGAACGATATCGACGGTACCGTGGTGGAAGAAAAGATTTATCACGACGCCGGAGCGAGCACGCCACAGGGCTTGACTCTCGCCGATCTCGAGCGGCTGATTCGCGCTGCGGGTCGCGTGCCCGTCGAACGCGATACGCTTTATCGCAAAGTGGATCGCTCGCAGCTTCCGCCGATGCGCGCGCCGCGCAAGCCCGCGGATAATTTCGTTCCGCAATCAAGCCTCACCGCGAACCTGCA
>DAITPO010000203.1:0-1587 GCA_036833535.1 Candidatus Acidiferrales bacterium | reverse complement strand
CGTAAGACTACTTGCCTCCGCATCCGTATTCATCGTTCGCATCCGTATTCCTCCGAATTGACGCTTACGCAGCGCGCGCGTAGTTTTCACACCCCAACTCCAAGATCGTTCGCCGCGCCCAGCTCTGCTCTCAAGGCCAGCATCGCGACGCACCCCTCGGAGCAATCACAATAGAAAGGCACTACCATGCGCTATGGATGGCGACGACACTCCAACATACCCCGCAGGGGCTATTGGACCACCTTGATCGTGCCGCTCTTTGCGGTCGCGGCAATTCTCCTTGGTGTCCTCTGGGAACTGAGCTACGGGGAGACAGACGGCCCGATCATGGACAGAACTCCGGCGACGGCTCAGCTTGCGCCCGGGACTGAGACGATCGCGCTCGACGCATCGCCTGAGGTGCAGCTCGAAGCCAGCCGCACGGAGGCCGCGAATCTGCGCGTACAATTGGCGGACGTAAATCAACAACTCCAGCAGGTGAATACTGCGCTCGTCGCTGCAAGCGAAAAGGTGCAGTCGCTTCAGGGCGAGTTGGCTGCCGCGGCGCAGAAGCTCACCGAGACCAAAGCCGATCGCGACGAAGCGCTGCGCGTTGCCGGCAAGATGTGGGAAGACTGGCGGCACTTGAGGCAAGGTCTGACCACAACATGCGCCGCGCTCGCCGCCGATCCGAATGCAGAGGCGCAGAATCGGGATGCGGCGGCGTTTGGCGGCGCGTGCACTGAAGCTAAGCAGGAGTAATAGGAACTCCGAATTGGCACGCTCAGGCGCGCGCGAGCGGCCAAATCCATACGTCCTGGAAACGCGCGAAGTGAAGCAGCGGTGGCGCGGGCGGAAGCTCGAGCCCGTGCGAGGCTGCCATTGTGTTCAGGGCGATTTCCGCGCGGGCTGGTTGCAGCGGCCAGGGCGGATGGTGGATTTCGCCGCGGTAGATTTTTTCGCCGGCCGCGGCGTAGAGGCAGTAACGCTCGGTGAGGAAATATTCGAGCGTGCTCGGCCGCGCTTGGAGGACTCGGCCCGTCGGCTCGTACTCGACGCGCAGATCAGCCGCTGGTGCATTAATGTGCGTGCGATGGCTTTGGTAGCGAATCTGGTCGCCGCGCGACTCGAGTGACATTCGCGCGCGAAAATACGGCAGGTGAAACCAGGCGCGGGCGGCGGCCACCGCGATTGAGCTGGCGGCGTCGAGGCTGAAGAACCAGACGCCGGGCTTGCCGCCGGCGGTGACGTATGTTCGCACGTTCAATTCGGGGAAGGCCGAAAGGCCAGGAATGTTCGGCGTGGCGCGCAGGCGCACACCGGTCATGCGAAATGGAACGATGCCGAGCCAGGCGCTGCCTTCGAAATTATCGAGTTCCAGCGACGGCGGAATTAATGGCCGCAGAGTTCGCGTCGGGATGCGCCAGTGCATGAAGAGCAGATCGTGCCATTTTTGGCGCATGATCCATGGCGAAGTTGGAAGAGGCCACGGGCGATGAGAGGCGGATGGAATTTGAGAGGACATGCAATTGAATTGTAGCCGGATCGCGGGTCGCGCGCGGCTGCTTGGTAGCGCCGGCGTCTCTGCCGGCATCTTACGACCACTTA
>DAITPO010000202.1:0-5023 GCA_036833535.1 Candidatus Acidiferrales bacterium | reverse complement strand
GAAACATCGCCCGCCGGCGTCCCCGAACCGGAGGTCACGTTAATCTGCGCGGTGATGCTCTGATTCGGCTCGACGCTCGCCGCCGAAATCTGCAACTTCGTCGTGGTCGAGTTGAAGGATACGCTGTTCCATTGCGTCACCAAATTGTTGACGTTCACCGAGCCCAATCCGCTCGCGGCGTCCCATCCCACAGCCGATTGATACGCCGAATTTGCATTTCCAAATCCCGTCTCGCCGGACACCGTGTTGCTCCCCACGGTCACATCATTGAAGATGCAGTTTCCCGCCGGCAATCCAACCTGGCTCGAGGCATTGCACGACGACAGAGTCTCTGTCGCAGCGAGCTTGTACAGCACGTAATCCGCTTGCCCCTGCCGCGAATTCGTCCCCTGATCCACGAGCGACATGATGCCTGCAAAAGTCGGCGTCGAAGCCGAAGTCCCGCCCACAAGCGTGATGCCGGGATTCTGTGCGCTCTGGCAACTGTGTTCAAAGCAGATGAAGTAAGGAGCCTCCACTAACGCGGCCGTCAGTGAAACATCCGGCAAGCCGCGGCCCGGCTGATTATTTGGCCCGAGCGGCACACCAATCCCCTGCTGCCAGGTAGGCACGGCAAAAAATTGGCTCACGCCGCCGCCGCCCGCCGCGATATTCGGATCGACACATCCCGGCTGCCCCTGCGCGCAGCTATCGTTCCAGGTGTCTTCGGGAATATACGAGAGAGCCGATTCGCCCGTGCCGCTGTTCGTCCCGCTCCAAAAAGTTCCTGTGCCTTCGTTAAACTCCGTCCCGCCCACTGCTACCGTGAACGGCGTTGAGGCCGGTATGTTCACAGTAATCGGCCCGGCCGCCACGGTTTCAAAGTTCGGGCTATCGCAACCCTCCGCGCCGGCATCGCCGGTGGACGCCGTGAACGTGATGCCCTGCGCGGCGGCCTGCTCGGCAATGGACTCTTCAAATTGCGCACCAGCCGCGCTGAATTGCACCTCGCACGCGCCGTAGCTTACGGTCATCACGTCGGCGAGATTGTTCTCAACCACGTACTGCGCGGACAAATCGGTGCCGAACTCCGTGGCCGTCGAGCCGGAGACCACGAACTTGATCTGCGCGCCGCGGCCTGTAGCTCCGGCCCATTCATTGTCGAGCGTGGATTCGAACTGATCGCCGGAATCGACAATGCCGGGATCGCTGCCGTTGTGAACCACGGTGAAATTATTTCCCGGCAATCCGAATAGAATGTCGAAGTCGGAGACGTCGGAGTTCACGATGTCGGTCACGCCCAGCACGGCGATCGTCTTCCCGGCGCCATTTACGTTGGCCGCGTAAAGCGGCGCGATGTTGTAGATCGTCGCGTAATCGTCGGGTCCAAGCGCGTGCGTGCCATCCGACAAGGTGATATGCCGGATCGGTTCGTCCGTATTGTGCACGAGCGTCGCGCTCGTATCCTTCCTCACATATTGTGGCTTGGGAAAGAAATCGTGCAGCGAAGCTATTCCCACCACCACGCGCGAAAGCGCTGCCGGAATTTGCAAATCGCTCGAATTGGCGATGTGCGTCTTGCCGTTCACGAGAAATTGGTGAATCTCGGTATGGAATGCTTTGCGCACCAGTCCCGCATCGCCCGAAAATTCAATCGCTGTCCGCCCTTTCGTCACGTTGGTGACACGAAAGCCCTTTGCTTCGAGCCAGCCCACGACAGCCTGCACATCCGCGTCAGCCGGCCCGAACTGTTTCCCGAACTGTTCCGGGGTGAGCCATTTGTGATAATTCGGCGAAGACTTGTCCTGCTGCTGATCGAGCAGCATCCGCAGAGCCGCCTCCTGCTGTGGGCTTCGCTGCAATACGAGTTGCAGCCGTTCCAGCGCCAGACTATCCGCCACCTTGCCGCGATCGGCGGCAAAGCGCACTACGGCCGGCATATTGCCCTTCAAAGTGGCGAGCTTGGTCTCATCGATGCGCTGCGTAATCCGCGGAGGCGCCGTCTGCGCAAATCCGTTCAGAGAAAAAATGATGAGCGCGGAAAATGCGAGTGCAATTCTGATCAACGCTGGGCGAATGGATCTCATGTTCCCTGCCTTAGACAAATTTCACAAAGTTTGATACGCACTCCGGCTTCGATCCACAGATACGACTCCGGTTGTTGCACGAGCGAAAGCCCTGAACGGTATCCCTGAAAGTAGAATCGAAGCTCTCTCCGGAGATTGAAAGCACCGGATAATTGCCGCGATTTTAACATAAACCTTTCGTGAAACATGCGGCTAGCTGATCGCCGCGCTAAGCGATCGACTGCTAGCAATACCATTACTCACACGGGCAGACAGCGCCGTACCGGCTTCATCCACGGAGTTCAACACGCGCGACTACTTCAATTTGGCGTACTCGGCTTTGGCTTGCTGGAGGATGGGAATATCAGGATCTGCGTCTTTCCACAGCGCGAGGAAGTCCTGGTAGGCGGCGCGCTCTTTTGCAGCGTCGCCTTGCAACGCATAGGCGCGAGCGAGACCCAAATGCGCGAGCGCCCCCAAGAGGCCGTTTTGCACCACGCTTCTGTGATCCACGATTTTCTGGAATTCGCCGGCAGCCTCGGCGCCGTGGCCGCCGGCCAGATATGCTTCCCCGCGAACATACGTCGGGTAGAGCAATCCTCCCACTTCGATCTGCGGCAGCGCCTGGCCAAACTCGAACGCGCCAACATTGCCCAGTATCCGGATCGCCTCGTCCGGCTTCTTTGAAGATATCGCTTCAGAAGCTCGCACGCTCGGCAACCAATAGCTGTTCAGGAACGAATCGTCAGGATACTTTTTCGATAGCGACTCCGACATTTTTTCTGCCTCGCCTGAATCGCCGGCTCTGGCCAGCGTCAGTGCCGCCAAAAGCTGCGTGTCATGCGTCGTAGCACGAGCGATCGCTGACTGCACGCCCCGCCGCGCTTGCTCGCGGCCGCCAAACTCAGCTTCGCGCAGCGCGCCATTCAACTCCCAAGTCGAGGCCGCCTCTTTCCGGCCGGCGCGGTCGGCGGATTCCGTAGCCTGCCGGGAAAGCTCCCGCGCTTTTCCCAAGCGCCCGTAGTAGGCCTCCGTATCCGAAGCTTCCGAAAGAAGGGTGTCTTCCGAGTCCGATTTTCCAGTTGCCCAGGTTACCTGGCGCGCCATTTCCGCCGCGTCGCCTTCCAAAAACGCAATTCCGTACCGTCCGCGATGCAGGTCAGAATTTTCTATTTTCAGAGAGAGCGCCTGTTCGTACACGGCCTTGGCCTCGTCCAAGCGGTTCAAGAAGGCATAGTCGTCGAGAAGATTGCTGTAACCGATCGCGTCGTCGGGGTTTAGCTTCTGCCCTTCCACCGTTGCCGACACCGCTTTGTCGAATTGGCCCAGTCCGATATAGACGATTCCCAAATTCCCCCAAGGAATGAAATCCCGCGGATAGGCTTGCGTCCACTGCTCCAGGACCTGGCGGGATTTTTCCAAATCTCCGGTTACGAAAAGGTAGTAGTCGCTCTCGATGCGAAATCGCTCGCGGTCACTGACGCGATCACGCAAGCTGTACGCCTTCGTGAAGTACTCGTTCGAAAGCCCGGTCTCTCCCAAATTCGAAGACGAGACTCCCAAGCCAACCCAGGCGCTGGCAAAGTTCGGATCCAGCTCCGTCGCGCGTTTGAAGTAAGGGATGGCGGCTGCATCATTGGTTCGCGCAGCTTTGGAGCCGTCGGAATATGCCTTCAAGGCCTCCAAAGAAGAGGTCGTCGCCTGCTCGAGGGGCTTGTCGTACTTCTGGATGGTGGTCAGCGATTCGCCAAGCTTCTCGCGCATCTGTGTTCCCAGCTGCCCCAGGCTGCTGAGGACATGATCTTTGTCATTCACCTCAGTCTGCACGCCCGCGAGTGAATCTCCGGTGGCGCAATTCACGGCATTTAGGACCAGGTTGTAGTGACTGCCGACCTGCCCGATCGAACCAGTAAGCATCGCCGTGCTGGTGGTGCGTTGGCAGATTTCGCGCGCCACTTCTTTAGTCAGCCGCTCGCCCGGCTGACGTCCCATCATCTGGAGCGTATCGGTCACTTTTTCATCCGACAAAATGTTCAGAAATGGCGACTGGCCCAATTGCGCCGTGAGCGCCTGCTTGAGCGTGTCGTCGAATGTCGTGTCGCCGGTGCTGTTGATGAAGTCGGAGATTACGATGGTATCTTTCTCGGTCAATTTCGGCGCGCGATGGAAAAGGAAATAAACGCCGGTTGCCAGCACCGCCAGAACCAGCGCGCCGATCGCGTACATCGCGTACGGACTCAGCTTTCGCGCCGCCGATCCCGTTGTTCCGCTCGGCGTTTCAGCCGCAACGACCGCCGGATGCCGATCCGATGCTGAACTCGCAGGAGCCGTCACCGTCGTTCTTCCCGAGCCCGGAGTCACGACTGTGCTGGGCGGCCCTGCGGCCGTGAGTGCCGAAGATCCTCTTTCCACCTCGTCGGCTGCTTCCACAGACGTACCCGAGCGCGTCGAATCCGTATCGCGTTTAATTCGGCGAAGCTCGGCGCGTATATCCGAGGCGTGCTGGTAACGCAGGTTGCGATCTTTCTCCAGCGCGCGAGTAATTACGTCTTCCAGTTTCGGCGGGATATCAGGATTCAACCGCAACGGCGGCACCGGCGCTCGATTCAATATCGCATTGGTGATCAGCGCCGAACTGTCTCCGCGAAAGGGCAACGAACCCGTGGCCATTTCGTAGAGAACCACGCCGAATGAAAATAAATCCGTGCGCGGATCGAGGTCCTTGGCAGCCAACTGCTCGGGCGACATGTACGCAACGGTTCCAACAGCCGTCCCTGGACTGGTGAGATCCATCTCGCTGGCGCCGAGCGGAGCGCCCACCGCCAGCGTGTCCTCGTCGCGCGAAGGTTCGTTCTTCGGCGCGACCTTGGCCAATCCAAAATCCAGAATCTTGGCGTGCCCGCGTTCAGTAACAAAAATGTTTGCCGGCTTGATGTCGCGATGCACGATGCCTTTCGCGTGCGCCGCGTCCAGCGCAT
>DAITPO010000201.1:3802-5153 GCA_036833535.1 Candidatus Acidiferrales bacterium | reverse complement strand
CTTCATCGTTCCCGGATACTTCACCTGCGTCCGAGCGGTGATCACCGCAAGTTCCGCACGCACCTGCTCGAGCGACACTCCCGGCCTCAGGCTCCCCAACACCGACATCCAGCTCAAGTCCGCGTCGTTGATGTTGATCAAGTCGGGAATCAGCTCGCGCTGCATCGTAATCGGCGCCCAAAACGCCGATGGCGCGATCTCCGTTCCCTCAAATCCCGCCGGCGCCACGCCAATAATCGATAGCGCTGTGTGATTCAGCGAAATCGTTTTCCCCACAATCTCCGGATCGGCCCCCAATTCGTTCTGCCAATACTCGCTGCTCACCACCACCACGGCGCTCGCACCCGCCGCCGCGCAATCCGCCTCCACAAATCCCCGTCCCAGCACCGGCCGCTCGTTCAACACATCGAAATAATTGCAACTCGCCAGCGTTCCGTTAATTTGCGCCGGCGGCTCGCCGCCCACCGTCGCCTCAACAAATGGAACGTAACCCGCCAATCCCGAAAACACATGGTTCTGGTCGCGATACGCCTCGTACTCCGGATACGAGAACATGCTCGATGAGCCGTGCACATTCCGGTGCCGCTTTCCCTGAAAAATCGGGTAGAAACTCACCACCGTCTGCCGCGCGCCCACCACAATCGGCCGCAGCGCCAGCGCATCCAAGATCGAAAAAATTCCAGCATTCACTCCGATTCCCAGCGCAATCGTCAGCACCGCCACGACCGTGAATCCCGGGCTGCCGCGCAATTGCCGGAATCCGTAACGCAAGTCCTGCCAGAGCGTGTCGAGCATCGGCAACCCGCGCTGCTCCCGATGCGCTTCCTTGATCTGCTGCGCCCCGCCCAGCCGCACGTGCGCCATTCTCCGCGCTTCCGCCTCGCCAATTCCCCGCGCACGATAGTCCTCAACGAGCATCTCGAAGTGCGCCCGCAATTCCGCATCAAACTCCGCGTCGCGCTCCCGCCGCAGGAACAATCCCTTCACCCGCGCCCCAATCTCATTCATCCACGCAATCAGCATCGTCTTCTCCAAACTCCGTCATTTCTCAGCGCCCTCTGCGTCTCTGCGGTAATCTTCTCCGCTCTCATCGAGCCCGTTCCGCCCCCGGCGCCAAAAACCGACCAATCATCGCCGCAATCTGCTCCCAGTTTTTCGCCTCTGCCGCCAACTGCTTCTTCCCGGCACGCGTCAGAGAATAAAATTTCGCCTTGCGATTATTCTCCGAAGCCCCCCACGACGAAGAAATCCACTTACGCTGCTCCAATCGCAAAAGTGCCGGATACAACGTCCCCTGATTCAAGCTCAGTAATTCCTGCGACACCTGCTCGATGCGCCGCGCAATCCCATA
>DAITPO010000201.1:0-3702 GCA_036833535.1 Candidatus Acidiferrales bacterium | reverse complement strand
ATACAATCTCGCCCCGAGGTGCGTCATGTCCTCTCTCCTCCAAGACCTCAAATTCGCTCTCCGCATGCTGCAAAAAAATGCCGGCTTCACTCTCGTCGCCGTCCTCACGCTGTCCCTCGGCATCGGCGCCAATTCCGCCATTTTCAGCATCGTCCGCGCCGTCCTCCTCCAACCACTCCCCTACCAAAATCCCAAGCAGCTCCTTTTCATCTCCGGTCTCAACCGTCAAAACGGCGCCACCGGCGTAAGCATGTCCTTCACAAAGTTCACGCAAATCCAGCAGCAAACTCGCACTCTCGAACCTCCCGCCGCGTTTTACTCCACCACGCTAAGCCTACTCACCGGACGCGAACCCGAAGCGATCAGCGGTAACCGCGTCTCCCGCAATTTATTCCAGGTCCTTGGCATTTCGCCGCTGCACGGCCGCGATTTTCGTCCTGAAGAGGAAGCCCCCGGTGCCGCAGGCGTGGCCATCATCTCCGATGGTTTCTGGCACAGCCATTTCGGATCCGATCCCGCCGCGCTCGGCCGCACCATGACCATCGATGGCCAAGCCGTAACCATCATCGGCATTCTCCCGCCCAGCTTTCATTTCCCTCTGCAGTTTCCCGAGCCGGATATCTGGATGCCCGGAATTTCCGATCCACCGTTCCTGCGTCCGGAACAAGTTCGCACCGGCGCCGGCTATTTGAGCCTGGTCGGGCGCTTGCGTTCGGGCGAATCGCTCGCCTCCGCAAAGGCCGAGCTCGACACCATCGACGCCCGCTACCAGAGCGAGTTCCACGGCTTCGTAGATTCCGGAAAAATCGGCATCTCCGCGCAGCCGCTGGCGGAAAGCCTGGTGGGCCCGTTGCGCGCCGGCTTCGCCGTGCTGCTGGCCGCCGTAGGCTTCATCCTGCTGATCGCCTGCGCCAATGTTGCGAATCTCCTTCTCGCGCGCGCGACATCGCGCCAGCGCGAAATGGCTCTCCGCAAGGCCATCGGAGCATCGAGCGGCCGTCTCGTTCGCCAACTCCTCAGCGAAAGCCTTCTGCTTTCTCTCGTCGGCGGCGCGATCGGCGTGGCCATCGCTGCGGCCCTGCTCCCCGCGTTGCGCGCCTTCAGTCCCGGCTCCGTCCCGCGACTCGCCGAAACGCGCCTCGATGTTCCCGTGCTGATTTTTTCCGTCTTGCTCAGCGTGGTCACAGGAATCCTTTTCGGAATCGTGCCGGCCCTGCAAGCTACAGGTGCGAATCTCCACGAAACTCTGAAGGAAGGCGGCCGCGGCGCAGCCGAGGGCGGTCATCGCGGAAAGTTGCGCAGCCTGCTGGTCGTGGCGGAGATGGCCATCGCGCTGATCCTCATGACCGGCGCAGGCCTGCTGATGCAAAGTTTTTCGCGATTGATGAATGTCAATCCCGGCTTCTCATCGGGCCACGTAACTGCATTTACGTTAAATCTGCCGGCCAACCGCTACGCGCAACCCGACGCTCAACGGCAGTTCTATCGTCAGCTCTACGAGCGCGTAAAGACGATTCCCGGAGTTGACTCCGCCGGCTTCACCAGCTATCTGCCTCTCGCAGGCGCCATTCGCTTCGTCTATTTTTGCCCCGAAGGCACCGTCTGCCAGGGCGTCGGAAAAGATCCGCTGACCGCCATGCGCCAGGTCACCTCCGGCTATTTCGACACCATGCGCACGCCGCTCCTGCGTGGCCGCGCATTCACCGATCGCGATCTCGAGTCCTCGCCTCCGGTCGCCATCGTCAATCAAACCATCGCCGAGCGTTACTGGCCCGGCCAGGATCCCCTCGGCAAGCACATCGCCAATTCCCGCGACATGATCCAACGCGAAGTCGTAGGCGTAGTCGCCGACGTAAAATTCAGCGCGCTCGACGCCGCCAGCGCCGAAGAAATGTATCTGCCGCTCGAACAAGTTCCCGCCGCCTTCGCTACTCTCATAATTCGCTCGCAATCAAATCCCGAATCGCTCGTGTCCGCCGTTCGCGCCAAACTCGCCGAGCAAGATTCCACTCTTCCCATCGCCAACGTCGCCAGCATGGATTCCATCGTCGCCCAGTCCGTAGCACAACCGCGCGTCCTCTCCAAATTCGTAGCCGTCTTCGCCGCCTTCGCGCTACTTCTCGCCGCCATCGGCATTTACGGCGTGATGGCCTATTCCGTAGCCGCACGCACGCAGGAAATCGGCATCCGCATGTCGCTGGGAGCCAATCCCAACGACATCCTCAAGCTAGTAGTGCGCCAAGGAATGCGCCTGGCCCTAATCGGCGTAGCCATAGGCCTGGCCGCATCTCTAGCTCTAACCCGTCTAATCGGCACGCTGCTCTTCGAAGTAAGCACATCGAACCCGCTAGCATTCGCAGCAGCCGCCGCAGCCCTCACCGCCACAGCCGCAGCCGCGTGCTACATCCCAGCCCGCCGCGCCACCCACGTAGATCCCATGGTGGTCCTTCGCTACGAATAACCAGCATTGTTGAGTGGTCATGTTATAATGACCACGACCATTAGGAGATGACCATGAAGCAAATGCGCGCAAGCATCTTCAAAGCCCGCTGTCTCGCGGTGATGGACAACGTGCAGTCCACCGGCGAGCCGGTGATCGTCACCAAGCGCGGTACTCCGGTCGTAAAGGTGATTCCCGTCCAGGCGACGGACGGAGAACTCTTCGGTTTCATGGCGGGAAAATTCAAGGTGATCGGCGACATCGAGTCGCCACTCGTCCCGCTGACGAACTGGAAGATCACCAAAAAGTGATTCTCCTCGACACCCACGTCCTCATCTGGCTAGCCACTGACCCAGCAAAACTCTCGCCGAGAGCCGCCCAAGCCATTCGCCGCGAAGGCGGCATCGCCATCTCCGCAATCACACTCTGGGAGCTAGCCTGGCTGGCCGCCCATCATCGGCTCGCTATCAGCGGAACCGTCGAAGCCTTCGTTGAAGAAATAACGTCGCGCACAGCTATCCGGCCTATCACGGCCAAAGTAGCCGCCTTGGCCAATCAATTTCCTCCAGGCTATTCCAGCGATCCATGCGATTGCCTCATCGGCGCCACCGCACTAGCCGAAGGCATCCCTCTGGTTACCAAGGATCGAACCATTCGCAAGTCGCGAGCAATCACGACGATCTGGTGAAGCTGCGCCCCATCCCTCGTTGAGGCGCAGATCAATCGCTGCGCCGTCGCCCACGGAATCGACTCGCGCTCCGTTTAACTCTCCGCCGAATCAGCGTTTGGATGAATCCGGGCCACCGCGAGTCGCCCAGGTACTACGAATTTTAGTTCCAAAGTACCATTGCCCTATACTTACTCTATGGGTATACATGACCGGGAAGTGCTCAGTCCCTAAGCGCGGGACTGGCTCTCCTGAGCCCGCTGCAAGTCTGCGCGGTCGAATTGAAGATTGGGAGCATGACCAAAATGCATGGCGCAAAAGCCGGCAGTTGCCGGAGAGGGTATTTGGACCCTCTCGAGGTCCGGCCATCTTCTCTCCTAACGGTACCGGCCGCCAGGAGCTCCAGATTTCTAATCGGGAAGGCAATTATTAGAAGCCCCCGTAACTCCAACAAAACAATCAACGGAGGACACGTCTAATCGGGAAAAAACGATAGTTTATAAATCGGTTCGTTAGTCGAATCCAGCCCGCCAAACAGGCTCTGTACCGCTGCCGAGGAGATCGTCTCCCAACCCGCAGCGCCCCACAGCCTCCC
>DAITPO010000200.1:3437-5166 GCA_036833535.1 Candidatus Acidiferrales bacterium | reverse complement strand
TCGAGAAGCTTGCCGCGCTCCTTTATGAGGCGCTCGCGGAGACGCTGCGTCAGAGAAATGGCCTCGACGCTGGTGCACCAGGTCTCGAATTTTCCGATGTGCTCGGTGATCAATGCTTCGGCGCGCGGGACTTCGGCTTCGCGGGCCTTGCGATTCTGCTCGACGATCTCGCCGAGGTCGTCGATGTTGTAGAGATAGAGATTGTAGAGGCTAGCGGCTTCCGGTTCCACGTTTCGCGGCACACCCAAATCGACCACAAACAGCGCGCGCCCGCCACGAGCCGAGTGAACACGGTCGAGTAGTGCACGGCTCAAGACCGGTTCCGTGCCGCCGACGGAGGTAACGATGATGTCCGGTGACTTCAGCGCGTGCTCCAGGTGACTCCAATCGAGCGATTCGCCGCCCATGCGCTTGGCCAAATCTTCGGCGCGATCGCGCGAGCGATTCACGACGCGCAGGCGTCCGATACCGCGGTTACGCAGATGCTCGACGACCTGCTCGGCGACCGCGCCGGCGCCGAGAATCAACGCTTCGTGCCCCTCGAGGTCTCCGAAAACGCGCTCGGCCAACTTCACACCGGCCCACGCGACAGACATGGGACGCGAACCAACTTCAGTTTCCGTGCGCACGCGCTTCCCGACCTCGAGCGCGCCCTGAAATAAGCGATTGAGGACGGGTCCGGTCGAGCCATGATCCAGCGCGCGGCCATAGGCGTCTCTTACCTGCCCCAGAATTTCCGCTTCACCGAGAAGCATCGAATCGAGGCCGGCCGAAACGCGGAACAAGTGCCGCACCGCTTCGGAATTCTGCTGGCGAAAAAGCCGTCCATTCAATTCGGATGCCGGAATGCCGTGAAAATTGGTGAGGAAGGATTCCATGGCTGCCTGAGCGTCCGTATCCGCATCGCGCGGAACTCCGTAAAGCTCGCTGCGATTGCAGGTGGAGAGCACCACGGCTTCTTCGAGTGTGCCACTCAAGCGCAATTCATCCGCGGCGCGCAGCGCTTGGTCAGGCGTGAACGCGATTCGCTCGCGCAGCTCGACGGGCGCGGTGCGATGGCTGCAGCCTATGAGCGCGATCTGCACGCGGCCGCTGAACGCCTTGTTCGAATTTGTGGCCGTAGGCATCAGAGATAGCGGTGAAAGCTCGTCAAATAAAGATTCACGATCGTATAGCTGAAAAGCACCAGCATGAAATTAAGGGCGCAGATTCTGGCGGCTCGCGCGCCTCGCCAGCCGGCTTGTACGGCCAGCCACGAGTACGCGACATAAAGAGCAAAAATCACGAGGGTCACGATGATCTTTGGGTCCGTGGCGGAGTAGTGGCCGTTCAAGCGATGCTGCCATACGAATCCGAAAGAATTCCCGACCGCTAGCGCAACGAGCCCGACGAGCACGCTGCTGCGGCTCATGCCATCGAGAACATCGAGTGCCGGAAATCGCCAGAACGTCAGGCCGGGGCGGCGCGCCTTCAAGACATGATTCTGAATCAGGTAAATCACGCTCAGAACAAAAGAGAGGCCGAAGGCCGCGTACGCCAGCGTGGTGAGCGTGACATGCAGCGCGAAGAGAGGGCCGCGGGCGCGCGATGCGGCGGGCGCTGCGGCCGGGGCGAATGCCATTATCAGCGCGATCCAAATGATTAAGAGCAGCGTGACGAATGCGCCCACGGATCGCTGGCCGTGATAGACCTCGAGCCCCAGGTAGGTCACGCCGAGAAGCCAGGCGAA
>DAITPO010000200.1:1721-3337 GCA_036833535.1 Candidatus Acidiferrales bacterium | reverse complement strand
CTGCGGGTGGCCCGAAAGTCGATGGAGCAAGGTTCATGGAATTCCCCATTATAGTCCCCAATATTGAGGGCGCATAACAGAGTAACGAAGAGGTAGTGTCCTAGTTCCGGGATGTAAGGCGACCGGGGCCGGGCGCAGTCCCCTTAGGCGGACGCCCCTACGAGAGCCGGGATCGCGCGTTCGCCATGGGTGTAAACTCCGACAGCCTCGAGATTCACTGCGGCGATGCCGATTGGAATTTGTGTGCTGCTGCTTGGAGGAACACATGAACAAGATGGGATGGTGTTGGGCGCTGGTCGCGTCGCTGGCGTTGGCGATTGCTGCGGGGCCGGCTGAAGCGCAGCAGGCGCCGAGGGTGGCTTCTACGGGGCTCGTGTCGCAGGAAGGCGATTTTGTAGTTCATGATTTTCACTTTCAATCGGGCGAAAGCTTGCCGGAGGTGCGGCTGCATTACACAACGCTGGGAAAGCGTGCGAAAGACGCGAACGGACGGACTACGAATGCCGTTCTGATTCTCCACGGGACAGGCGGGGACGGCCGCGGATTCTTGCGGCCGATTTTTGCCGGGGTGCTCTTCGGTCCGGGACAACTGCTTGACGCCAGCAAATATTTCATCATCTTGCCGGATAACATCGGGCACGGGAAATCGAGCAAGCCTAGCGACGGGATGCATGCTCATTTTCCGCAGTATGAATATGCGGACATGGTGGCCTTGCAGCATGAGTTGGTGGCGAAGGGGCTCGGCGTAGATCATTTGCGGCTGATTCTCGGGACATCGATGGGTTGCATGCATTCGTGGATGTGGGGAGAGACGTTTGCGGATTACATGGATGCGCTGATGCCATTGGCTTGCCTGCCGGTAGAGATTGCCGGGCGAAACCGGATTTGGCGCAAGATGGTGATTGATGGAATTCGCCAGGATCCCGATTGGAAGAATGGCGATTACGCGGCTGAGCCGCGCGCGGGCCTGGAGATCGCGGCCGACTTCTTGCTGATCGCGGGCAGCGCGCCGCTTCGCTTGCAAGTGGATTTGCCTACGCGCGACACTGCCGACAAAATTCTCAGCGATTTCATGAAGAGGACGGTGGCGGGACTGGATGCGAATAATTTTCTTTATGCCGTGAGTGCCTCGCGGAATTACGATCCGTCGGCACAACTTGGCGCGATCAAAGCGCCCGTGATCTTCGTGAATTCGGCGGACGATTTTATCAATCCGCCGGAATTGGGGATCGCTGAGCGCGAGATTAAGAAGGTGAAGAATGGGAAGTTTGTGTTGATTCCTGCCTCCGAGGAGACGCACGGGCATGGGACGCATACTTGGGCGGCAGTTTGGCAACAGTATTTGAAGGAATTGATGGAGGAATCGGGGCGTTGATGGCGCGGTGAGCGCCGTCGAAAGACGTCCCCTACAAAATCTAAGGCGGGGCCGAACTGCGGGAGGGCTGCCCTTCGGCCCCGGTAAGGGCCTCAGGGTAAATTGACCCTCGCCTACAAGTGCTGGCCGCTTCCGCTGGGTGCGATGCCTTCTGCTATCATGGCTGTGGTTACTCTGCTTATGGCTGCTGCCAACATTCAGAATCGTAAAGAACTTTTTCTCCGGGCGTGCCGCGGCGAGG
>DAITPO010000200.1:0-1621 GCA_036833535.1 Candidatus Acidiferrales bacterium | reverse complement strand
TCGGGCCCGATGTTCCGGTGATTGGTTTTGCGGCGGCGCCGTGGACGCTGGCTTGCTACATGATTGAGGGGCAGACGCGCGGCGAAGTCAACACGGCGAAGCGGATGATGTACGCCGAGCCTGCTTTGCTGCGCGCGCTGCTGGAAAAAATTGCCAAGGCCACTGCTGCGTATCTCTGCGCGCAGATCGAGGCGGGGGCGAGCGTTGTGCAGCTTTTCGACACCTGGGCGGGCGAATTGAGCCGCGGTGAATACGACGAATTCGAATTGCCGGCGACGCAGCACGTGATTGCGGGGCTCGATCGAACGAATGTGCCGGCGATTCTCTTCGCGAAGAATTCGGCGCACTTACTGAGTTCGCTGGCGGCTACGGGCGCGGATGTTTTGAGCCTCGACTGGCGCGTCGAGCTGGATCAGGCGCGAAAACTTTTGGGCCGCGGAGTGGCGCTGCAAGGGAATGTGGACCCGCGCGCATTGCTGGCGTCGCCGGAAATTGCCGCGGCGGCCGCGCGGGGGGCGATCGCGAAAACCGGCGGGATCGGCCATATCTTGAATTTGGGGCATGGGATATTGCCGCAGACGCCGGTTGAAAACGCGCAGGCTTTCGTACGCACGGCGCACGAGTTTCCGTTGCCCACCGCCGAGGAGCCGGCGCGCCGCGAGACTAGCCGGCGGGCGATGTGGTGAGCTGAGGATTTTATGTCCGACTCGAGACACAATTCGCTTGATGCCCGCGCTGTTGCGGCGGTGTCCGGGGAATTCCTCGCCAAATATAATCGGCCGGGGCCGCGTTATACAAGTTATCCCACGGCGCCGGTGTGGAAAGACGATTTTGGGCCTGACGATCTGGAGCAGACTTTCGCTGCGGCGGATGCGGCGCGCACGCCGGTCTCGCTTTACATGCACATTCCATTTTGCGAGAGCCTGTGCCTGTTTTGCGCTTGTAATGTGTCGATTCAAAAGAACAAGGGCGTTGCGGTGCCTTACCTTGCGACGCTGAAGAACGAAATCGCGCACGTCGGGCGGTTTGTTTCTAAGCAGCGGCCGGTGGTGCAATTTCATTGGGGCGGAGGAACGCCGACCTATCTGACGCCGGCTCAGATGGACGATCTTTTCGAATTTACGCGCGAGCGATTTACATTTGCGGCGGATGCCGAAATCGGAATCGAAGTGGATCCGCGCGTGACGACCACCGAGCATCTCGAAACTTTGCGCCGGTTGGGATTCAATCGCCTGAGCATGGGAGTGCAGGATTTCAATCCGTTGGTGCAGGAGACGGTGAATCGCGTGCAGCCGTATGAGATGACACGCGATCTGATTGCTGCGGCGCGGGCGCTGGGATTCGACAGCATCAATGTGGATTTGATATATGGGCTGCCTTATCAGACGGCCGATAGTTTTGCTGACACGCTGGATAAAATCCTTACGATTGCGCCGGATCGCGTGGCGATGTTCAGCTATGCGCACGTGCCGTGGCTGAAAAAGCAGCAGGGCTCGTTTCAAGGCCATTTGCCCGAGGGCATGGAGAAATTCCGGATTTTTTGCGTCGGGTTGGAGAAATTTTCGGGGGCGGGATACGAGTACATCGGAATGGATCATTTCGCGCGGCCTGCGGATGAATT
>DAITPO010000199.1:0-5182 GCA_036833535.1 Candidatus Acidiferrales bacterium | reverse complement strand
AGCACGTGGGGCTGAAGCTGGCGCCCGCCGGAATCGATGAGCGCTTCATCGGTCACTACGGCCGGCTTTTCGAAAGAGACCGCGATGCCGCGGCGTCCATCTTCATACTCCACGACGCGCACGATGCGGCCCATCTGCTCGGCGTTCACATCACCCGGAATCCCGCTGAACGGGAAGACCACCGCGACTTCCATGTGCTTTTCGTAGCTCGTCAATTCGCTGACGAAGAAGATGCCGCCGCGCGAGACGTCAATTGTCGTCGTCACTTCGCTTGGGCCTTCTTCAGTGATATTCAATGAACGTACGCGCACCGGAGCGGAAATCAGCGCGCGCCGACGCCGGCGGCGCTCCTGTCCGTGATCGCGGCCGCCGCTTCCGTGGCCGCTGTGACCATGGCCGCCGTGGTGCCCGCCATGATCGCCGCCATTGTGGCCGTTGCTGCCGTTCGAGCTGTGCCCGTTGCCATTTGATTTGCCCGAATGGAACGCAGCATTCTGCGCCTCGGGCGCGCTCGCGCCTGCCACGACCGGCGACTCGATCGGCGCTTCGAGCGTCGCTACTGCGGAGCTCGAATCCGCACGATACGCTCCTGCCTTGCGATCCGCCTCGGACATGAACGCGCTAGAGAGATCCTGCGAATCAAGATGTTCGGCTTCGACGGTCCCTGAGTAGCCTCCGGTATTTCCTTGCGCTTTGCCTGCATTCTGTCGCTTCTTCATGATTCCCCATCCTCAGTCGTTACGAGCTCGGCTCGATGACGTCGCGTCGGGTGATTAGGACACCTGCGGAGGCGTCCCGCGCGATGGTTTAACTTACCAACTGGAACGCCCGGAACCTCTAGCGGAGTAGTCACATTTTGGCGGTACCAGAGTACTACCGCGTTCCTGTGCCTTCGCCGTTGCTGTCGTAGGAGAGGGCCGAATTCGCTCCCTCCGTCGAACTTAAAGCACGCGCATCATCATCCAGCATAGTTCGCCCTTTTCCGCTAGCCTTGAAGGATGGTTTAAGGCCAGCCGCTCCTGAACGAATGGCCACCTGTACTTCAGGCGCTTCGAACGCTACGCTCATCGTGCCACTCCGGCGTATGATGCCGGCCAGCATGGCCCCCTACGCAACGCCAAGCAAGCCGCTTTCTCGCTTCGGCCCCATCACGGCAATCCTCTGGATCGCACTGTTAGCCGGCACGCTCGACATCAGCGAAAACATCATCTTCAACGCCTTCCGCCACGTCACGCCGTACATGATTTTCCAATACATCGCCAGCGGACTAGTCGGGATGAAATCCTTCGACGATGGGATAGCGTCGGTAGCTCTGGGGATCGCGATCCACTATGCGATTGCGCTCGCGTGGACCGTTATTTTTTTCGCAGCCAGCCGCAGGCTCGAAATTCTCGTCCTTCGGCCAGTAATCTGCGGGCTGCTTTACGGTGGCGTTGTCTACGTGATCATGAATTTCGTGGTGCTCCCGCTAACCCGCGTCCCGCATGCCGAAAAAGCCATAACGCTCGCCTCCCGCATCAACGGAGTCGCTGCGCTGCTATTCTGCATAGGCCTTACCATCGCGTTGCTAGTTCGGCGGCAAGCAGAGCGAACCGCGCAGCACGCGCAGTCTTAGGGGAGGGTCTCCAGACCCTTCCAGTTTTGGCACTGTTTTTCGGCCCCGTGGTGCGCGCCGCACTAAGCAATTTCAAATGCGAATGGCAAGGAGACCGCACGGCCGGAGGGGCTGGAGACCGTCCTCTCCGGGACCATACTCCTGCTCTTTCGTACAGGTACCGCCGCCACACCGCTGCCCCTGGTGCCAATTACGCGCCTTGCGCGCAGGTGCTAGATTTGAATCTGCGAGGTGCGCGTGTCTCAAATCATCTGTCCCAATTGCGGCAATCAACAGGAAGGCGGCGATCGCTGCGCTCGCTGTAACTCTCTCTTTGCCTATTACGCCGACCAATCCAATCTCGAGAGCGCCTGGCGCCCGGCTGAGGGCGCACTGCAAACGACTCGCCCGGGCCGTACCGAGGCGCACGACGTAGTACGCGACCCATCCGTGTTCGACAAAGCGCGCAAGTATTATCGCGTGGCGCAGTGGGTCGCTCTCTGCTTGATCGTCTTCGTCGTCGTGCTGATCCTGCGGAAGGGAACTCCGCCGCCGGTCGTGACCGATCCCTCCGCTGCCGCGCGCGCGGAGGCGAAGATTCGCGATTCGCAGGTCGCCCAGTCCATGGGCACCCCACACAAGCTGGAGCTCGATAGCACAGAGCTCAATTCCTATCTCAACGCCAATCTGGCAACGGCCGATAACGTCGCCGCGCAGGCCTCTGGGAATGCAGCTCCGGCGCCACAGACGGCACCCGCTGCGCCGGTGGCTCCAGTACCGGGCGCCGCTTCCGCTGCGACCGAGCAGACGCCTACGCTTGAGGAGGTTCAGTCTTCGGTGCGCGACGTAAAAGTAGATATGGTCGGGGACGTGGTGAAGGCGTACGTAGTCTTTAATTTCCACGGCCAAGACTTATCCATGGAGCTGGATGGCCACATTCGTGTCGAAGGAGGCTATCTGAAATTCGAGCCGATCAGCGGTGCCATCGGCTCAATGCCGCTCCCCGCGTCCACGCTACAATCCGTAGCCGATCGCATCCTAGATTCGCCCGAGAATCGCGACAAGATGAAACTTCCCGCCGGGGTAAACAACATCCAAATCGTGGACGGCCAAGTCGTCGTCGACTATAAGTAAGAGCGGGTCACCGCTCGCCTCGGCAGTCGTGAGTGTGGGGAGCCTCACCTGAGCCCGGTGATTAGTACGTACGGAACAACAGCAGTCGATTCGAGCGCCGCCTGCTTGAATTGGTACATCATAGCCCTCCAATCGTCCCAAAAAGCCATCAAAATTGACGGCCGCGAACTTCTAAGCCTCTGTATTTAAAGCAGATAACTTAGTTCGTTTTGTAATATGGACCTCCCGACCATCAGCGGTGAATCGACTCCAAACATGAGGACTATTATATAAGAAATACAGTAGATAACTAACAACTGACCGTTACCGGTGTAGAGAAACCGAGAGCAAAGGTGAACGTCGAACCTCCCGACACGCCGCCACAGCGCCAGTTGGGCCTCGGCCTTCGCGCCGAGACGCCATTTCGGAACTGCGATCTGCTTCAGAACGGCGCGCGTTTGACGCTCTACCTCCAGGGAAGTGTTTGATGCGCTTTCGGCTTACGCACCGGTGCTCTCTCCAAATGGCGTCGTCGATGTCCATTCGAAACTCTAATCGCTTGTGGCGTGCGCCGCCGGCTTCCGCAGCTCGCGAATCCGCTCGATTGCTCCGAGGAGATGCATTAACTGCCGGACGTTCGCCGAGCGGTACCGCTCGATCCGACGAAGAACTGGGTCTGGCAGAAACTGTGCCCGGTTGCGGCCGATTTCGAACTCGTCTCTTGCACGCTCGAGTGACCATCGCTGTTCTTGCGACTTGATCTCGCGGTCGAGTTGTTCGAGTATACTCGCCTGCAATGACGCGCATTCATTCGCGCCCTCGACCCCCTTGCACTCGGCCTGCGCAAATTTTAGCAGTTTGATGAGCCGCACGATTTCCGTGGCGGCGGCCGTTAGATCGCCACCATAAATCTGATCGAGCACGACCAGATCGCCATCGGGCTGAGCTCCGTGCTTCTCGATGTTCTCCTTCAGGACGCTTAGAGACCACACGCAATACATCGGATGGAGGGGCCGGCGAACAACATCCCCAGACACCGCCGGAGGAGCTGCCGGACGGAACAGCTCGGATCGATATCGCGCGTCGAGCTGTCCTAGGTCCTCGAGAAGAACGGGCACCTGGGCCTTATCAACTTCGTGAACGAGGTATTTCTCGATGCGGCGGGCCTGCAAGCGGTTTTGCACGATGTCGGCGATGAATTCCATCTCCAGCGATGATTGTGGCCGCAAGTCTTCCTGAAATTGAGCGAAGAGTCTCGACGCTTCCTTCTCTTCGTCGGGAAGAATTCGTCCGACGAAAATCTTGTGCGTCGAAGCATTTTGAGCGGACCGCCGCTTTCCGTCAGGTGTGCGTGGGCCAGTCGGACCAGGGCGGCGCGGGCCGTTTGAACCTTGATGCGTCGATTTCGACATGTCGTGTCTCCTCTATTGAAGCTGTATGGACCCGGCGTTCTGGCGAAGAGACCGACGATCTTTCCGCGCGCAAAGAGCGCGAAAAAAAATGGACGATGGCGCGGTGCAATGACCGCATGACCCATCGTCCTGGTCGAGAGCTGCGAATTTAAATCTTCAACTCAACTATAAAGCCACATCCAAGTCGCGTCAAGGCGACTGGATTCGCCGGTGATGTCAAGCGGCTTCTGTAAAAAGGTGATCGGTGAATTCCCCGCAACATTTTCTTTGCCCTCTAGCGCTGGTTTCGGTGTTCGGTCGTGCCACCGCCGACTCATGTTACCGTTTGTGTTTTGCGAAGAAGATGCCAAGCTCGATGACAAGCTGCGCATAGCGTAATGAGATTCTCCTCGGCATCATCTCCCAACCGGCTGCGCGGGCGGAGGTGGTGGACCTGAAGATTTTGTGCTGTGCCACAGTGCTGGCAGCGCCACCCATCGCGCGCGAGCACCGCGCGGGAAAGTTGGCGATACGCCTCGGGTTCAAGCCGTAGCCGCGGACGTTTCCGTTTGAATCGATTCAAAGCCATTCCGCATCACCTCCACCAACTTCAGTCTCTGCGCCACGGGAAGAGCGCCGATGAGTCGGGCAAGCGCCAAAAACAATGTGCTCTCCGCGCCAGCGTCTAGGCTCGCTCCTGCCAGGAAATCGGCGCAAATCATCTCCAAGCAGTACCCCCGCGATTTGTCCATCCCGAGCATCAGCGCCGCGGTCTCGAGCGCCTGCTCGATCACTGCAAGCTGGCTCTTGTAGGCCTTGAAGTAGAGGATCTCCCAGGGTTCGGTCTCTCTACCCGTGAGGTGCTTCTCGACCGCGTGTTTGAACTCTTCCTTGGGCAACTGCTGCGCCCTGTGCAACCAGGTTGCACAATCAAAGTCCTGCCCATCCCGCCGAGCCACCTTCACCAATTCCGTCGCCTTCGACCAGCCCACCTGTTTCAGGTGTAGTTTCGGAATCCGTGGCAGTTGTTCGTGGATGGTCATCAGGTAGTAGGCCTTGCGGCGTGAGCCCGGAAAGCGCTTCT
>DAITPO010000198.1:0-5217 GCA_036833535.1 Candidatus Acidiferrales bacterium | reverse complement strand
CGGCGAAATACATCTCGTACTCAATCTTGAGCTGGCGGATGTCCTTCTCGATCTGTGCCAGATCGTCGTCAACTGCGTTGTGGGCAGGCAGAGCCATAAGAGTCCGCACTTCGAGCGTAAAGTCGCAGAGCCGCAGAATCAACGGCTCAGACGCGGGCGGTGCCGCAATCCGCAACGCCGCCGCTGGCCGGAGGATTTTCGCGGCGCCAACGCGACACGAAAACGCCGGTTTACCCTGAGCCTCGAAGGGCGAGCTGCCCTTCGCTTACGCTCAGGATGAACCGGCGCTACGAATCCCTGGCCTTCCACGCGCCGGTCTGAATTGCACCACTCATCTCCGCTGTGTTCCAATACCGGCGCGATGGCTACGAAATCCAGAACGCCGGATCGCGCCGCGCTGCGCCAGATTCCTTCGGTGGACGAACTTCTTACGCGTCCGAAAATCGCAGCACTGATCGCAAGGGCCGGCCGCGCGTTGGTGACATCGACCATCCGCAAGCAGCTCGCGGAACTGCGCACCGCTCTCGCGCAAGGACTCGAAGCCGCGCGCCCCGCCGCGCTGGAAGATGAAATCCAAGCCGCCGTCACGCTCGCGCTGACGCCATCGCTGCGCCCGGTCATCAATGCGACTGGCGTCGTTCTCCACACAAATCTCGGCCGCGCTCCACTCTCCAACGCCGCGATTCAGCACATCGCCGCCACCAGCGGTCATTACACCAATCTCGAGTACGACCTCGGCAGCGGCAAACGCGGAAGGCGTGACGTGCATACCGCGCATCTTCTCGCCGAGATCGTGGGCGCGCAGGCTGCCATCGTGGTGAACAACAATGCCGCAGCGATTTTTCTGGTGCTGAACACATTCGCGAAAAACGCGGAAGTCGTCGTCTCGCGCGGCGAACTGATCGAAATCGGCGACGGGTTTCGCATTCCCGACATACTGGCTGAAAGTGGAGCGGTGCTGCGCGAAGTGGGCACGACGAATCGCACGCGCATCGGCGACTACGAGCGCGCGATCAACAAGAACACGCGGCTGCTGTTGCGGGTCCATCCGTCGAATTTCCGCATCACCGGCTTTACGGCGCGGCCGTCGCTGGAAGAATTGGTAGCCCTGGGAAAGAAGCGCAAGATTCCCGTTTGCGAAGATCTCGGTTCCGGCTGCCTGGCCGATCTGGCAGCGAGCGGCGTCAATGAGCCTGTTGCGCGCGAGAGTTTTATTGCAGGCGCAGGCATCATCACTTTCAGCGGAGACAAGCTGCTGGGCGGGCCGCAGGCGGGAATTATCGCAGGAAAAAAGGAGCTGATCGAGCGAGTAAGGCGCAATCCGCTATTTCGGGCGCTGCGCGTGGACAAACTAACGATCGCGGCGCTTGAGGCTACGCTGCGCGCATATCAGCGCGGCGCGTTGGACGAAATCCCCGCCCTGCGCATGATCCGCATGCCGGCGGCAGAAATCGCGCAACGCGCGCAATCATTCGTGGAGCGCCTGCGCCCGGAGTTGCCCGCGGATGCTGCGGCGGAAATCATCAAGGGGAATTCCGTCATTGGAGGAGGATCGACGCCCGATCAATCGCTGCCGACATTTTTGATCGCCATCACGAGCCGGCGTCATTCCGCCGCGGAAACAGAGACCCGGCTGCGCGAGCCGCAACTTGAAGCGCCCGTAATCGCGCGCGTCGAGCGCGATCGTCTGATCCTAGATCTCCGCACCGTGTCGCCCGATGAGGAAGCCGAACTAGCCTCAGCAATTTCGTCCGCGCTTTCGTAGGTGACGGTCCTCAGAACTTGTGTAAGAACGCTGCAAGAGATGTCCCTGCGGGCGAAGCCATATCGATTTCACGGCCTTTGCGGCACGACGTACTCATCCACGTTGCTCAGCGCAAGAAGTCGTAACCTGGATATAATTCGCTGATGTTTTCCACACTATTCAAAACCGCGAGGTCCGGCACTCTTAGGCCGATCCAGGCATCTGTGGGTCTTGAGTGCCGCGTTTGACTTGCGTTCACCGCAGACCTAACATGACGCCGCGCTACGTTCAGCGATGATCAGCAAATCCATCCTGCACTACTCCATCCTGGAAAAACTCGGCGGCGGTGGCATGGGAGTGGTTTACAAGGCCGAAGATCAGAAGCTCGGCAGGCCCGTGGCGCTCAAGTTCCTTCCCGAAGATCTCGCGCGCGACCCCGTCGCGCTGGAGCGTTTCCGGCGGGAGGCGCGGGCCGCCTCGGCGCTGAACCATCCGAACATCTGCACGATTTACGACATCGAAGAGGATCAGGGCGTGCTGTTCATCGCCATGGAATGTCTCGAAGGGCAAACGCTCAAGCAGCGGCTCGAGCGCGGCGCGGTGGAACCGGAAAAGCTCCTCGACATCAGCACCCAAATCGCCTCGGCCCTCGGTGCCGCACACGCGAAAGGGATTACGCACCGCGACATCAAGCCCGCCAACATTTTCCTCACGTCCACGGGCATCGCGAAGATTCTGGATTTCGGTCTCGCCAAAATGGGTCCCAGTATGGGCGCGCACGAAGCCGTGACCGTCTCCGGTTTGACCGCCGAGCGCGCCGAGGACGCGTTGCTCACCAGCCCGGGGACGACGATGGGAACCATAGCCTATATGTCGCCCGAGCAGGCGCGCGGCGAAGAGCTCGACGGGCGCTCGGACGTCTTTTCGCTGGGCGCCGTGATCTACGAAATGGCCGTGGGACGAAGGCCGTTCGACGGCGCCACTGCCGCACTGGTTTTCGACGCCGTGCTGCACTTCGAACCTCCTCCGGCTTCGACGAAAAAGCCCGGCACATCGCCGGAGCTCGATCGCATTGTTGCCAAGGCTCTCGAAAAAGATCGTGACCTGCGCTACCAGACCGCTGGCGAATTGGCCGCTGATCTCAAGCGCATGAAGCGCGAGTTCGATTCCGTCCGCTCCGCGCAGTCGATCTCACGAGTTCCCCAAACGCGCCACCGCTGGGCTCTCCCCGCCGCCGTGGCCGCGGCGATCGTCGTAGTTCTTGGCCTTCTCTACGCTCTCGACGTTGCCGGACTTCGGAGCAAGTTCGGCGGCAGCGCCAACCGCCGCGAAATCCGCTCGATCGCCGTCCTTCCGTTCGTTAATTCCAGCGGCGATCCCAGCATCGAATACCTGAGCGACGGGATCGCCGAAACATTGACGGGAAATCTCTCGCAGGTTCAGGCGTTGCACGTGATGGCGTTCGATTCCGTTTACAACTACAAAGGGCGGCACGTAGATCCGCGCCAGGTGGGGCGAGAGCTCGGCGTTTCGAGCGTCCTCGAAGGCAGCGTCGCGAAAATCGGCGACACGCTCGAAGTCAGCACCAACCTTGTCGATACCAGCGACGATTCGGAACTGTGGGGCGGCCATTACCGCGAAAAAGCTGCCAACATACTTTCTCTGGAAGACAACATCTCCCAGGAGATTGTGCATGCCATCCGCTTTCGCCTTAGCGGCGATCAGCAGGGCCGGCTCCTCGCCCATTCCACCCAAAACACCGAGGCCTACGACGCGTATCTGAAGGGAATGTACTTCACGCACCAATTCAGTCCCGACGCCCTGGCCCAGGGCTTGAGCTACCTGCGCCAAGCGGTCGCGCTCGATCCGAATTACGCGCTGGCCTACGCAGGCATCACCTACAATTACGGCATCGCCGAAGACTGGTACTTCCCTCCCGCCGAAGTTATGCCGGAAGCCGAAGCAGCAGCGAAGAAGGCCCTCGAACTCGATCCCACACTCGGTGAAGCCGAAGGCTGGCTAGCCTATACCGACCATTTCTACAACTACAATCAAATTCAGGCGATGCAAGAATTTCAACGCGCGCTGCAATTGGATCCCAACGAAGCCGAAGTTCACGCCCTCTATGGCTGGTGCCTGGCAGATTTGAATCGGCCCGATGAAGCCGTTGCGCAAAACCTGGAAAGCCTGAAGCTTGACCCGGCCTCCGCCGAACTTCATTACGTGCTTGGGCAGACTTACTTCTACACGCATCGCTACGACGATGCCATCAGGCAAATCAATGCGACCATCGATCAGTTTCCAGGCCACGGAATCGTGCCGGTTGCTGCGGACGCCTTGGGATGGAGCTACGGAGCGAAAGGGCAGTACGATTTGGCGATTCAATCGATAGAAAAGGCGCGGCAACTGCAGCCGCAATTCGCCGAGGCTGTTGGCTCGCTTGGCTGGGCCAGCGCGCTGAAGGGCGATCGCAAAACGGCGGAGCAGATGCTCGCGGAGCTCGACAAGCTGTCCAAGAAGCAGTGGGTCGAGCCGTATTTTTACGCGATCATTTATGCCGGGATGGGGGACAGAGATCACGCGTTTGCGGCGCTCGACAAGGCATTTGGCGCGCGCTCCTGGTACGTGGCGGTCATCGGTGTGGACGCCAAGATGGACAATCTTCGATCGGATCCCCGGTTTGCCAAATTGAAGGCCAAAGTGGGGTTAGCGCCATAGCGGGCGTTCTCTTCCGTTGCAGAGGCGGAGGCGGAACCGAAAAACCGACGGCCAAACCGGGCCGGTGATGAACCCCGGTCCCTACAGGCGATTGATTACTGTGGCTACGCAGGCGGCGCCGAAGCCGTTGTCGATATTCACTACGCTTACGTTTGAGGCGCAGCTGTTTAGCATCGCTAAGAGCGCGGCTACTCCGCCGAAGCTGGCGCCGTAGCCTATGCTTGTTGGGACGGCTACTACCGGGACGGCTACCATGCCGGCTACCACGCTGGGCAGTGCTCCTTCCATGCCTGCTACGCAAATGATCACGCGAGCTTCGCTTAGTTTTCCGCGATGCTCCATTAGACGGTGCAGGCCTGCTACGCCTACGTCGTAGATTGCTTCGGCGCTGTTGCCCATCATCTGGGCAGTTACCAGCGCTTCTTCTGCTACGGGAATGTCGCTGGTTCCCGCCGTCACGACGAGAACTAGCCCCTTGCCATGAATTTCTTTTCCGCGACGGATGGCAATCACGCCTGAGAGTTTGTGAAATTCGGCGTTGCGGGCCAGGCGCTGCACGGCGCGGAACGTCTCCTTGTTCGCGCGGGTGATCAGGATGTTGTGCGAGGCTTTTGCGCGGAGCATGCCGCGGACGATTGCTGTGGTCTGCGCTGCGGTTTTGCCGCGCGCGAAAATCACTTCGGGATAGCCCTGACGCAAGCTGCGGTGATGATCGATCTTCGCGAAGCCGAGATCTTCGTAGGGCAGCCGCCGCA
>DAITPO010000197.1:3945-5219 GCA_036833535.1 Candidatus Acidiferrales bacterium | reverse complement strand
AGAGGCCCAATCAAATCACAGCCACAAAGAAATGAACAGTCACCGCAAAGGAATCTACAAACATCGCCATGAGCCACAATGGCATGAGCAGCGTCGCAGGTCTTAGTAGCGCCGACTGCCAGCCGGCGTTTTTGTGCGGAGGTTCTTGGCAAGAAACCAGGGGCGAGCGTTCGGCGAGGCGGGTATCTATTAACCAGAGACGAACTTCAAACCAACCAATCCTGGCTACCAATCTTCAAATTCGCCGCGGACGCGAGACGCGCCATATGCTCAAAAACGCCGGCAAGCTGCCGGCGCTACGAACTTCTGTACCCATCTGAACCAGCGGGAAATTCGGATTATGCTGTCGGAACGAACGCTACAGCCGGATTCCTCGCGCCTGAAGCAACGCCTTTCGCGCCACAAACGAGTCTCGCAGCCACTCCGTACATTCCTTCACATATTTCAATAACTGCCGCGCCCAATCAAAATCCGCCGCCAGCGTCCCCAGTCCCAGCGCGATCATTAAAAATCCCGGCACCGGCGTCGGAATCGCCACGATGCCCAACACCAGCAGCGCGAATCCAAATAAAATTCGCGCGCATCGTCTTGCCTGTTGCATGGTCCGCAAGATCATAATTTTCTCTTCGCCGCCTCGCGCCATAGGTATCGACAAAGATCATTCGATACATGAATTTCTCTCGCAACCTCGCCGCACTTCACCGCGCGATTTCGAAAGCACGTTCGTGGCCACGCGCACCCGCACTTGCCTCCGCCTTAATCACTGCAGATAATGGACTTCGCTCGCGCGCACATTTCCACCGCGCTCGCCGCACTTCTAGATTGGGAAATTTCTACACAGGTGAGGACAAGATGGAACTACACGAAATTCCGCTTCAAATCCCGGAAGGCGCAAACCTGATCCTCGGCCAAGCCCACTTCATCAAAACCGCCGAAGATCTCTACGAAGTGATGATGAACACCGTTCCCGGCGCAAAATTCGCCGTAGCCTTCTGCGAAGCCTCGGGTCCCTGCCTCATTCGCGTCGAATCCAACGACGACGAACTCCGTCGCGCCGCCATCTCCAACGCCGAAGCCATCGCCGCCGGCCACGTCTTCGTCCTGCTAATCCGCCAAGCCTTCCCCATCAACGTCCTAGGCCGCGTCCGCGACTGCTTCGAAGTCTGCAACATCTTCTGCGCCACAGCCAATCCGGTCGCGGCCATCGTAGGCCAGTCCAGCCACGGCCGTGGCGTCCTAGGCGTAATCGACGGCGCCCCACCCAAAGGCGTCGA
>DAITPO010000197.1:0-3845 GCA_036833535.1 Candidatus Acidiferrales bacterium | reverse complement strand
CAGCGGTTCGCGCGGGCGGGTACTTCCCTCTCTAATTAAAGCTTTGTATACTCCCCTTCAGCTCGCCGGTGCTCAAGCACGGCCGGCGTCGCGCTATCCAAGGAAGTCGCATGCACATTCGCAAACCTGCCTTGGCCTTACTGTTATTGCTGCTCTCCGGCGCCTTCTCCGCGCGCGCAACGTCCGATCAAACCGCTCCGGCGTCTCCAGTTTTCGCTGCAATGCGCGCGGAGCTTCAGCGCTCCATGGCGAATCTGAAGTCGCAGCCCATGGCGCCGTACTTTCTCAGCTACGAGATCACCGAAAAGCATTCGGTCTCCGTGCAAGGCGCTTTCGGCGCGCTGACCGCCAGCACTGAGGATCGCAGCCGCCTCCTCGACGTCGATCTACGCGTCGGCGATCCCGCCTTCGACAACACGCACCCCATCCGCGGCGGAATGCCGAGCTTCGACTTCAGCGATCGCTTCTCCTACACGCAGATCCCGCTCGAAGACGCTCCCGATCCCATCCGCCAAATCCTGTGGTACGAGACCGACAAGAAGTACAAGCAGGCGCTCGAGCACTACACGCGCGCGAAAGCAAACTCCGAAGTAAAAGTCGCGCCCGAAGACGCCTCGGGCGATTTCTCCAAAGAGCCGCCGGAGAAATACACGGAACCCACGCGAGACGCCACCGCAGATCGCAGCGCCTGGGAAGAAAAAATCCGCAGCTACACCGCGCCATTCGCCTCCGCCTCTAGCATCTACGAAGGCGAGGCCAGCCTCAGCCTAGAAAGCGAGACGCGCTGGTACGTCAACAGCGACGGCTCCGAGCTCCAGACTTCCTCCGCCTACTATCGCCTCCTAATCACCGCCTACACAAAAGCCGATGACGGCATGGAACTCCCGCGATACGAATCCTTTCTCGCATTCACTCCCGAAGGCCTTCCCGATGACGCCACGGTCAAGAAATCCGTGGACAAAATGATTGCGGACCTCGCCGCGCTGAGGAAAGCGCCGATCGTCGATCCCTTCACCGGCCCAGCCATTCTTTCCGGCCGCGCCAGCGGCGTCTTCTTCCACGAAGTATTCGGCCACCGCATCGAAGGTCATCGCCAAAAGGACGAAGACGAAGCGCAAACCTTCAAGAAAAAAGTCGGCGAGAAAATTCTTCCCGATTCCTTTTCCGTCTATTTCGATCCCACGCAGCGGCGCATCGGCGAAACGGAACTCGCCGGCTACTACCTCTACGACAATCAGGGCGTGAAAGCCCGCCGCGTAGATGTGGTGAAAAATGGCGTATTCGAAAATTTCCTCATGTCGCGCTCGCCTATCGCCGGCTTCGACCATTCCAATGGCCACGGCCGCAATGAGCCGGGCCTCGCCGCCGTCGCACGCCAGTCGAATCTAGTCGTGAGCACTTCCCAGCCCGTCTCGCGCGACGCCCTGAAAAAGATGCTCATCGATCAAATCAAGCAGCAGAATAAGCCCTTCGGCCTGCTCTTCGACGACATCGAAGGCGGCTTCACCATCACCCAACGCTTCATTCCCAACGCCTTCAACGTAATCCCCGTCATGGTCTATCGCATCTATCCCGATGGCCGCGAAGAACTCGTCCGCGGCGTCGATCTAATCGGCACGCCGCTGATCGTTTTCAGCAAAGTCGTCGCCGCCGACGATGACGTCCGTGTCTTCAACGGCGTCTGCGGCGCGGAATCCGGCTGGGTTCCCGTCTCGGCGTCTTCACCGGATATTCTGATTTCGCAAATCGAAGTCCAGAAGAAGGAAAAATCGCAGGAGCGCGCGCCCATCTTACCGCCGCCCAGCGAGAGTCACGCGGGAGCAGCCAAGCCATGAAAAACTCGCTCATAGCCCGCGTGGCGCCTTTTGCAGTCGGCCTGATTTGCCTCTCGGCAGCGCTCGCCCCGCCTGACGCGCACAGCCAAGCGTCACAAAAGCCGGCAGCGCCCACCGAGGCTCAGAATTCCGCTCCGCCGCAACCCAAATTCGATGGCGCAGCCCAGGCCGGCTTCGAAGGCGACATCACCGTGCGCGCCCTGCGCGACGAAATGGCCCGCTCGATGAAAGATCTCCGCCTCGCCCAACTCGAGCAGCCGTACTTCATCGCCTACCGCGTGCGCAACACTCAGTCCATCGGCGTCTCCGCAAGCCGCGGCAGCCTTCTCACCAGCGGCAGCTCCCGCAGTCGCAATCTGGGCGTCGACTTGCGCGTGGGCGACTATGCCTTCGACAACACGAACTTCTTCCCGGGCGCCGAGGGCTTCGGTTTTCTCATGAACCGCCACTTCGGCGAATTCAACGAGCTGCCCCTCGACGATAACTACACCGAAATTCGCCGCCAGGTCTGGCTCGCCACCGACGCCGCCTACAAGCAAGCGCTCGAAAGCCTGGCCGGCAAGCGCGCCGCACTCCAAAACAAGACGCGCACCGACACCCTGCCAGACTTCAGCAAAGAGGATCCCACCAAAACGGTCGACATCCCACCGCCGGTAATCCTCCGCCGCTCCGACGCGGAAGCAATCGTCCGCAATCTCTCCAAAGTCTTGAGTGACATGCCGGATCTCTACGCTTCGTCGGTAAGCATGAACATCACCAATTCCAATTCGGTTTATATCAATAGCGAAGGTACCTTCTACGTAGTCTCGCCCGCACTCATCACTCTCTCCGCCAGCGCTTCGACGCAAGCCGCCGACGGCATGCCGCTCGGCAATTCGATGACTCTCTACTGGCGGTCGCTCAGCTCTTTCCCCGTTCGCGAGCAACTCGTGGCGCACATCGTGGAATTAGGCGCGGGGCTCGAAGTCGCGCGCAAAGCTGCGCTCCTCGATCGCTACAACGGCCCGGTCCTCTTCGAAGGCCGCGCGGCGGCAGAAGTTTTCGGTGAAGACTTCGCTAGCGCTCTCGTCGGCCAGCGCAAATCGATTTCCGGCAGCCCGGAAATGGCAGCCGTCTTCGAGCGCTTCTCCGAGCACGGCGGCGTTTCGTTCACCAATAAGCTCGGCGCGCGTGTCCTCCCCGAATTTCTAAGCCTCGTGGATAATCCAACCATTTCCGAATTCGATGGCCAGCCGCTTTTCGGCGGCTACAAAGTCGATGAGGAGGGTGTTCCCGCACGCGAAACTCATCTAATCGAGAACGGCATCCTGAAAACGTTTCTGACCACGCGCACGCCCGTCGAAGGCGTGGCGCACAGCACCGGCAACAGCCGCGGCGGTTCTGGCTCGCCCAGCAATCTGATTCTCAAGTCTGACAGTGGATTGACCGATTCGCAGCTAAAAGAAAAACTCCTCGATCTCGTGAAGAAGCGCAGCCTGGAATTTGGAATCATCGTGCGCGAAATCGGCGGCTCGGGCGCTACGATGGAAGAACAAGCCATGGCCATGGTCTCGGCCATGACGGGCCAGGGCGAGAGCGGCCGCAGCGTCCTAGTAGCTTTCAAAGTGTATCCCGACGGACACGAAGAGCCGATTCGCGGCGCGCGCATCAGCGGGCTGAATGCGGGATCGTTCAAAGACATCGTCGCAGCCTCGAAATCAGAGACCGTCTACACCTCCACGAGCACCCCTCAATTCAACATCGGCATGATCTCCACGTTCGCAGCAGGCAATTTCTCGATGCCCGTCTCGACGTACGTTGTCCCCTCGCTCCTCTTCGATGATCTAACTCTCACCAAGCCCACAGGCGAGCTTCCCAAGCCCCCGTTCAGCACTCCACCCTCCGCGCAGTAGAGTCCAGCAATTTTCGCCGGGAAATGTGATCGACAAGGTGATTCGCGGCGTCAGGCGTGCAGGGGCCAACACTCAGACAATTACGAGGCTGTTATTCTGGCGGAGAGGGTGGGATTCG
>DAITPO010000196.1:0-5251 GCA_036833535.1 Candidatus Acidiferrales bacterium | reverse complement strand
GCGTCAATCGGGCATGTGGATTATTTTCGGGTGCGCCGTGACCGAGGCGTAAGCGGCAACGCTAAAGCTAAGAGAGTTGGTTCTATGAACGAAAGGGCTCAAACGTGCCGGCCGAGCAACTGAGACACGTGCTCAGTCTTACGTCGAACGATCGCATCGAAGCGCCCCGACGAGACGCTTGAAACGGATTTTCTTCTGCAACGGGCTTTAACCTTGCAGCACGAGTCGCCGGCCGCGCAATCTTCTACGACGTGCTCCAACCGCTAGGACTCGGCTTACTCAACGTCTTATTAACGCCGTGCCGACGGCTCTCTTCCCTAGGGCCTCTTGTTTTTTTCGTCCCAGAGCTTTGGTTCCCACAATTCGACTTTGTTTCCTTCGGGGTCCATTACCCACGCAAAAACTCCGTTCTCGTGGAATTCGGGGCCCTTCAAGAGCTCCGTGCCGGCATTTTTTAGTTGAGCGATCATTTCGTCCATATTGTCGATTCGATAGTTGATCATGAAACTCGATTCACTCGGGCTGAACCATTTCGTACCCGGCGCTGCGACAGCCCATGCCGTGGCACCTTTATCCTCTGCTTTGTCCTCGGTCCATTCCAGGGCGCAGCCTCCCCAGTCCTCAAGCTTGATGCCGAGATTCTTTTTGTACCATTCGCAAAGAGCTTTTTCGTCAGTCTTCGCTTTAATGAATACGCCGCCAATTCCAGTGACTCTGGCCATTTGTTTCCTCTCTCTTTTAGATAAATTTCTTGGCAGTGCGTTACGCTGTCGCGGCGGTCTGCGCCGATTCCGGCCGCGCCTTTTTTCTCAGAACCGCTGCCGAAATCAAGGTGATCAGCAATCCGATCGGGAACGGCTCCATGAACGTCATCAGCATACGGTAAACCGGATTTGCGTAGTTTACTTTCATCTGTTGAATCTCATCGATTTTCGCCTGCACCTCTTGCGCACTCTTGCCGGACGCCTGCGCCTTGGCAATCATGGCCGCTGAATACTTGTCCATGAAGTCCTGAAAAACCGTGCGGGACAAAACTTCCCACGTCCCGACGTAGAACAGGCACGAGATCAGAGTGATGCAGATTCCTACACCAAACCCCTTCGCAAAGCTGATGTGGCCATCCCCCACGTTATCGCGATACGACCGGATGCCGAAATACACCAGGAGGAATGACAGCACAATTGAGGTGTAGCCAAGGATCAGGGCCCGATCGTTCCCAATCCGGTTGTAAAACGGAATAAAGCAAACCATCAGCGACGACGAAATAACGCCGGAAATCAACCCGAACGTAAGGACTGTCTTTTTCACTTCCGTATCCTCCGGTATATGAAGATTGCCAACTGGCGCAATCTAGCCGCCTCCTGCGGAATTGTCGTCATCCTTTCGGGTGATTTTAGCCGGGAGGGCCAAAAATCATGCTTTGGACTGAGGTGGTTGCCTTCAAGAGCCGTCCTCCGGAGCGGTATTGTCCTCCAGAGCGATGTTCAGGGTAGCAAGCCGAATTCCTTGCCCAATTGCACGGCTTGCGTCCGGCGCTTGGCGCCAAGTTTATCGAAAACGCGGCTGGAGTGCGTCTTCACCGTGTTCTCGCTCACGAAAAGCTTCTCCGCGATTTCGCGGTTGCTCATGCCTTTGGCGATCAGTTCCAGAATTTCCAGCTCGCGCGGCGTAATTTCTAGCTCTTCTAGTTTTTTTGAGTTCAGGGCGAATGGCTGCCCGGCCGGAACAGGAACGTGCACTTCCTTCAATACAATCTGCTTCCGGGTCAGCCGCAGCCCGAGCCAGATGCCAAACGCCGAAAAAGTCGCCGCCGTCAGTCCGCCATAGATCTCAATCGAATGCTCAACGACCAGGTAGCGATACTCGGTCCACTTGAGGAGGGTGATGAGAATTCCGCCCGCAAGCCCAAACAGAATGATGTGGCGCCAAAGGCGCGCCTTTTGGCTCTTAGCCGATTGCTCGGTGCCGGTGGAGGTGCCTGGAGAATTCACGCTCGATTGCATTACGCAAGGCTATACCACATAAGGGTCAGATAGTCCTGAGAGCAAATTAGGATTTTGGGGCAAAACTCAATACAGAAATAGTGAAAGCAAGGATGTCCGGCGGAGGAAACTGAATTCGATGGGAATGGGCACTCTCCACGAAGTCTATTCCGCCTTATCCTTCATTGCCTTTAGACTTGCTTTCACCAGGTTCTTCACCAATGTCATTGGTACTGGTTTATCCATTGGGAAGCTAACAATGGCTTTCGTTGTAGCAAAACCTGCAAGTTCCTTCCTATGTTTTTGTATTACTAAAGGAGGTACATGTAGGCGTATGTGTGGTTTCTTGAAGCTGAACCAAGCAAACATCCCGTCATAATAATCAATTCGTGGATCGGAATATCCGGGCATCTGAAAATAATCGGTGCGTTCAGTGGCACCAGGCGCCGCCGCCCGTATGGCGGCTCTGATCTTCGCCAAATTGCCTCGCGCCTCTTTTGGACATCGTGCTATGTACTCATCTACTTTCCTATTTTTATCTTTTGCCACGGTTGCGTTCTCCGCTCGTCGTGGGGCTGAGCTGTGTTGGCTTGATACGTCTAGAGCAGCTGATCGTCTGGACAAAGAAAACCTTGATGACGAGCCACGGGAGCCGTTCCTCGTGGAGGATTCGCCGGCCTACGAGAAACTTGGGCGCGCCGGAAAAATCATTCCGAGCGAAGCGCTTGCATTACGTCTACGCGGGCGGCGCGGGCTGCTGGGAGCATTGACGCGACTACCGCCGCGCCCAACAGCACGCACGCCGAAACAACCACGGGTAATGCGCCCGGCATTTTTAAGTCGCCGAAATAACTGCCTGCCACGCGTGCAACGACAAGACCGAACGCTGCGCCCGCCAGAACTCCAACGCTAGCCATCACGACGCCTTCGGTGACGACGCCTCGGAGGAGGTTTTTCGGATGTGAGCCTAGCGCCAGGCGAATGCCGAATTCGCGTGTGCGGGCGCTGACAGAAAACGCCAGTACGGCCGCGACGCCGACTACGGCAATCAGCAGCGCGACTCCCGCGAACACGCCAAAGACCAGTGAGTTCAAGCGGTCTGGCGCAAGCACTTTTGCGCGGATGTCTTCGAGGGTGGCGGCGTGCTCCACGGGCTCATCGGCGGACATATCCCGAATAATTTTTGTTACCGGCGTTACCAGCGCATAAGGATTTCCGGTGGTGTGGATGAAGAGATGACCGCCGAACAAGCCACCTTCCGCAAAGGTGCCGTAAATGGTGGGGGTGGGCGCTGGAACGATATGCAGGTCGTCCATATCGGGGACGACGCCAATAATGCGATGCGGCGACATCACTCGCGCCTTTTCGGCATCGGTGCCGGGCAGAAACTCGAGCACCGGATCGGTCCAATAGACATGCCGATTGATGGGATCCTGGCCCGGAAACATGGTCTGTGCAAGAGTCTGGCTGACGATCACGACCGGCTCGTGATTCTCGTCATCGAGGGCGTTGAAATCGCGGCCTGCAAGAATGGGAGCGCGCAGCGCGCTGAAAAAGCCGGGAGAAATCGTACGCGTCTGCGCGCGAGGATCGTCTGAGCTATGGGGATGGCCATCGCCAGCGAATTGCAAACCTATACCGAAGTTCTCGGCGTCACGCCAGGGAGCAACTTCGGCGAAAGCCGTCTCGGTAACACCGGGTAGCGCATCGATGCGACGGATCGATTCCTTGTAGAAATCGAGCACTTGCTGCGGCGATTTTCCGTTGTACAGCGCTGGAACGTCGACGACGAGGACTTTACGCGTATCGACACCGGTCTGCTGCGCTTGCAACGCGATCAGTGTAGTGATCAACACGCTCGCGCCGGCCAAGAGCACAAAAGAAGCGGCGATTTGCGTGACGGCGAAGATCCGCTGGCGGCGGCTGGTGCTGCTGGTAATGCGGACGCTTCCGCTGGCGAGGTTCATGCCATTCGCGGCGCCAGCCGAAGGCAGGCGCGGCACAAACGCCAAAATCACCGCGGCGACCACTGCCAGCGCCACACCCACCCAGAGCAGACTGGAATCCACCGTTAAATCCAGCGCGCGGACGGAGAAGCGCGAGGCGTATCGCGCCAGGATGGTGACCAATGGCTGCGCGATGATTACTGCGATGCCTGCGCCGGCGCCGCAGAGCAGAAGGCTTTCGGCCAATAACATTCGCCGCAGCGCGAAAGTGCTGGCGCCCAGCGCCGCGCGGATCGAGAGTTCGCCTTCGCGGCGAACCGTCCGCGCCAGAATCAGGTTGGCCACGTTGGAGCACGCGATGATGAACACGAGGCCCGAGGCAGCCAGTAGGACGAGAAGAACTGTACGCGCGCCGGAGGTAATCTCGTCGCGGAGCATCCTGGTTTCAATGCGGAAGTTGCCGTTAGCGGGATACGCTTCGGCGTGGTCCTTCTCCATGGCGGCGTAGGCGGTGCGCAGCTCGTTGCGAGCCTGGTCGAGAGTGGCGCCGGGAGCGAGCTTGCCGAAGAGTTCGGTCATGCGATGGACGCGGCCGGTGACCATTGTGGCGGAGAGATGATGCGGGCTGGTGACCACGTTGCCGATGATCTCTGTATCCGCGGGATACGGCACACTGGGTTCAAGGACGCCGACGACCGTGGCGGAACGATCGCCAATGCTGCTGAGGCGAACTGTTTTGCCGATCACACCTGGATCTTTGTGGTAAACGGTGGACCAGAAGCGATAGGTGAGCACGATGACGCCCGGGGCGTTGGGACCGTCATCTTGAGGTCCGATGAGGCGGCCGAGAACAGGTCGCAGACCCATGACATCGAAGTAGGAGCCGCCGACGACGCCTCCTTGTACTCCGCGAGGTTCACCTAGTCCCACCATCGTAAAGGTCATCTGCGAGAAATCGCCGAACTCGCTCACGGAGTGGACGCTGGCTTCAAGGTCTCTCACTTCGGGCACGGAAAAAGCCACGTTATCGGTGCCGAGGCCGGGGGCGCCCTGGCGGATGTAGATGAGCCTGTTTTCGTCACGGTTGACGAGCGGCTTGAGCAGCACCCCCCGCACGAGCGTGAAGATGGCCGCGTTGGCCCCGATGCCAAGCGCCAGCGTGAGGATCACAATGGTCGCAAGCCCTTTGCTGCGCATCAGCGAGTGGAATGCAACTTTTAGATCGCGGAAAAATGACATGGTTCTTCTCCCCTGGTCATCTATCAGCACCACCCGTGCCAATAGGAAGACCCAGATTGTAAATCACTTACCATGGAATAGTCG
>DAITPO010000195.1:0-5259 GCA_036833535.1 Candidatus Acidiferrales bacterium | reverse complement strand
GTTCCCGCGAACACGACGGTCGCGCTCGCGTCTGGCTGGAGCAAATGCATCCGCGGGAACCACGCGAGCCGTTCGTGCTTCAGGAATTGTCCTCGGCAAGATAATTCGCCGCCGCGCATGATCATCATTTCTCGCGAACGGCGGGCACGACGCGAATCACTTCGATGAGCGCCAATTCGCGATTTTTTCAGCATCCCCCTCGTTTTGTCAGGACATGACTTCAGTCATGCCGCAAACGCCGCCAAATAATTACAGCTTCAGCCGCTGAGGTTGGTTTTGCCGGCTGCCACCCACACTCTATGACTTCAACCGAAAAATTCCCTTTTGAAACTTCATTTCCGTGCTGGAACTGAGCGCCGCGCCGCTCTCTTCGGCGCAGTTTCGCCATTCCACCGCGAATTCCAACTCTCACGCGTAACCGCCGGCCGCTAAGCTTCCTCTTCTGATGCCTTTGACGCTTTCAGGCGCGTGCAACGAAAATCCACAAACTTGGCTCGCCTCCGCTCAAACGAGAGCGCAAGTTGGTACACGCCGTGCCTATCACGTCTTCCCATGGCGACTCTCGAAAAATCGCTCGCAGCTACGCATCGCGGAAATCTTCCCATTTGCGTCTTGGATGACGAATCCGATCACGTCGAGCAGCTCTCGCTGCGCCTCGAAAAGGCCGGATTCCCGGTCATCGGTTCCACGGATCCGGATCAGGCGCTCGATATCGTCCATCGCGGCGGTTGCCGCGCCGTCGTCGCTGACATCCACATGCCCGGCATGGACGGCATAAAATTCCTGGAGAAATCTCTCAAAGTCGATCCCGGCGTTTACGTCATTCTCGTCACCGGCAATTATTCCGTCGACTCGGCCATCGAAGCCATCAAGCGCGGCGCCTGCGACTATCTCTGCAAACCGATAGACGTCACGCGCCTCTACAAGACTCTCGACGAACTCGCCGACGTCTTCGCGCAACGCACCCAGGTTCGCGATCTCGAAAAGAAACTCCTCACCAATCTCGAATTTCACGGCATCGTCGGCAAAAGCCCGGTCATGTTTGAAATGTTTGATCTCGCCCGCAAAGTCGCGCGGCATTACACCAACGTTCTCATCACCGGCCCCACCGGCGCCGGCAAAGAACTAATCGCTCACGCTCTCCACGAGATGAGCCCCGTCTCCAAAGCCCGCTTCGCCGTCTGCAATTGCTCCGCTATGGTCGACACGCTGCTCGAAAGCCAGCTCTTCGGACACGTTCGCGGCGCTTTCACCGGCGCCACTGACACTCGCCCGGGCCTCTTCGAATTCGCCAATGGCGGCACCGTCTTCCTCGACGAAGTCGGCGAAACTTCTCTCCCCATGCAAGCCAAGTTGCTCCGCGTGATTCAAAACCGCGAAATTCAGCGCGTCGGTTCCCCCGAAGTGCGCACCGTCGACGTTCGCATGATCGCCGCAACGAATCGCGATCTGCGCGCCGAAGTTCTCGCCGGGCGCTTTCGCGAAGATCTCTTCTACCGCCTCAGCTCCATCAAGTTGCGCGTTCCCGGCCTCGCCGAGCGCCCCGAAGACGTTCCGCTTCTCGTCCAGCATTTCCTCAAGAAATATAGCGAAGCCTATGGCAAGCCTCTCCTCGGCCTCACCCGCCGCGCTCAAGTCGTTCTCCTCCAGCACAACTGGCCCGGCAACGTCCGCGAACTGGAAAACGTTCTCTCCAGCGCCGCCATGACCGCCTCGAGCGATTTCATTGACGTCGCCGATCTGCCCGAGCATCTCCAACGAAGCGATACCCACGCACCCTTTCACGACGAGCCCTGGCGCCCGCTTCCCCTCGATGAAGTCCGGCGCATGCACATCGAGCGCGTCCTCGAATCCTGCAAAGGCAACCGCGTCCGCGCCGCGCAAATGCTCGGCATCGGCCGCACCAGCCTCTATCGCCATCTGAAACGCGCCAACAAAAAAGCTGCGCACGCCAGCGCGTAAATCATTGCCGCACGGCGCTCGTTCGCAATTTTCGCGCAGGATTTTTTTAACTACCGAGGCACTCTCGAAGCATGTCTAGCAAATCCAGCCGCAGCACATTCCCCGCCCCACCACAGGTCCGGCGCGATCCGCGCGATCCCGCTTCAATTTTCATCGTCGTCTCCGGCTTCGATTCCGCCGGCCATTTCTTCACCGAGCATACCGCCACCATCAACATCAGCGACAACGGCTGCTGCTTCCGCCTGAATCGCGAAGTTCCCGTCGATTCACTGCTCGCCGTCCAGACGCTCGATCAAGACTCCGACGCTCCGTCGCGGCCCGCTCTCTACCAAATCGCCTGGCTCGAACGCCTGACAAAAGGCGCCACAGTAGGCGCCGCTCGCCTCCACGGTGAAGCCAACTGGTACCTCGCACTACCCGCGACCAACGAATCGCAAACCCCGAAAGCCTAGCTGCGCGTCATCGCGCCACTCGCACATATTTCCCGTCGGAAAATTTCCACTTCTGCACTCGTTGCACTTTGACGTCCTTGCCCGTCTTCGCGCTCGTCTCCGTCCCCGAAATCGTCAACACAAGATCGTCATAATCCGGGTTCGCTCCGCGCGCAAAAGAAACCTCGCCCGTCTTGTCCGCGCATTGATTCCCATCGCCGCAATCGCTCGGCTCCGTCGATTCCGTCTCGACGCTAAACGCTTCGCGAATTTCGCCCTTCCACGGTACCAGAATCACCGTCGACGCCTCCGTCTCGCCCTGATTCGTATTTCCCGGCGTCAATTCGAACGCGCCGCGATCCGTCCCGGCGCGCACCACCGACGCTTGCGGCGGCCCGCCCCAATTTCCGAGCACGTCGTAAGCTTTCTCCGCGCTTTCCACCGCCCACGCGTCGCCCTTCTTCGCAAAAATCGCCGCGCCGATCACCGGCGCGCATGCGTGGCAGGTAAACTCCGGCGCCGCGGCGGGCACCGCGTACGTCAGCACGAAAACTTTCATCGCGCCGGAGTCCATCGCGCCAGCCGCCAAAAACTCATGCACTTCCACTTTTCCCGGCTTGTCGAAAAATGTGTGCGGGAATTTCTTCGTCAACCGGAAGGTCGACGTCTTCTTCGCTGGGTCGTAATTTCCGTAAAGCGCCTTCATCGCCTCCGGCAAACTGAAATCGGCGGGCAAAGATGGCGAAGGCGCCGCCTTCGCTGCCGGCGCGCCGGTACTCTGCAAGAAGATGGCTGCGCCGCCGCGCTCACGCGGCAGCGCAGCCACCCCACAAAGCATTACGATGGCCGCTATGAAAGCAGTCCTGCTAAGCATGCTTCATATTTTCGTGAAGCCCTAAGTTAACAGGTTGCCGAACAACTACGCTGCCGTCATTCCGATCCCGCATGCGGGAGAGGAATCTCTCTTCTTCTTGGGCATCCGCGAAAGAGAGATTCTTCGCTGCGCTCAGAATGACAAACTAACCGCACGTCTCGACAGCGCGCCAGGAACATGCGCCGACACACATCCCGTCGTACGGACTCGCGGGGCCGGCGCGCCATCCGCTTTCGTCAGCCGCGCGTGCTACTGCGCTCCGTTGCTGACCGTTCCGTTCGCCGAAACCATCGGCAACGAAACATTGTTATCCATGCGCACCAGGAACTGCGTCTGCGCCGGCAATTCCACTTCCTTGCCCTTGCGCTGAATCACGTAAGCGGTGCCGCCGATGAAGCCGAGCACCGTGCCGCGAATCACGTGGCTGAAAACGACGCCGACCACGGTGCCGCCGCCGGTGCCGATGGCCGCGTCCATCACTGTTCCTTTGATGTCGCGCTTCTCTTTCACCGCCGCGCCTTCATCCGTCTTCAGATCCTTACGCGGCTTGGTGCCGTCCGCTCCGCCGTTCGAGATGGTGATGATGCTCATTTGCGCCGGGAAAATGCGCCCATCAATTTCGATGGATTTGAACATCAAGTTCATCTGCGCCTGCCCGCGGAATATCGCGAAGTGTTCCGGCCGAATCACCGTTCCCACGGTGCCGTGAATCTTCGCGCCGGCCGGCAGCACCAGCATCGAATTGTAGTAAACGGGCTCGGCCACTTCGGCCGTGAACACATCGCCGTTGCGCGCCACGCTGGTGCTCAACCCGCCGAGCAAATTGAGTTTGACTTGCGTGCCTTGAACGAGCGTAGTGGACTGCGCCTGAGTTACGGGGGTTACCAACAGCAGGATGGACACCACAGCGCCTAGCAATACCAATCGTTTCATCGTTCCTCCGTTCCCCGTTTCGTGGGGTTTGCCGCTGGCGCCGCGGAGCAGGTGCGGAGGATGCACCCGCGAGTAAGATACACCACGCTGTCAATAAGCCAAGCGAATTCTCAAAAAGATTCAGCCTGCCTCGGGTCCTCCTTTCTCGCTCTTACCCGCACGAGCGCCGCGAGGCGCCCAAGTGGCGGCGATTGGCTTTTGTTAGCTCGAAACGTGTATTTGAAAAAGCGCGTTTTTGTCTCGATTAGAGCTGTCCTCCGTCGTTTGTTTTGTTAGAGTTGCGGCCGTTTCTAATCGTATGGTGTCTCGATTAGAAATGCCCGCTCTCAGTCTGATCGTTGGGGCTCCGGTCAATCGAGTTTTGCTTCCGACGCGATTGAAGCGCCCGGCGTTCGGCCAGTCCCTTCAACATCTGACATCGAACCTCCGCGTCTTCTAACCGAAACAAGGGTTCAATTAAAATTTCTGTAAGTCATAGAAAACAAATGGCAATTGAAATTCTAACCGAAACATTTTTCAAAGGTGCCGTTTGCTCCGTTCTTCAAAATCGGGGGTCTTCATCGCAAATTGCCCGGAGTGAAGATGTGTATCGGGTCGTGGGCCCGTCACGTTCTCCCCCCCTAGGGCCGGCGTTCTTGCCCCGAGCAAAGCCTCCCTCCTAGAGGTTGCTTTCCAACCTCCAGCATCCAGTCTCGAGCGTCTGTTCTTCTTGGCGCGACTAACGGCGGTTCAGGTGAGCCGACCCCGCGCTCGCGGACTGCTGACAACTAAATCCTGAATATCGCGGAAATAAGCGTAAGTCAATGGTACAGCGGTGTGGAATTCAGAGGTGCGAATTGTGAGCGCGAGGTCGACCATGGGGCCGAAATCCCCCAGCCATCTCGAACACTAATACCGGAAAGGATGGGCACATGGAGCGGCATACCTCCGGAAAAGGCTATTCCACCCGCCCCCGATCCAGAAGGTATTAGCTTGCGTCGACGATATGAGATTAGTCTTTCGGCTCACTTGATTGCATAACAATGTCGGCCCCCTCGACTCGAGTGAGCTTTTGTTGAT
>DAITPO010000194.1:0-5300 GCA_036833535.1 Candidatus Acidiferrales bacterium | reverse complement strand
TGTGGAAAGCCTGGGTCGACTCCGACTATGGCCATCAAGCCGACGCCGAGAACGACGTAGCGCTCTCGATCAACAACGGCATGGACAACAATTCCGAATTCGTCTCCACCCAGTCAGCCATTCGCGCCGTAATCTCCTGGCGCACCGACAAAAAAGACGTAGCCAAATCTCAATTCCAACAAGTAGCCGCCCTCGACCCAGTCTGGATGGTCCACAACTGGGCCGCCAACAATTTCAGCGCCCCAACCGCCGCCATCCTCCACCAATTACAAGCCGCCGAATCCGCCCGCCGCGAAGAAGAAGCCCGCAAGCGCCGCGAAGCCGCCTCCAAGTAGCGCTGGCGTCCCCGCCGGCTCCGTTCCGAGGAAGCCATCATAAAAAACTTCGCCACGTATTCCCGCACGCCCAAGGAACCGCCCCCATCTCAAAATTCCGCACATGTTCCGTCGAGCTCCAAGGAAACGCTGTCATCCCGAACGCAGTGAGGGATATGCATTTGCCGTTGCCGTTGCCTTTTCTTCGTAGGGGCGCCGCTTGCTGCGCCCGGCTTTCTCGCGAATAATCCGGACACGAGGCCTACTTCGCCTTCTGTAGCTCGCGGCGAAATGCTGCGGGATCGAGCTTGTGGCGAGCTGCTTCGCGCGAGCCTACAAAAATCACTGGCACATCATCGTTGTAGCGCTGCCGCAGCACCGGATCGCCATCAATATCAACCTCGCGAAGCCGCGCGTCGTATTCCTTCAGAATCGGCGCCATCGCCGCCTTCGCCGAATCGCATAGATGGCAACCGTCGCGCGTATACAAGGTCACGTCCCGCGGCCCGGCAACCCGGATGCGCCCATCCTCGGTACGCGAATAAAAATCGCCGCCCTCGCCCGCGCGCAAATACCCGACGCCGACCAATTCCGCCACCGCGCTGAGCACTTCCTCCTGCTTCTCCGGTGAATGTGCCTCGGTAAACTCGAACATCGCATGCAGATCGAGCGATTCGCGCTCCAGTTCATCGTAAATTCTCAGCACTCTCGCGGCGAGATCGTGAATCATCATTGGCTCCCGGAGAACACGCGAATCCCGATCTATTGGATTCAAACCGGCCGCGTCCGGTCTGGTCGAAGAAAGTTACGGCCGGATCGAGTAGTACTGCTGAAACGGCCCGATGTAAGGAAAGAAAGCGCGCGAGCGCAGCAGTTCCGAAATCTGCCGGATGTGCCCGAGATCGTGAAAGGCCCACTCATTCATCAGCTGCCCAACGGTGATCGTCCCAAGCTTCGCGTGTTTCCCGGAGCGTGAAGCGGCGGTGGAAGGGAGGTAACGCAAAAAAGAAAGCGAGCGATCGCGCTCGTGGCAAAACGTATGCAAATTCTCGACGGCCTTCTTGCTCGAATATCGCCCCTCGGCGTAAGCCGCGTTCTGGTCGTACGACTCAAGCGCCGGCGATTCGCTCTCCACCATTTTCTCCACGCGCTCGCGAAAGCCCATCACCTCGACTTCCGCCAGATGCCCGAGCACTTCGCCGATCGACCAGCGATCCGCCGCCGGCTTCCAATGCATCTGCTCGTCGCTCGCCAGATGAACGATCTTCTCAATAATGATCGGCGACTGCTCCAGCACCGCCAGACCCGGCAAAGCATATTCCGCACGCGATGGCGACATGGACATAAGCACCTCTCAACCGCAAGAATCTTTATAACGCACAAAGCCGCAAGAGTGGAAGCGCCACAGCGGCGCAGAGAAGTTCGCAGCGCCGCCGGTGAGGTAGAATGAACGGCGAAAACAGGAGGCGTGCTTGGCCGACGTAGTCGCACTCGTGGATGATCTTTTCTTCCAATCGAAAATCGTGGAGACCGCGCGCCACGCCGGCGTCGAGCTAAAGCTCTGCGGCACCGGCGAAGCATTCCTCGCCGAAATCGCGCGCAGCGCGCCGTCGCTCGCCATAGTCGATCTCAACGCCCGCAGTAACCCACTCGACGCCGTCGAGCGCCTGCACGCCTCGGGCAACCAGGTGCCGGTGATCGGCTATCTCTCTCATGTGCAAACGGAACTCGCAGAACGCGCCAAAGCAGCGGGCTGCAGCGAAGTGATGCCGCGCTCGAAATTCACCGTGAATCTAGCCACGATTCTAGCCGGCGCAAAATCCTCCGCCACAAAACCACAATGATGAAAGCTCTCGCCATCGCGCTCCTAGCGGCAATCGCCCTCCCGCAGGCGCTGCACGCGCAAGACGGGAAAGAAACCGATCCCGCCGTCGCACTGGCTTCCATGCTCACCGCCGCTTGCAAGCAGAACGACACGCAATTCTCCACCTATCTCACAGCCGACAATTCGGCGGCGTTCAAGAGCTTGCCCGCCGACCAGCGCATGACCGTCCTCCATCGTCTTTCCCTCGTCGATAGCGCAGGCCGGCCGCTGCTCTCAAGCGACGCCGACGGCCACACCGTCGTCCGCTGCGAAGCATCCGCCGGAACTTCCGAGCTTCGCTTCGGCGCCACCCGCGCGCACGAAAATCTCGCCTTCATTCCCGTGCGCTCCGCCGCAGGCGATCCCACGGATTTCGGCCTAGTGCGCGAATCCGGCGGCTGGCGTTTGCTCTCGGTAGGCATCCTGTTGTTCGACGTTCCGCAGCTCGCCAGTCGCTGGGCCGATCAAGACGCTCAAAATCACGAAATCAGCGCCGCCAATGCCCTGCTCGATCTTGCCGACGCAATCGATCGCTACCATGAAGCCTTCGGTCAATTACCCGAGTCGCTCGCGCAACTCGGCCCCGCACCCAAGAATGAAGTCTCGCCCGATCAAGCGAATCTAATCAGCGCAGATATGGCCGCCGGCGCGCACGAGGGCTATCGCTATAGCTATCGCGTCCTTTCCGATAGCGACGGAAATCCGGCGGGCTATGAAGTCGCCGCCACTCCCGAGCAGTACGGCAAAAACGGCAAGCGTTCGTTCATCGTCGATTCCGACAGAAAGCTGCACGGAGCCGATAAGCACGGCGACATGGCCACCACCGACGATCCAGTAATTTCACCGAAATCAGAACAATAAGATCGGCCGTTGGTACCGCTGGCGTCCCGCCGGCATCTTACGAGCATAAGTGTCGGCAAGAACCGCGATCGTGCGCGGAAGGTCGATTCGAACAAGCGGCATTGTTTGGTTTACGTAGTCCGCGCGTGTCTGTTTCCTGTAGTTCAGTCGTCCTCGCCAGATGCCGGCGTGACGCCAGCGCTACCGGACCCCGCCACGAATTCGGTTCGCGCCCGGCCGCCTCCGGTATAGAATCGAGCGCAACCTTATGCCTGCCGAGACCGGTTTAGCATTCGTTACTTCCGAGCAAGCTCTTCGCGACGCGAATCGGCGTTTCTACGCCGCCTTCGAAGCCATGGATCTCGCCGCGCTCGAAGAAGTCTGGGCGCACGAAGAGTGGGTGCAATGCGTGCATCCGGGCTGGGACCTGCTGCTCGGCTGGGACGAAGTGCGCGAAAGCTACATGCGTATATTTTCGAATACGCGGCGCATGAAAATCGCGTTAGGCGCCGTCTGGATTCGCGCTGAGGGCGACGTCGGCTGGGTCGCCTGCACCGAGCAAGTCACGAGCGCCTTTGCCGACGGCTTCGACGATGCGCTGGTGCAAGCCACAAATATCTTTGTGAAGCGCGAGGGCGAATGGAAGCTCGTCGCGCATCATGGCTCGCCTCTGCCGCCCGCGCGCGAGACCACGGTACAATAACCCTGGTGAGGAACCGCTTCGCGCCCCACCGCGTCAACTCTCTTACGGTGCCTCTCTGCGAAACTCCAATTCGGCAAGTCACAGCGCGCCGCGTCGGTACGGCCGCCGCGATCGTCGCGCTGTTCTGCGCTGTTCCGGCGCATCCTGCGTTTGCGCAAACTCCTGTTCCGCAGCAAGGCTCATCCACGCGCCCGCTCGAAGCACAGGAGGCGACCTCCGGCCCACGCCCCATCTTCGAGTTTCATAGCGGCTTTTGGCTGAATCTGCATCACTTCCTCTACGAGCAAGCGCGCCTTGCGGAAAAAGTGCAGACTTCGCAGGGCGGCGGAGCAGCGAAATCTGCGCCCACTGATGCGAATGCGCGCGGTGATGCGCCTGCCGCCTGGCAATCAGCAGTGGATTATTACCGCAAGAACATGGCGCATCGCGATTTGCTTTTCGATCAGGGCATGGTGCTGATCGGCAGTCGCCTGGCGGAGTTGGAAACGTGCCCGGATCTCTCGGGCCGCACGATGAGTTCCTGCACCTCGGGCCTGCAGCAAAATTTGATTGCAGCACTCGAAGCCGCCGCGCCGATTTACCGCTCGCGCTGGTGGAGCGAACACGACCGCGCGAATCGCGATTGGATTGACGGCGACGCGCCGCTAGTCCGCCGGATCGGCCTGCCCCTCGCTGAAGAGCTATCTGCCGTTTACGAAAAGCCGTGGCAGCGCGAGCCCATTCGCGTGGACGTGGTGATTTATGGCGGTCCGTTCGGGGCTTATACGACGCTTGATCCGACGCACATCACGGTAGCAAGCGGCGATCCGCGCAACGAGGGACTGGCAGGTTTCGAAATTCTATTTCACGAAGCCTCGCACGCTCTCGCCGTTCCAGTGCAAGACGCCATCGCCGAAGCCTGCCGCCAGCGCGACATTCCCATCCCCCGCGATTTGTGGCACGCGCTGCTGTTCTACACCACCGGCGAAATGGTCCGCCGTGCCGCCGCTCAAGGCAAATTGCAATTACCCGGCGCAGGAACCAAATCCGCGTCCTACATGCCGTACGCCTACCGCAACAATCTCTACACCCGCGGCTGGGAAGATTATCTGCGCGTCCTAGAGGCCTACTGGCAACCATATCTAGACGGCAACACAGATTTCGATCACGCCATCCGCTCAGTAGTCGGCGGGCTCTGAGGCCAGGTGGCAGCCCCCACATTCATGTGGGGGAAGGAGCGCTTCAGCGTTCCGGGAAAAAACCTCGCAACTGAAGAAGCGCTTTAGCGCTGGAACACCGCACGACCCTTCATCTCTCGTATTTCCGTTCGCATCCTTCGTCCCGCTCTGAGCCCCCCGACCGCGTGCCCCTAGGAACAACCAACTTTCCAAGTGAAGTCCCAGAGCTAGGCAGCACGTCGTAAGACGTAGATCACCCACGGAGCGACCTTCGTTTCGCTCATCCACGAATAAGGCTCGTCGCCTTTGGCTAGTGGCTCAAACACCTGCACCGCTTCGAGACCTGCTTCCCCGTATACCGCGCGATACGATTCGTCGGTCCAGAGGATGTCCTGGACGGGCCTCCGATCCTGGTGGTCGGT
>DAITPO010000193.1:0-5313 GCA_036833535.1 Candidatus Acidiferrales bacterium | reverse complement strand
CTAGAGCGCGCCCCTGATAAGGGCGAGGTCGGTTGTTCAAGTCAACCCAGGCCCATTAACCCCAGAAGCTGGAAGCTCGATGCTGGATCACGAGGCCTCTCGAGATTGCCTATGAGAAATATTGTAGTCATCGTGGCGGGAATTCTCATGTTGCTCGCGAGCCTCGCTCACGGACTGCTTGGATGGCCATTTCTGCGGGCCGAGCTTGTGAAAGAGCATGCCAATCCAGATCTAGTCAGCGGCTTGGCGGCGGGATGGCTGTGGGGCAGCGCGTGCATGCTGACGTCCGGCGCGATCGTGACGATTTCCGGAATTCAGATGCGCCGCGGCAGCAATTCAGGAACGCTCGCGGTACGAGCCATCGCGGTCTGCTTTCTGGGATTCGGTCTGCTGGCGTTTGTCCTCGAGGGCTTCGATCCGCATTTTCTAATCTTCGTCGTGCTGGGCCTTCTCGCCGCCGCATCGTTTCTCGATGGAAGGCCAGCAAACGCCACTCAATAGCGGCTCCCTACTGCCGGACGCCGATCTGCGTTATTCCGAGGTGGTGCCGGAGGCGGTCTTTGCAGTTCGCGCTTTCTGGCTCAGTTCCCAGAAATCATTTTGATCGATGAATTCTACGCCGATTTGCCGACGGCCATCGCCGTCGTAACGGCAATAGACGACACGTGCGCGCGCGCGGTCTCCGGGGCCTTTACGGCAGAGAACCAGAGTGCTGCCAGGCTCGACCAGATGCCGGCAAACCATCCCCGCTCCGTGCTCGCTCACCGTCGATGTCCAGGTCTCTTCTTCCCAGCTCTTCCCCGGATCTTCCCGCCGCAACCAGATCGGAAGCGCAGCCGGCACGCGCGGGCTTCGCCGCAAACTCTGGCTCAGATGCGACGCCCGCAGCACAAGATCGAGAAGCCGCGTCCGCGTACGCTTGTCCACGCTCCGGTCATCCTGCGCGAGCCTCTGGGCCTGCGAGGTGCAATCCGCGATGAATTCCTTCCAGGATTGCAATTCTTCCCCATCAATAGGCTGTTGCTTCAGGCGCGCAGCACGTGCGTCAAGTTCGCGCACCGTAGCCGTCAAAAAATGGTCGATGCACACGGCACGAGCGTCGAATCTCGCGGCCCCCGCGCCTTCGCAAGCCTCAACGCTGCAGCGCGTCGTTTGCGCCGGTGCTTCCACTTCGCGAGCTATAGTTTGTTCTTCCATGGCCTCAGGGATCGCGCCTCCGATCGCCCGGTGAATTCCAAATCCTTACGAAGCTTTTCCCATTCCTCGCGCCAATTCCGAAATCGCGTTGCCGACGCTCTCGAGCCGCTTGCGGCTGTCCTGCACCAATTTTTCCGCGAACTGTTGCGAAGTTTCCGCCGCTCGCACCCTCAACTCATCGAGAGCCGACTCGGAAACGGGCGCCAGCGCTTGCTGCAGTTTGGCGCGCGCCTCGGTCTCATGTTTCTGCGACGCCTCGCCGAGATTTTCGAGCGCCGAATTTACGGCCTCGATTCCCGCCCGCTCAAGCTCCTGCCGCGCCGCGTCAATGCGCTGCTGCACGATGGTCTCGAACTCAACCTCGAATCGCCTGCGCGATTCCTCCATGTGCGCGGTGGAAATCTGCAGTGATTGCTCCACAATCTTCTTCGCTTCTTCCTTGCCCTTGTTCAATTCGCTCGCGGCTCGCTGCGCCTGGTCGAGAAAGGGCACCAACTGTTCCTTCAATCGCGCGACGATCCGGTCCATTCCTTCGCGCAGGGTAGATTCGGTCGCGCTGTGCAAGCGCTCGATGGCGCTCGAAGATGTGGTTTCAACCACTTGGTCCAGATCGCGCCGTCGTGCCTCAATCCGTTCGGTCGCCTTCTGAACGTCGGCCTCGATCCGTTTCATCCACTGCGCATGCAGCGCCCGCGCGCTCTCCACGCTCGCATGCTTCATCTGCTCGACGGACTGCTTGATCCACACTTCACTTTCAATGGCAGCAGCAGCGGCGATCGCGCGCCGCGCTTCGTCCTGCAGCATCGTGCGCGCTTCGGCCAGCGTAGGCGCCGCTTTTTCCTGAATCGCAGCGGCAGCTGCATCCGAAAGTGTTCTCTCCATCTGTTGCTGGAAATCCGCCATCAACTGGCTGATCGGGCGCGAGGACGTCGGAAACGACATTGCCGCTTGAGCTTCGCGTTGCGACTCGCGCTGCGTCGACGCATGGCTTCGCAGTTCCTCTGCCGCAGTTGACGCTGCAACCTCCGGCCGGGGCACCGCGAAGGGCTTCGACTTGCTCGACTCCAACTCCGCGGCCTTTTTTGCGTCGAACGGAAACCAATCGTTCGGCGCCTTCTTAATGCCCCAAACATTTCCCGGCACGTCGAATTCAATCGCCGTCTGGAAGAGGGCCCCAGGATACGGCGGCCTCTTCGACCACTTCACTCGCCCGCGCGTTGTTGTCGCGGATGCGCCGGGCTTTCCGCTATTCAGCTCGAGAATTACGACGGAGTTGTCCACCACCTCATATTTCGATTCGTACTTGCACCCATGGCAACTAACGCTGGATGTCGAGACACCCTCGCAATAAGGGCCGCGTTCAACGTCCACGCCCCTCACCGTGACGGGAATGATTTCTTCAAGCCGGGTGCTGCGTCGTGCTGGACGCGCTGGAGTGCTTGCTGCTGAGCTTTGGCCCACGGGTTCCCTCGGATATTGGTGGTCCCCACAGCTTACCGCCAGCCGTTTTCAACGCGAGCCGGTGAATTCCCGAGGTTTTGTCAAAAAGTTACTACGTGCCGGTCTGAACCTTCCCCGCCGTTACCCCTGTTCAAAAACTGTTCATTCTCTGGATAACAGCCCCGAATTTCGCGTTGACGCAGTTCATTCCGGCACTCACGATAGCTTCGGTCCCTGTAGATCTGTTGCTTCGAGCGGCCGCTTTGCGGCTACGGGGAACACTCTTCGTCGTTCGGCCTTGCAGCGGGTGCAGTAAATCCGGGGGTGGAGGTTTTCGATGGTCAGGAAATTCTCGGTCGCCTTGCTTGGGATAGCAAGCATCGCGGTGTTCTCGGTGCTTGGGATCAGAACCACGGCGAAAGCCTGGCGCGCGCAATGGCAATCGCGCAGCCTGATCACCGACCGCGTCGATGAATCCAAGCGCGTCACGCTCCGCGGCAACACGCGCCCCGAAGCCATCGCGCGCAACGACCGCGGCCGCGTCTGGCCGGGCTTCAAGCTCGAGCACATGCTTTTGCAGCTCAAGCGCGCACCCGAGGCCGAGCAATCGCTCGATGAATACATCGAAGGCCTGACCGACAAAACCTCGCCCAACTACCACAAATGGCTGACCGCGACGCAGCTCGGAGATCAATACGGCGTCTCCGATTCCGACATCGAGTTCATCACCCATTGGCTCGAATCGCACGGCATCACGGTGAATTACGTTTACCCAAACCACATGGTCATCGACATCTCGGGCACGGCCGCTCAACTCCGCGAAGCCCTGCGTGTCGAAATTCATTTCCTGGATGTGAATGGCGAGACGCACTTTGCCAACGTGAATGATCCGCAGATTCCCGCAGCGCTCGCTCCGGCCGTCACCGGAATCGTATCCATCCACGATTTCAAGCCGCACACGATGTTCAAGCCCAGAACTCAATTCACATTCGCAAACGCGAATTGTGGCGGCACCTGCTACGCGGTTACCCCGCAGGATTTGGCGGTCATCTACAATTTGAATCCGCTTTTTAGCCAGGGCCTCTCGGGCCAGGGTCAGACGATCGTAGTAATCGAAGATACGAACGTCTTCGCGACCGCCGACTGGACCACGTTCCGCTCCACTTTCGGCCTCTCGGGCTATTCGTCGGGAAGTTTCTCGCAAGTCCATCCAAACTTCGCCAGCAATTGCACCAATCCGGGCGTCAACGGGGACGACGGGGAAGCCATTCTCGACGCCGAATATGCCAGCGCCGCCGCTCCCAATGCCGCCATCGAGTTGGCCTCTTGCTCGAACACCGCGACATTCGGCGGCTTGATCGCCTTGCAAAATCTGTTGAACGGCGGCAGCCCTCCCTCGATTGTCAGCATCAGCTATGGCTTCTGCGAAGCAGAGAACGGCGCAGCCGCGAACGCCGCCTATAATTCGGCCTATCAACAGGCCGCGACGGCAGGCGTTTCAGTCTTCGTTTCGGCGGGCGACGAAAGCGCCGCCAGTTGCGATGCAAACGCCACATCGGCGGCGCACGGCATCGGCGTCAGCGGCTTCGCCTCCACGCCCTTCAATGTTTCGGTCGGCGGCACCGATTTCATCGACACGTTCAACAATCAAAATTCCACCTATTGGAGCGCGACGAATAGTTCGACCTTCGAATCCGCCGTCGGCTACATCCCGGAAATTCCCTGGAACGATTCCTGCGCCAGCGCCCTCATCGCCACTTTCGTCACGGGTTCCGGCACGATCACTGGCCTCGGCGGATTTTGTAATAGCGGGGGCACCAGCTTGCGCACCACCGCATCGGGCAGCGGCGGCCCAAGCGGCTGCGCGACGGGCGCCGATGTCACTTCCGGCGTCATCGGCGGCACCTGCGCCGGATACGCCAAGCCCGTGTGGCAATCAGGTCTCTTCGGCAATCCGAATGACGGCGTTCGCGATCTTCCCGATGTCTCTCTATTTTCAGCCAACGGCATCTGGGGCCACTTTTTCGTATTCTGTTATTCCGATACCGGGCAAGGTGGCGTCGCATGCACCGGTTCGCCAAGTGGCTGGAGCGGCGCGGGCGGCACTTCGTTCGCCTCCCCGATCATGGCCGCGATTCATTCGCTCGTAAATCAACGCATCGGCAGCACCACCGGCAATCCCAATCCCACGTATTACGCGATCGCCAAAACCGAATACGGCGCGAGCGGCAACGCGCAGTGCAACTCCAGCGCGCAGCAACTCTCCCGGCGCGGCACGGCTTCCACCTGCATTTTCTACGACGTCACGCAGGGCGACATCGACGTGAATTGCGTGGCGCTGGCAGGCACTCTCCACAATTGCAATCGTCCGTCCGGGGCCGACGGAGCTCTCTCCACTGGGTCGATAACCACTCTCTCGCTCACCGCGGGCGGCGCAGGTTATACCAGCGTCCCCGCTTGTACGATCGCCGCTCCGAATAACTCGACCACCTCCTACAACGGCGGCACAGCCGCGACGCAAGCGACGTGCACCGCAACCATCAACGGCGCTCACGCCGTGAACTCGGTAGCTCTCAACAACGCCGGCAACGGCTACGTCACAAATTCCGTTTGCACTCTCAGCGGTGGCGGCGGCGCCGGCGCCAAATGCGTCGCATCCGCCGTGGGCAACGCAAC
>DAITPO010000192.1:0-5320 GCA_036833535.1 Candidatus Acidiferrales bacterium | reverse complement strand
ACCGCGTAGCGGTGGAAGTTCATCGGAACGCCCTGAGCGACGAGCAGCAGGGCGCCGATCAACGCTCCGGGCAATAGGATCCAGAGAAGGGCGCGCGTTAGATCAACCCAGAAATTGCCGAGTGATTTGCGGAGCTGGCCCGCAAGCCCGCGGATAAAAGCAACGCCGACGGCCAAGCCCGCCGCGCCAGCCAGGAAATTCTGCGCGCAGAGTCCTGCCATCTGGCTGAAATAGCTCATCGTGCTCTCGCCGGCGTAGGCCTGCCACGTAGTCGTGGTCGAAAAGCTGATCGCCGTATTCAGAGATAAATCCGGGGATAGCGGGGTTGTGTGGTACTGAGGAAAGAACCAGGGAAGAAATTGCTGCATTCGGAGGATTGCGTACAACAGAAGCGTGCCGGCCAAGCCGAAGAGCACGAAGCACGTCGCATACTCGCTACCGGTCATCTCCGCATCCGGATCAACTGTGGTGATGCGATAAATGAGCCGCTCGATGGGGAGGCATAAATGATCGAGGACGGTCGGTTTCCTGGCAAAGACGCGTTCCATGTAGCCGCCCAAGGGCTTCACCAGGACGGTGACGATGGCCACAAATAAGAAGTATTGAATTGCGCTGTGGAAATCCACCAGCCCCATAACCTGCCCGCTTACTCGTCTTCCATATTACTCGGTTGTTCCGCCTTCGGCGCGGGACCTTGCGGGCCTATCACGATCGGTGCGAGACCGGCTTGTTTCAGTTGTGCATTCATTGCGGGCAGGTCTTTGGTGGATAGCGTGGTCCATTTTGCGATGACGGATTCTAGTTCGGTCTCGGCTGCGCGGAACGCTTGCATGGCGTCGGCGGTTGGGGCGGCGTCGCCGTTGTTTATGGCGGAGAAGATTTGCGCGAATTTGGTGCTCAGCGACGACAAGTCCGGCTGCTCTTTCGGCGGTTTCGACGGAACGGCGCCGTAGCGAAGTGGCGGAGCTCCTCCGATGTCTTCCGCTTTCTCGATGAGTTCGTCCAGAGCCTGGACGAGCGTTGCATTATTTTGAGCTTGCGAGCGAAGTTGACGCGCTTGCGAGAGAAGTTGCCGCACACTGCGCTGGGCTTCGCTGATTTCAGATTGCCGGCGCGAGACTGCTGTGGCGGCGTCGAACTGCTCCTGCAGTTCCGCGGCGGAGATCTTGATGCGCGGATCGAGCTTGACTGTCAGCGGTCGAGAGTAGCTTTGGCCTGCGACGGTTAATCGCACGGTGTAGGCGCCGGGTAACGCGGTTACTCCGCGCGCTGCAGAAAAGAATTCATCGTCTTCGAGCCGAACGGCGCCCGCGACCGATGTGTACTGAAAATCCCAAATCCAGCGGTGCATGCCGGCAGCCGTCGATAGCGGCTGAGGCGTGGGCCTCCAGAACGCGGGAAACTGCAGCGTTTCGGGTTTCACCGCTGGCGCGTGATCTTCGCTGGAATAGCGGCGAACGAGTTGGCCATTGGCATCGAGAATTTCGATCGCTACAGCGCCCGGCGCCGCCGACTTCAAGAAGTAATCAATCATCGCGCCGGTGGGCGGATTTTCGGCGAGCGCTTCGTCGCGCGGCATGGGCGAAGCGAAGTCACTGCCGGCGTGCATGCGAATGGCTTCGGCGGGGCGGAATAGATAGGCGTCGGACTGCGCGACTTGGGCGGTCATCTGGCGCAGCGCGGTGATGTTGTCGAGGACCCAGAAGCCGCGGCCGTGCGTGGCGACGATCAAGTCATCGCCGTGAATCGCGAGATCCCGCATCGAGGCGGGCGGCAGATTCAGTTGCAGCGATTGCCAATCATCGCCATCGTTGAAGGAAACGAACACGCCTAGCTCCGTGCCTGCAAACAGCAGCCCTTTGCAGATTGGATCTTCTTTTATGGTCTGCATGTAGACGCCTGCGGGGAGGCCATTCGTGATGCGCTGCCAGGTTTTGCCGGCGTCGCGCGTGCGATAAATGTAAGAATCGTTGTCTTCCAGGCGATGCCGGTCCACGGCGGCGTAGGCCTCGCTCGCGTCAAAGTGCGAGGCTTGCATCATCACGATCTTGCTCCACGGCGTGAGCTCCGGCGGCGTCACGTTTTGCCACGTTTTTCCGCCGTCGGATGTTTTCTGAATGTAGCCGTCATCGGTGCCGATCCAGATCAAGTCTGCACTCGTAGGTATCGGCGATGGCGCAATCGTGTAGATTACGCCGCGGCGTTCGGAGGGAGGAGCATCGGCGGCAGTCGCTTCGTCAAGATTGGACGGTACGCCGGGAACTTCGCGCGTCAAATCGGGACTGATCTGCGCCCAGGTGTTTCCGCCATCCAAAGTCTTGAACAAAAACTGATCGCTGAAATATAAAGCGTGCGGATCGGCCTCGGAGAAAACTACCGGGAGAGTCCACGTTCTGCGGAACGGCCCTTTGTGGCTCAGCTCCGGCGAGACGTTGCGCATTTCGCCGGTGATCACGTTGCATTTGGTCAGATTGTCGCCAAAAAGAATTTCGGGATGCAGCGGATCGGGCGCGGTGTAACCGGCTTCGTCGCCGGCGCACATGCCGGTCCAATCGTGCCCCGAAATTTCAGCGTGGCTGCTGCGGGCTCGAACGCCGATGGAGCCGCTGTCCTGCTGCGCGCCGGTGGCCCAGTAGGGAAAACGATAATCGGGCGCGACGTGATACATCTGCGCGGTCGGCTGGTTGTACCAGGAACTCCAGGTGGCCGCGCCGTCTTCGGTGACGACGGTGCCTTGATCGCTGGCGATGATCATGCGCTTCGGATCGCCCGGATAAATCCAGAGCTGATGATAATCATCGCCGCCGGGGGCGCCCCGGATTGCGGTCCAGCTCTTGCCGCCGTCCGTCGAGCGGTAAAGCGAAGTATTTGAGACGTAGACGATTTCCGGATTTTCCGGATCCACGACGACGTTGCAGAAATACCATCCGCGTCCCCAGATTCGATGCTCGTCCGACATTTTGCGCCACGTGGCACCGGCATCATCCGAGCGATAGATGCCGCCCTGCTTGGCATCAATGATCGCGTACAACAAATTCGAGTTCGTGGGCGCGACCGCGATTCCGATGCGGCCGACGCGTTCGGACGGCAGCCCTTCGGTGAGTTGCTGCCAGGTGTCTCCACCGTCCGTGGATTTGAAAATGCCGCTGCCGGGACCGTAGGACGGAGAGTAGATGCTCCACGGCGGGCGTCGCGAATTCCAGAGCGCGGCGTAAATCGTGCGCGAATTTTGCGGGTCGAAGGCGAGGTCAATCGCGCCGATGTTGTCGCCTTTGTAGAGGACTTTCTGCCAGTTCGCTCCGCCGTCACTCGAGCGATATACGCCGCGGTCCGGATTCGCGCCGTAGGCGTGTCCGAGCGCTGCGACGAAAACGAGTTCAAGATTCCGCGGGTCCACGAGGATGCGGCCGATTTGCCGCGTGTTATCGAGGCCGATGTGCGTCCACGTCTTGCCCGCGTCGGTGGATTTGTAGATGCCGTTGCCGAACGAGATTTGCGAGCGCATGTCGGACTCGCCCGTTCCGACATAAAGCACGTTAGGATTCGACGGTGCGACGCCAATTGCCCCGATTGACGGCACGGGTTGCGAGTCGAAAATCGGATTCCAAGTGCGGCCCGAATTTTCAGATTTCCAGACGCCGCCGCCGACCGAGCCGAAATAGAAAGTGTTCGGCTGCCCCGGCACGCCGCTGACGGCATTCGAGCGGCCGCCGCGGAACGGCCCAATCATTCGCCAGTGCAGCCCGGAAAAAAGACTTTCGGAAATTTGTTGCGCAAATGAGACCGGCTGGACATACGGGAAAGCTGCGGCTGCCAACGCCAACGCGATCAAAAGACGCAGAGCCGCTCGCGATGAAACATGCATGGAATAATTTCTCCCTTGGGGCCTCTACATGATAACGAACGAAGAGCCGCGGCAAATATCCGAATCGTATCGCGGAGAGTATAGCTCCAGCTTGATAGTTCGCGTGAAATCTTGGTGGCGGAAGAAAGCGGCCGCTGCGCTTGTAGATTACGTTCCCACGGCTTCCGGCGCGTCTTCTCGCGCGAGTGCCGCTTCCCGCTTACTCGCCGGCGTCGTGGTGATCACTAGCACGCTGATCAGAACGAAGAAAGTTCCCAGAATCGTTCGAAGGCCGAGCGCTTCGCCGCCCAGGAAATATCCGACCAGCACGGCGACAATCGGATTGACGTAGGCGTAGGTGCCGACTTTTGTCGGTGAGTGATGATGAATCAGCCAGACGTAAGCAGTAAAGCCCATGATCGAGCCGGCGACGATCAGATAGAGCAGGCAGAGCCACGCTGTGCGCGAGACGCTCGCCGGATGAAAATTGCGGAATTCGCCCAGCGCCGTGGCCGTGAGAGCGAGTAGCACTCCGCCGGCGAGCATCTGCGCTCCCGAGCTCATGACTTTCGAGGCAGGCAACTGCAACTTGCGCGAGAGCGATGCCGCCACGGACCAACTAATCGATGCGACGATTAACGCCACGGCGCCCGCGGTATCGATCGGCGCTCCGCCAAGATTCAAAGAGCGGCTCATCAGCACAGCCACTCCGCCAATGCCGATCAAAAGCGCCATCGACAAGCGCAGGGTGAGCTTCTGCGTGCGAAGAATAACGATTTCCGAAAGCGCCATAAACGCCGGAATGATGGCCATCATTACCGCGGCAATGCCCGAAGGCACGCGCTGCTCGGCCCAGAACAATAGCCCGTAATCCAAAACGAAGATCACAGTGGCGAGTAAGAAAGCGGAGGTCCATTGGCGTCGGCTCGGCGAGCGCTCGCCGTGCGCCAGCATCCAGCCATAAAGAACGATTCCCGCAATCAAGAAACGCATCGCCGCCAGAAGAAACGGAGGAACTTCGCGCACTCCAACGCGGACGGCGAGAAACGTAGATCCCCAGACAAAATAGATGATGGCGAAAGCCAACAAAGTCTTCCACGTCGCGCGATGGCCGCCAGCTTCCATAGCAGATTCCTTCCGACAATCTACCAAGTCCGCCCGCGGATTGCTCACACCGGCGGGAACGCGATGAACCTACAAACAGTCCACATTGTCTGCACCGCGCAGGAATCGGACTGGTCGGTAGAAAGACGAACCTGCACGCAAATCTTCGGGCTAGCCGCACGATTTTTCCTCTTGACAGCCTAAAAGTGTATGGAGTATACATACACAAGACATTCGCATGCTTCTGACCATTGATACCAACGATCCGCGGCCCATCTATCAGCAGGTGGCCGATGGGATCAAGGAACTGATCGCGCGAGGGAAACTGGCAGAGGGGGCCTCGTTGCCGCCCGTGCGTCAGTTGGCGGCGGA
>DAITPO010000191.1:1714-5365 GCA_036833535.1 Candidatus Acidiferrales bacterium | reverse complement strand
TCAACACCGCTGAGGAAAAGTTTGTGGAAAAGCGGGAACTTACTCTTGTAACCTTTTGTCAACAACCGTGTTTAACATTCTGCACTGCATCGGGTGCTTGCCGCATCGCGCCCCGATGCATTCGACTCGAGTGAAGACTCGTTCTCTCTTGTGAAGACACGCCTCGACAAGTTACTCGTGGATCGTGGGCTGACGCCGTCGCGCCAACGCGCCCAAGCCCTCATCCTAGCCGGAAAAGTTCTGGTCAACGAGCAGAAGATCGAGAAGGCGGGAGCACTGATTGACTCCGCGGCGACTTTGCGCCTGCTGGGCGAGGATCTGCGTTACGTCAGTCGTGGTGGGCTCAAATTGGAGAAGGCTCTCGAGCACTGGCGGATCGACCTTCGCGATAAAGTCTGTCTCGACGTCGGCGCGTCCACTGGAGGCTTCAGCGACTGCATGCTGCAGCACGGCGCCGCCAAGGTGACTGCCATCGACACCGGCTATGGTCAGATGGATTTCGGCCTGCGTAACGATCCGCGCATTCGACTTCTGGAGAAGACCAACGCCCGCTATCTCGAGCCCCGCGACATTGGCGAGCCCGTCGCCTTCATCGCCATGGATGTCTCCTTCATCTCCGCCACCCTGGTGTTGCCGGCGGTGATTCGCGCGGCTTCGTCCTGCACTTCGTCTTGCGTCCAGATTGTGGTGCTGGTGAAGCCGCAGTTCGAAGCGGGCAGGGAACTGGTGGGCAAGGGCGGGATCGTGCGCGACGAAGCGGCGCAGCGAGCGGCCGTCGCCAGAGTCGAAGCGGCGCTGTTAAGTCTCGGATGCATACACACCGAATCGATCGAATCGCCCATTCTCGGCGGCGAAGGCAATCGCGAATTCCTGCTCCACGCGGAGTTTTCGCCGCCTCCGATCCGGTGATTCTGTACAATCGGAATTCCGACATCAGAGGAAGAGTCCGAAGAGACGCCCGAAGACATGCCCAAGCCTCCCCGAAGCCAAACTCGCCAGAAGACCGTTGCCATTATTTCGAAGCCGGGTCGTCCCGAGCTGCGCGAAGTATTGCCCGCGCTCGAAAAATGGTTGCAACAGCGCAAGTACTCGGTAGTCATGGACAAGGAAAGCGCCGCCTATTTCTCTGCGTCGGACGTGGTGCCACGAACCGAGTTAGCCACGCGATCTCCGGATCTGGCTCTGGTGCTCGGCGGCGACGGCACGCTGCTATCGGCGACCCGCGCGGTGGCCAAAGCCGGAACGCTCATCCTCGGAATCAACCTCGGCACGCTTGGATTCATGACTGAACTCGCCATGGCCGATCTTTATCCCGCGCTGGAGGCAATCGAGAAAGAGCGTTACATCGTGGATATCCGGTCCATGCTGAGCGGCTCGCTAATCCGCGGCGGCAAGACCCTGGCCACGCACGAGGCCTTGAACGAGGTAGTGGTGAGCAAGAGCGCCATCGCGCGCTTGAATCACTTCGAGCTTTTCGTGAACGCGGAATTCGTTTCCAGCTACCGGGCCGATGCGCTGATCATCGCCACGCCGACCGGTTCTACCGCGTATTCTCTCGGGGCGGGAGGGCCGATTCTGAACCCGGATGTGGATGCGTTCGTCATTACGCCCGTCTCGCCCCACGGCTTGACGCACCGTCCAGTGGTGGTGCGCGATACGGTCGAGGTCGAAATCCACGTCAAGACCGGGAAAGAGGAAGCCTATCTGAGTTTCGATGGACAGGTTGGCTTACCCGCGCGCCACGGTGACATCGTACGCTGCGTTAAAGCGGAGCATCAGGCCAGACTGTTACGTTTTCAAAAAACATTTTTCGAAGTGCTCGCCACCAAGCTCAAGTGGGGAGAACGCTAAAGTCACGTGTCAGGTCTCAGGTGCCAGGTTTCAGGAGGAAAATTGAGACGCTGTCTGCTGCAGTTGGTCCTCGTTATCGCGTGCGCCCAGGGCGTCTTCGCGCAAACTAAACCGGCTGCTGACCTCATCATCCAGAACGCCCGTGTCTGGACCGTCGATTCGTCGCATCCGGAGGCGGAGGCAGTTGCTATCCTCGGCGACCGGATCGTTGCCGTCGGAACAAGCGCACAGGTGGATGCCTGGCGGGGTCCCCACACCCGCGTCGTCGACGCCGCCGGAAAGCGTCTGCTGCCGGGATTCAACGACGCCCACGTGCACTTCTCAGATGGTGGAGCGCAACTCGATAGCGTGCAACTCAACGACGCCACCAGCGCGCAGGAATTTGTGCGGCGCATTCGCGAACGAGCCGCAAAGAGCGCCAAGGGCGAATGGCTGCTCGGCGGCGATTGGGACGAGACCAAGTGGAGTCCCGCGGAACTGCCGACTAAAGAACTGATCGATTCGGCAACGCCCGAAACGCCGGTAGCTGTGAGTCGCTACGACGGCCACATGACCCTGGCCAACTCGCTGGCCTTGAAGTTGGCGGGCATCACCAAGCAAACCCATGATCCCGCGGGCGGAGTGATTGTCCGCGATCGACAAGGAAATCCGACGGGCGCGCTTAAAGATGCGGCCGCGGATCTGTTGTTCAAAGCGGTTCCACCTCCCAGCCACGATCAGCTCCTCCAGTCGATTGAGCGCGCCCTCGAACACGCCGCCTCGCTCGGCGTGACCAGCGTGCAGCACATGAACCCTGATTACGCCGACATCGCGATCTACTCCGAGCTGCTCGACCAAGGCAAGCTCACCACGCGCATCTATGCGGCGCCGCTGATCACGCAGGTGGACGACCAAGTGAAGATCGGTATCCGGCGGGCGTTTGGCGGGCCGTATCTGCGCATCGGCGCGGTGAAGGCATACGCAGATGGCTCGCTCGGCTCGGCCACGGCGTATTTTTTCGATCCTTTTTCGGACCAGCCCGGCAATCGCGGCCTGCTCTCTGACGAGATGCAGCCCATCTCGCTTATGCGCGATCGCATGATGCGGGCTGACGCCGCTGGATTGCAGATCTGCACCCACGCTATCGGAGATGCTGGTATTTCCGCGATCCTCGACATTTATGCCGAGATCGAAAAGGCGCATGGCCGCCGTGATCGCCGTTGGCGCATCGAGCACGCGCAGCACATGGCGGCCAAAGACTTCGATCGTTTCGCGCAACTGCACGTGATCGCGTCGGTGCAGCCCTATCACGCGATCGACGACGGCCGCTGGGCTGAGGGCCGCATCGGACACGACCGCGCCAGCCGCACCTACGCCTTTCGCACGTTCCTTGATCACGGTGTTCGGCTCGCATTGGGCACGGATTGGGATGTCGCGCCGCTCAATCCCATGCTCACGCTGTACGCGGCCACAACCCGTGCGACCCTCGATGGCAAGAATCCGAATGGATGGTTTCCCGAGCAGAAGTTGACCATTCAAGAAGCAATCGAGGCTTACACGATGGGTTCGGCCTACGCAGAATTTCAGGAGAACGAAAAAGGCTCGATCACCGCGGGAAAACTTGCCGACATGGTATTGCTGACTGACGACGTGCTCAGCATCGATCCCGTGAAGATCCGCGACGTAAAGGTACTCAAAACGTGGGTCGGCGGCAAACTGACTTACGACGCCGATGCCGCGAGCCGGTGATGATGTGAGCGAAAATGTTGTGAGTGAAAACCATCCAGGCCTCGTCGAGCGCACCTTCGATACCGGTGAAGT
>DAITPO010000191.1:0-1614 GCA_036833535.1 Candidatus Acidiferrales bacterium | reverse complement strand
GCGCGCTCTCGCGTCGCCTTATCACCGCGGCCTTCGCACCCTCCACCAGCACTTCCGCCGCTCGCCCGCGCGTGTTGTAGTTCGACCCCAGCACCGATCCGTACGCGCCCACGTCGAGAATGGCCAGCAGATCGCCCTCGCCGACGAGGGGGAGCTTTCGGTCACGTGCGAAGAAGTCGCCGGTCTCGCAGATGGGGCCAACGACGTCGGTGATCTCCGTTTCCCGCGACTTGCGGCTCGTCGCCCGGCACACCTGGACAATCTCGTGATAAGCGCTGTAGAGAGACGGGCGCAGCAGGTCGTTCATCGCCGCATCGACAATCAGAAAGCGCTTATGATTATTCGTCTTCCGGTAGAGGACGCGGGTCAGCAACACGCCCGCCGGTCCTACAATGGAACGACCCGGCTCGAGCAGCAAATGCAGCTTCAACCCGCGCAACGGTGCTAGCACCGCCTTCGCGTATGCGGCAATCTGTTTCTCAAACTTTCCTTGTGTTCCCTCATACGAAATTCCCAGGCCGCCGCCGGCGTCGATATAGCGAATGTCGTGGCCCTCCGCCCGCAGATCGCAAATCAGATCAGCCACGCGTTCGAGCGCCACTTGAAAAGAACCAACATCGGCAATCTGCGACCCGATGTGGACGCTCACTCCGGCCACGTTCAGATAAGGCTGCTTCGCGGCCAGCGTGTACAGCGTCCGCGCTTCGGTAATTGGCACGCCAAACTTGTGCTGATGCAGTCCGGTCGAAATGTAAGGATGCGTTTTTGCCGAGACGTCGGGATTGACCCGCACCGCCACCGCTGCTCGTTTCTTTAATCGTGTCGCGGTTGATGAAAGCAAGTTTAATTCCGAAGCGCTTTCAACGTTGAACAGCAAGATTCCCGAGCGCAAGGCGAGTTCCATCTCGGCCGCGGTCTTGCCCACGCCGGAGAACACAACCTTGGGCTTGAGCGTCGCCTTCGCTTTCCGGCTTACGCGCAGAACTCGTTGCAATTCTCCGCCAGAAACCACGTCAAAGCCGGCCCGGGCCCCGGCATCTTCACTGGCCACCAGTCGCAGAATCGCCAGCGTTGAATTGGCCTTGACCGAATAGCACAGGGTGTGCGGAATGGACTGAAAGGCGTGAGCGAAGGCTTTCAAGCGCGCCCGGATCATGGCCGCGGAATAGACATACAGTGGAGTTCCGTGGCGCGCGGCAAGCCTTTCAAGCGCGGCGCCCTCGCAGTAGAGTTCCGCGGCGCGCGCGCCCGAGCCCGCGCGATGATATTCAAACGCGGGTGGGCGTAAAGCTTGCGATTCGCGCTCGGGTTTCACTTGCGTTTGCCCGTGCCGGCTTTCACTTTGATCGCCACCACCGTCTGATCGTCGAAGGTGTCCACGCCAGCGGCATGTTCGGTAACCGCCTTGAAGATCTCGTTCACCACACAATCCGCCGACTTGGTGGCGCAGCCGGCGACAATCGCTTCCACACGCTCCGGCCCAAAAGAATGCCCGTGCCGGTTGCGTGCATCGAGAATGCCGTCACTGTAGAACACGAACAGATCGCCCGGCTTGGCCTTGAAAGTGAACTCGTCGTAATCGGCTTCGTCGAACAATCCCAGCGGCAGTCCGGT
>DAITPO010000190.1:2356-5492 GCA_036833535.1 Candidatus Acidiferrales bacterium | reverse complement strand
CCGCTCATCGCCACATTCCATGCCACGGTGGCCCAGATTTTCTTTATCACCACGGTTGCGCTGGCTCTTTACACGAGTCCCTGGAGTCTAAGCGATCAAGCGCCGCACGAAGATCGCGGCTCGCCCCAAGTTCGTTCCCTGGCTCTGTGGACCACCATCGTAATTTTCGTTCAGCTCATTCTCGGCGCCGGATTCCGCCACGGCGCGTTCGGCATTCTCCCGCATCTCATCGGCGCCGTCGCAGTGACCTTCTTCGTGATCTGGACCGGCCGCACGGCCAAGAAGCGCTTCGCCAATGTTCCCGCGATTCGCCGCAGCGTAGTGTGGTTGCACGCCACCTTCGGAACTCAAATTCTGCTCGGCTTCGCCGCCTACTGGGCCGTGGCCAAAGCCATCAACGAAGCGCAGCCAACGCTTCCGTACGTGATTCTTACCGTAGCCCACGTCCTCGTCGGCGCTCTCACTCTCGCTTCCAGCGTGATTCTGACGCTCATTTGTTATAGGCTGTTGCGTCCGTCCGGCGCCGTGGAGCTGAGTTCGCAGGCGTCCGGAGCGGCCGTATGAGGGCTCGATGAGTTCCGTCAGGGAGAATGCAGTCCCCGCCACTGAGCGCGCCTGGGCGTACGTCGCTCTGGCGAAGCCCGACGTCACTTTTCTCGTGGTAATCACCACGGTCGCCAGCTTTTACATCGCTTCGCGCGGCCCTCTCGATTGGGCGCTCCTCGCGCACACTCTCGTCGGCACCACGCTCGCCGCCGCCGGAACCGCCACGCTAAACCAATACACCGAGCGCGAGGCCGACGCCCAGATGCGCCGCACCGCTGCGCGGCCCATTCCATCCGGCATCATCCAACCGGCCGAGGCTTTCTGGCTCGGCGCGATTCTCGTCGTAGTCGGCGTGCTCTACCTCGGCATCTTGTCCAATGTACTGGCCGCGTCGCTGACCCTGGCGACATCGGCGCTCTATCTCGGCGTCTACACGCCGCTCAAGAAAATCACACCGCTCGCCACATTCATCGGCGCATTCCCGGGCGCCATTCCGCCGCTCATCGGCTGGGCCGCCGCGCGCGGGTCGCTTTCTCTAGGCGCGTGGATTCTCTTCGGCATACTTTTCTTCTGGCAATTCCCGCATTTTCTCGCGATCGCGTGGATGTACCGCGAGGATTACGCGCGCGCGGGAATTAAGATGCTTCCGGTAGTCGAGCCTTCCGGGGACGGCACGTATCGCCAGATCCTCGTCGCTGCCGCCATCCTAGTCCCGATCAGCCTCCTGCCGTCGGTCATCGGCATCACTGGAATTGGCTATTTCTTCGGCGCCACGGTGCTCGGAATGGCCCTTCTGCAGGTCTGCCTTTGGGCCGAGCGCAGCCGCACCAACATCCGCGCCAAATGGCTCATGCACGCCACCGTGATTCACATTCCGATTCTTCTCGGCTTGATGATTCTGGATCGCGCGTTTCGATAGCCCTCGTCAGAACGCGAAAGGAGCAGACCAACCCCCTCCACATGGACCCGAAGAAGAATCAAATCGAACTCGCCATCATCAGCCTTTTTTTCCTCGTCCTCGCCTTGATCGGTATCGTCTGGTGCTTCACCAGCGGGTTGCTGGCAAGCGGCGTGGACGGCATTCTGCTCGTCATCATCTGCCTGATGATCGCCGGCGTATTCGCCCTCCAGATTTTCCTCGTCGCTCTGCAGGCCGGCTGGATCAAGCTTCCATCGCGCGATAAGAAAGCCGCCGCCGCGGCTAAACCCGCGCCCGCGAAGTAGGGAACGCGATTTGCACCTGCCAGCTCCCTGGGTTTATCAGCTTCCCGCGACTAACGCCGTCCTCAATGGCACGAGCGCCGTCTTCCTCCTCACCGGCTACACCATGATTCGCCGCGGGAAAATATTCGCCCACAGAATCTGCATGATTACCGCCTTCGCGTGCTCGACGCTCTTTCTGTGCGGCTATCTCTACTATCACTTCACCATCGGTCTGGTGCGTTTCGGCGGCGAGGGCTGGATTCGCCCGGTCTATTTCACCATTCTCACCACGCACACGATTCTGGCGGTCGTCATCGTCCCGCTCGTCCTCATCACGCTCACGCGCGCGCTGCGCAGCCAATTCCCGCGCCACCGCGCCATCGCGCGATGGACGTTTCCGCTCTGGCTCTACGTCTCCGTCACCGGCGTCATAATCTACTTTCTTCTCTATCGCCTTTATCCGCCGCGAATGCCGGCGACGCTTGCGCTCCTAACCGCCAGCCTGCATCATCTTCTCGGCTGATTCTCCCAAGATCATGAGCGAGTCTTCGTCGAGTACAACGCAGAAGCCCTTTGGCGGCCGTTGGACCTATGCGGTCTTGATCGTCGCGGTTCTTTTCGTCTCCATGCCCTTCTTATTCTGGAACGCCACTTGGTTCGGCCGCCCGCTGACGGATGATCAGATCGCCAAGGCGTTTCAGGACCGCAAGCATGCCCGCGAAATTCAGCACGCGCTGACGCAGATCGAGCAGCGCATCGAGAAAAACGATCCGACGGTTCGGCGCTGGTATCCGCAACTCGTCACTTTCGCGAATGATCCGCTCCCCGAGATCCGCGTTACGGACGCTTGGTTGATGGGCCAGGACGCCACCGCACCCGAGTTTCACGATGCTCTGCGCAATATGCTCGCCGACGCAGATCCGATGGTCGCGCGCAATGCCGCGTTATCCTTGGTTCGCTTCGGAGATGCCTCAGGCCACGCCGTCATCGTCTCCATGCTCGCGCCGTTCGCCGTTCCGGCGCCAAATCCTGGCGTTCTTCGCCAGCGCCTCAAGCCCGGCGAGACCGTCAATCCGGGCACGATGATAGGTCATGTGGACTCAAACGGTGAGAGCAGGGAAGTGCGCGTAAAGGTTCCCGGCACGATCGTCAACTGGACGGCCGCCGATAAATCTACAGTCACCGAAGGCCAAACGATCCTCCTTCTCGCTCCCAGCCAGGAAATGGTCTGGGAAGCCCTGCGCGCGCTCTTCTTGATCGGTCAGCCCGAAGACCTTCCCTCAATTGCGCCTTACGCACGCGGCGCCGAAGGCATGCCGCCTCAAATTCAGCAACAAGCCAAGCTGACTCTCGAGCAGATTCAGTCCCGCAATTCGCACTGAGCTCA
>DAITPO010000190.1:0-2256 GCA_036833535.1 Candidatus Acidiferrales bacterium | reverse complement strand
ACGTGCGACAAGTGCGGCATCGACTTTGCGAAATTCGCCACAGTGCTGATCGGCCAGACGCGCGCGGAGCTCGATGTCGAGCACGATCGCCTGGAGCGCCGCTCCGGGCTTCTGAAGCATCTTCTCTTCGTTCCCGTTACCGGCGGCATCTCCCTGATCCGCCATCTGCTGGTCACCAAAGAAAAGAAATAGCCGCCCACGCACAGCGGCAACTCACGCAGCGCCGCAAGATTTCAAATAACAAGAAGCATCGCTGTCATCCCGAACGAAGTGAGGGATCTGCAGTTGCCTAGTGTCGAGGGGTATGTGCCGAACTCATCTGCAGGCACGCCAACCCAAAACTGTAATTTCTTCGAAGCAAACTAGAACGGCATGGGGCCGTACTTGGCCTCGAATTCCGCCAGAGGCACCATGTCGATCGCATCCCACGGGCAGCCTTCGAGAAACGCGCCGTCAGGTCCTTTGCTGGTGCAGAGCTTGCAGCCAATGCAAAGAATGGGATCGACGCGAATATGGCCGAATGGCGCGTGATCCGGATCTTCCACCCAGTACATGCAATCCGCTACGGGACAATAATCCACGCAAGCGGGCGAGCCCGAGCAGCCGGTACACATCTCGTTGATCACGGCGATGATGTGCGGCTTTCTCTTTCGCTTGTTCGTCGTCCCCGTGGAGATGGGGTACGCTTTCTCAATCTCACCGCTGACGTGCTTTGCGATGTCGATTTCCAGTGGCACCGGCCAGCCTCCCAAGCTTCAACCTATGCGCTCATTTTGTAGTGCGGCGAATCGCGTGTCAACCGCCGCGTGGCTCTTCAATCGCCCACAGTCGCCGGCTTCTCGACCGCGCGAATGACGGCCTCGGTGAATTGCGCGGTCGTGGCGTTGCCACCAACATCGCGCGTGCGAACTCGACCTTCGCGATATACCCGCCGAAGGGCGGCCTCAATGCGGTCTGCCGTGGGTTCCTCACTGAGGTAGCGCAGCATCATGATTGAGCTCATCAACAGCGCTGTTGGGTTCGCAATGCCTTTCCCGGCGATGTCTGGCGCGGTGCCGTGCACGGCCTCGAACAGCGCCATCCCTTCGCCGATATTCCCGCTGGGCACCACGCCCAACCCGCCCACCAGTCCCGCCGCGAGATCGCTCATGATGTCGCCGTAAAGATTCGTCAGCAGCAGCATGTCGAACTGGTGCGGGTTCATCACCATTTGCATGCAGGCGTTGTCGATGATCAGCTCTTTGTATTCGATCTCCGGATATTGGGGCGCCACTTTGCGGATGGAGGAAAGAAACAATCCATCCGAAAGCTTCATGATATTGGCTTTGTGAATGGCGTGGATCTTCTTGCGGCCGTATTTGCGGGCGTACTCGAAAGCAAAGCGCGCGACGCGCGTGGAAGCTTTCTCGGTGATGATTTTCAGGCTTTCCACCACGCCCGGTACGACCGTATGTTCGAGGCCCGCGTAGAGGTCTTCCGTGTTCTCGCGGATCAAGACGATATCTACGTCTTGAAAAACGCTCTTCACTCCATCGAGGTTTTTCACTGGCCGCAGATTCGCGAAAAGCTCGAGATTTTTGCGCAGCGCCACATTGATGCTTGGGGGGCCACCTGCTACCGCCGTAGCCATGGGCCCTTTCAGCGCTACGCGATTCTTGCGGATCGAATCCAGCACCCCAGCGCTGATGAAATCGAGGCCGCGGCGCTCGAACTCTGCGCGCGCCGGAATCTCGTCCCAGTGAATCTCGGCGCCCGAAGTCGCTAAAATTTCCTGCACGGCTTTCGAGACTTCGGGCCCGATGCCATCGCCGGGAATCAATGTGACGGTATGTTTCATTTTGGCTCTGATATTTTAGGTGAAATCTCAACTTACGCAAACCGCCATTCAACGCGGATGTTCGGCCCGCGGTTCAGTACCGCCGGCGTCCCCGCCGGCATCTTACGACCTCGTTCGACGCTACATGCCGAGATCTACCGCGGCGCGACATCGAGTCAACCTCACTCGTTTTGCGGGGTGAGTCCGCGCATCGCCGCTGCCTTCGCCGGATCTCGTGGTCGCCGGATGCTGGCGGGGACGCCGGCGCTATCACTGCCGGTATACGCGCCGCGCCGTCCTCCAACATAGAAAACCGCTCAGCTAGCAGTGGCTGTGCTACAAGGCGCATTCTGCTATAATATCGGCGTAGCATCGAAGATGATCTGAGAGCATCTAATCATTGGGAGATAATCGAAATGGTGAATCTAACCCCCGTCGCG
>DAITPO010000189.1:0-5502 GCA_036833535.1 Candidatus Acidiferrales bacterium | reverse complement strand
GCCAATTGCGCCACGTTGTACGCCCACACCGCCAGCACCTGCGCTCCTTCGACCACTCCCGCCTCCTTCACCTGGTCGAACGTATCCGCCTGCGAGTGATGCGTCTGGAAATATTGTTCCGGCTCCTGAATGCCGTAAAATCCCGGCACTCCTGCCTGATTAAACGACGCATGATCGCTTCCGCCCTCCAACTTTTCGCTCGGTTCGAGCAAACCTATCGCCTTCAAAGGCTGCACCACCTGATACATGATCTCCGCATCCTGATAATTTTCCATCATCCCGATGCTGAGCACCTTGCCTGTGCCGATATCGTGGATCAAAACCGCTGAGAATTTCGGCAACTCGGACTTGTGCTCCTCAATGTACGCCCGCGATCCATTCAATCCCTGCTCCTCGCCGCTGAAAAGAATGAATCGAATCGTGCGCTTCGGCTTCAATCCCAATTTCTCGAGCGCGCGCGCCGCTTCCAGCACTACCATCGATCCAGTTCCGTTATCGGTAGAGCCAGTCCCCAAATCCCAGGAATCCAGATGCGCGCCCAGCACCACGACTTCATCCGGCTTCTCGCTTCCTCGAATTTCCGCCACCGTGTTGTAAACGTCCACCGGACTTTCGCCAATCGTATTCGTAATTTCGATTTCCGCTTCCACGGGCCCGCGCTTCAGCAATCTCCAAATCAGTGAATAGTTTTCCGAAGTCACAAACGCAGCAGGCAGGGGCGAGATCGAATATGTCCGCCCGCCCAGCCCAGTCATGTTCAGCAAAGCATCCGGTTTGCCCGAATCCGTCAGCATCGCGTTGACACCTTCCTCTTTGAAAAATGCATTCCGCGCCTGAACAAATTTCATATACTCCGGCCCATAGCGAATCGGCCGCGCGCCCGGACGCTGCGGCGTCACCAGCGCGACCCGATCGCCGAACGGCACAAGCATCGGGTTGATCGCCGGCGCGTCAGGCGCAGGCAGTAATGCCGGTTCGGCGCCGATCACAATCGCATTCTTCAGTTTTCCCTTAAAGGTCTGCAATTCCTCCACCGACTGCGCATTCACATAAACAATCGGGCCGCGCACCACTCCATTCGTACTGGGCGCCCATCCGTAAGAAGCCAGCGACAACGGATGCTCCGCCGGGCTGACGATTCGCCCGCGCGCCGTCCCGCGCGTCCACGAATGTGCAATCTCCCAGCTCTCGAGGTGCGCATTCTCCACGCCGTACGCGGTGAAGCGTTCCTTCGTCCAATCATTCGCCTTCTTCAAATTCTCCGAGCCCGTCAGCCGCTGCCCGATCATGTCCGACAAGTATTCGAGATTGCTCATGATTTCGTTGTGGTCCTTGATTTCCGCCATGATCTTGTCGTCAGCAGCCACGGTAGCTGCATCCAGCACCGCCTGTTTTCCCTGCGGAGACATCTGCTGCGCCCGCAGCACAAGGCACCCTAGCCCGCCGAGCACAGCAACAACAATTATGAAAGCACTCCGACCAGTCTTCATTCTCAACTCTCCCTCTCTCTTATCGAATGAATCCCAAAGCCGACCGATTCTAAGCGCCCTACCGCACCGAGGCAACCAGTCCAGTACGGGAGGGTCTTCAGAGTGTGTATGAGAACCGGAAACACAAAACCTCAGCGGCTAAAGCCGTATCGATATTGCGAGATTCGCGGCACGACCTAAGCCGTGCCCTGGCAAAAATTCTGCGCTCTCACACAGATTCTTCAGCCCTCCCGGTTTTCGGCCCCCGCCTTTTTGCCCCTCCTCGGTTTCGCTTCCAAGCTTTCTGTGTTAGAAGAGGTTCTCCTGAACTCCTCGAGGCCAATCCTTGAAGCTAGCCCTAATCGGCACGCACGGCGTAGGCAAAACCACTCTTGCCTATGAAACCTGCTCGCTCTTAAAAAAGGCGAGCTACAACGTGGAACTGGTCACCGAAATCGCCCGCCAATCCCATTTCCCAGTAAACGCCGCAACAACACTGGAAGCCCAGCTGTGGATTCTCCACGCGCAAATCGCCGCCGAACTCGACGCCGCGCGCCGCGCCCCGCACGTAATCTGCGACCGCGCCGTCCTCGATAATTACTGCTACCTCGTAAACAAATTCGGCCGCCAACCGCAACTCGAACCCTGGCTGACCTGGTGGATGGAAACCTACTCTATTCTCATCGGCGTCCCCACCGTAGCCGACGGCATCATCCCCGACGGCTTCCGCTCCGAAGATCGCGCCTTCCAGCAGCGAATAGAAATGATCCTCAACGAGCTGCTCTCCAGCGAGCCGTTCGAGCGCATTCGCCCCAACGTGAAATGGCTCGAAGCCCGCGATCGCCGAGTCTGGGGCGAACGCATCTTCGCCGCCGCAATTCCGCATCTGGACGGCGTCCACGCCGCACAGAAATCCGCCGCCGGCTAGAACCTCAGCGCCAATGAGCGAACCGCCCGCCGCATCCAACGCACCATCATCCTCGCGCTGGCTCACGCGCGGCGTTCTTGGCATAGGCCTAGCCAGCCTGTTCTCCGACTGGGGCCACGAAGCTGCCACCTCTCTTCTCCCAGCATTTCTCGCCAGTCTCGGAGCACCGGCAGTGGCTCTCGGAATCATCGAAGGAGTGGCGGATGGCTTCTCAAGTTTCGCTAAATTAGCCGGCGGTTGGTTGGCAGATCGCCCCCACGCGCGGAAACCGACGGGCATCCTCGGCTACTTCACTACAGGAATCGCCACGTGCGGCTATGCTTTCGCCACAAGCTGGCCCGCCGTCCTCGTTCTGCGTTCAATAGGCTGGATCGGCCGAGGCAGCCGCGGCCCATCGCGCGATGCACTTCTCGCCGATGCCGTCGTCCCCGAAAAAATCGGCAGCGCCTTCGGCTTCGAGCGCGCCATGGACACCGCCGGCGCAGTTCTCGGCCCGCTCTGCGCCACGGCGTTGGTTGGCCTCTGGGGCGTGCGCGGCGTTTTGAAAGCAACAGTCGTCCCAGGCCTTTTCGCCGCGCTGGCCTTCGCAACGCTTGTTCCCGCCAGTAGAAAGTTGCAAAACCGCCGCGCGCCGAGCTTTGCGAAAAGCCTCAAGCAACTTCCATCGCGCTATTGGAAATATTTGCTCGGCGTCCTAGCACACGGCCTCGGCGATTTCGCCCCGACGCTCCTAATTCTCCGCGCCTCGCAAGTTCTCACGCCGCAATACGGCGTCGCCCGCGCCGCCGCAATTTCCGTCGGCCTATACACTTTCCACAATTTCATTGACGCCATCGCCGCCTATCCCGCCGGCGCCATCGGCGACAAACTCAGCAAGCGCGCTCTATTAGGCTCCGGCTACGCCCTGGGCGCAGTCGTAGCCGCAGGCTTCATCCTCGAGAAGCCTACTCTTCCCGTACTGATTGTTCTTTTTGGTCTAGCCGGAATTCATCTAGCCATGCAGCAATCGCTGGAAAAAGCTCTGGCCGCCGATCTTCTCTCTGCGGAATCGCGCGGCTCGGGCTTCGGCGTCCTAGCCACCACAAACGGCATCGGCGATCTAATTTCCAGCATAGTAGTAGGCGCGCTCTGGTCCAGCGTCTCGCCCGCCGCAGGATTTATCTATTCCGGAGTGTTAGCACTGGCGGGCGCCCTGCTAATTCTTCGCGCGTGATAACGCTGGTGTTCGTCGGGTCGCTGCTTGCTGCGCCCGGCCCGTTTCAATCCTTGCGAGATGTGCGCTACGAGCGCTTCTTCGTCGTGCGCTTTTCTTTCGGTCCTTTTCCTGAAATCCGTCTGGTCGCGGGACTCTTCGTCCCCCGCGGCGCCCGCTGGCACGTCGGACAAAAATAACTGCTCCGCCCAGCCACAATCATCCGCCGAATTTTCGCCGAGCATCGAAAACACTTCTTCCCCTCGCGGTCATAAGCCCGATGCCGAATCTGAAATTCCCCGGGCTGCCCATCAGCGCCGACATAATCCGAAATCGAAGATCCGCCGAGCCGAATCGCCTCCTCCAAAATCGCGCGCATCGCTTTCTGCAATCGCGCGATCTCCTCCAACTTCAAATTCGCGCCAAGTCGCGCCGGATGAATTTTCGCCTTCCACAAACTCTCATCCGTATAAATGTTCCCCATCCCGCGAAAAACATGCTGATCGAGCAGCAGCGCCTTGATGCGCGCCCGCCGCGAAGAAATCAGCCGCCGGAAATCCACCTCGCTCACCTCCAGCGGATCCGCGCCCAGCGGCCCAAGAATTTTCTCGCCGTCCTCCGGCGCAGCCACAAGCATCCGCCCAAATCGCCGCGGATCGCGAAATCGCAATTCGCGCCGGTCATCGAGCGTGAAAAACGCATGCGTATGCGGCGCAATCTCCGCATCCGCCGCGACCACGATGAGCTGCCCCGTCATTCCCAGATGCACGACGAGCAATTCCTCCACGCGCTCTTCTCCGCCACGCTCCAATTCCAGCACCAGAAATTTCCCGTGCCGCCGCACCGCGCGAATCAAACTTCCCGGCACGCGCTCGCCGAGGGCGACGGGATCGTCAATAAAATCCGTCTTCCCCAAACGCAGCTCCACAATCCGCCGCCCGGGCAAATGGCGACGCAATCCGCGCACCACAGTTTCAACTTCAGGAAGTTCCGGCATAAGTAGCGCCGGCGTCCCCGCCGGCATCTGACGAGCAATTAGTAGCTATATGCAGCACTTGTGGACGGATCAAAAATTCCAACCAACGCCACGAATTTAACTCTGTGCGCCGCCCAAAATTTGAATTCTTTGCGGCGTCTCGCTCGTAAGATGCCGGCGGGGACGCCGGCGCTACTTACGGCGCTCTCGAATCATCCCGTCAATTCCCCAAACTTCCCCGGCGCGCGCGGCAAAGAAAATCGCAAATAATAAAATCAGAGGAAGATGGTCCAATTCCGCCCCAAAATATTGCCAAGCCGGCGCATGATGCCCCGGCCCATACCAAGTCGAAAGCACAAGACTCGCCATCTCCACAATCCCGGCAATCGCCGCCGGCCGCACCCAAAGCCCCAAAACCAAACTCAATCCAATCGCCAATTCGCCCCAACCCACAATGCGCGCGCACAAAACCGGATGCCCCATCACAAATCCAGCGAGAAACGAATGGTAAAATCCCACCGCCTCATCGCGTTCCAAAAATCCGCGAATCCAACCTTGAAATCCGCCGTAAGCCCACGCCGGGCCAATTATCTTGTACTCACCAAAGAAAAGAAAAAACCCGCCGGTAATAATCCGCGCAACGGCAATAGTCTTAGCCGCAAGAGTAGAAGACGGAGTTGAGGTTGAATTCATTCGAAACGAAGCGCGAACCGCAAGTAGCGCCGGCGTCCCTGCCGGCATCTTACGACGAAAAACCCACCAAGGGCAGAACTCACGCGCGGACCACGCAACCCGGCAAGCTCCATTACGTTAACGCAGAGCGCCACGCTCGAACTCGCTTCGAAAAGACGTGACCGGCCGCAAGATGCCGCCAGGGACGGCGGCGCTACGGAAGAGGAATTCCCGGCGAAGCCACAATTCCAGCCATGCGCAAAAT
>DAITPO010000188.1:0-5763 GCA_036833535.1 Candidatus Acidiferrales bacterium | reverse complement strand
ATGATTTGCGCGTCGATCCGCTGACGCGGAATCTGGCTGTTGTGGGGACGAGTTGGCACGAGGTGCAAACGGACGCGGCGGGAAAACGCGTGGAGGAAAGCGGATATTTTACGGGCGTGGTCGAGTATCGCGAAGGAAGGTGGCAGTTGCGCGATGCGCATTGGTCGCTGGCGCCGCCGACACCGGCTGGGCCTTAGTTTGACGCATGGAGCGTCAATCTTCGATCTGGATGGTTTCCGAATGCCGGCTCAGTCGGCTGCTCTTTCGTAGGCGTGTTCACCGTGCAGCGACTCGTCCAATCCAAGCTCTTGCGACATCTCGCTGACTTTGACCGTCGTGAACCCATTGATGATCCTCAACATGGCATAAGTGAATACGAATGCCCATACTGACGAGAACACCACCGCCGTAAGCTCCTTCAGCAGAAACATGGGGTCACCAGCGAGCAAACCATTCGCGCCCTCGGGATTGAATTGCTTGGTGGCGAAAATGCCCAGCATGACGATGCCGAGAAATCCACCCACTCCGTGAACGCCCCACACGTCGAGTGCATCGTCCCAGTGCAGCTTGTTCTTCATTTCGACGGCGTAATAGCAGACCACGCCTGAAACGACGCCGATAATCACCGCTGTGGTAGGCGAGACGTAACCGGCGGCCGGGGTTACGGTCGCCAATCCCGCCACCGCCCCGGTCAGCAGACCCAGGAACTTCGGCTTCTTTTCATTCAGCCAGGCGACCATCAGCCAGGACACCGCGGCAAACGAGGCGGCTACATCGGTATTCAGAAACGCCACGGCCGTCACAGAATCGACGCGCATCTCGCTCCCGGCATTGAAGCCATACCATCCGAACCACAGCAGCCCGGTGCCGAGCGCCACCAGCGGAATGCTATGCGGCCCGCGATCCGCCACGCGCCGCTTGCCCACGTACAGCACGGACGCCAAGGCCGCCATCCCGGCGATGTTGTGCACCACGATCCCGCCGGCGAAATCTTTCACGCCCCATTGCTGCAGAAATCCGCCGCCCCAGACCATGTGCACGAACGGGAAATACACAAACGTGAGCCACGCGGTCAGAAACAGCATGTAAGCCTTGAACGTGACGCGATTGGTAAACGCTCCCGAGATCAGCGCGGGCGTGATGATGGCAAACATCATCTGATAGGCGACGAACACCAGCGCCGGAATGGTGACGTTCGGAGATGGCGTAGTGAGGTCGATTCCTCTCAGAAAGGCATTGTGGAAATTGCCGATTATGCCGTGCCAGTCGCCGCTGAAGCACAGAGAGTAGCCATAGAGGTACCAGATGACCGTCGTCCAGCCCATGGACACGAAACTCTGGATCATGATGGCCAGGACGTTCTTGCGTCCTACCAACCCGCCGTAGAAGAAGGCCAGCCCCGGCGTCATGAGCATCACGAGGCTGGTACACAAAATCATGAAGCCCGTATTGCCGGTATCGAGATGCAACATGCGATCCTCCAACGGAGATGTATCGGCAGATATCTGCGATTTGCCAACCGCGGGTCGGTCGCATCCTATAACGGCAGGGCCTCGCGCGAGTCGAATATCTTTGCCGCCTGGGTCGCGCATCATGATGCACGCAATGGTGGCCCCAGGTGCGGCTGATGACACGAAGCCTCGGCGTTTTTTGCTAGCGATGGCATGCGGCTGCGGTGCGGTAAGATAGGGTCATAATTGGACGGCCTGGAAGCGACGAAGCGGTGGCACATTACTTTACCTACATCGACAAGGTGCGCGGCGACGATGTTTTGGCGGTCACCGAGGGGCAACTCGAGGAATCGCTGGGATTTTTTTCGGGGATTTCGGAGGAGAAGTCGCTTTGGCGTTATGCGCCGGAGAAGTGGAGCATCCGGCAGGTGTTGAATCACGTGAGCGATACGGAGCGGGCCTTTGCGTTCCGGGCGGTTTGGTTTGCGCGCGGCTTTGCGGAGCCTTTGCCTGGATTTGATCAGAATATTGCTGCTCCTGGCGCGGGGGCGGATGGGATTTCGTGGGCCGCGCATATAGAGGAGTTCCGGAGCGTGCGGCTCTCGACAATTTCGCTGCTGCGGAATACGCCGCCGGAGGCTTGGGGGCGGCGCGGGGTAGCTAGCGGCAATCCGTTCACGGTGCGGGCGGTGGCTTATGTCATTCCGGGACACGTGACGCACCATATTGGGGTACTTCGCGAGAGATACTTTTAGAAGTTTTCGCCCCTCGTTAGTCAAGCCGAAACCCAAAAGTTCGGATTCAGCTGCGAAGATGCGTGTTGGCGGATTCGCATCGATGATTTGGAGTCCGTTGAATGGGCTGTACCCCTATGCTAGATTGCAGAATTGGCGCAATTTCCGATGATTGAGACCAAGACAGCTGCGTCTGCGCGGCCCAAAATTCAGAAGGTGGAAGTGTATTGGCACTCGGTCACTTACAAGACGGTGATCGTGCTGGTGCTGCTTTTTCTGGCGATCGTTGGAGGGGCTACTTACCTGATTTTTCCCGGGGCTTCGGGGAGCGTGCTGGGCAAGATCGCGGAATCGTTGACGAAGCCGAGCGCGACGACCACGTCGCCGACGGCCAAGCAGGCGCGCTTCGTCAATCTGGACGGCAAGGTGCAGGTGAAAAAGGTGAATTCGGTGCAGTGGGCCAATGCCGATTACCAATTGACGCTGGATAAGGGCGACTTGATTCAGACGGGGTCGGAAGGCGTGGCTCGGTTGCAGTTTGCGGACGGCACGACGTACACGGTGAAGGGCGATACGCTGGTGACCGTGGAAGAAAACTTGATCGAGCAGGATAAAGCGACGCGCGTGGGCGTCCACATTCAGGCCGGGCAAGTGGATTTGGCTACGCCGACTTGGAATGTGCCGGGATCGAAGGCCGATATTTCGTTTGAGAATGCGGTGGCTTCGCTGCGGGAGAATAGCCGCGCGGAAGTGCGCAGCGATCCGAAGACGCAGCAGCAGCAGATGACGGTGAACGAAGGCAGTGCCGACATGAAACGCGGCGGGGAGCATGTGGAAGTGGCGCAGTGGGAGCGCGTCACGTTTCCTACCAACGGCACGATTACCAAAGAGCAAGTTTTGGCGCCGCCGGCTCTGATTTCGCCGCTGAATTTGTCGCCGATTATTGTGGCTGATCCGAAGAAGGATCCCGTGCATTTTGAATGGAAACCTGTGGCGACGGCCAAGACTTATTTGCTGCAGATCAGCAAGTCCACGCTCTTCAACAAGGTGCTTTTCGAGAAGCGTACTGCGGACACCAGCCTGGATATTACCGGGCTCGAGCCGGGCGATTATTTCTGGAAAGTGCGCGCGGTGGATAACAAAGATGCTACAAGCGATTTGAGCGACCCGTACAAATTCACCTTGGTGGCGCAGGGCAAAGAGCAGGATATGCTGCTGGAAGTGGACAATACGGAGTTGCACGGCAGCCTGGTGGAAGTTTCGGGGCGGACGGAGCCCGGTGCGACGCTGATTATCAACGGCGAAAAAGTGGCTGATGTGCGCGCGGATGGCACATTTCATTACTTTACGCCGCCGATGTCCAAGGGGAGCCAGACGATTGTGATTACCGGGCAGAACCGGCGCGGCGGGACGGCGATCAAGCGCGTTTCGATTGTGATTCCGTAGCGGGGGATGGCGGACGGAGGGATTCTTCACTCCGCGCCCGGCTCACAATTCGCCAAAGACGCGAATGGTGACGAAGAAAAAGCCGTCGGGCGCTGCGTTCAGAATGACAGAGGTCTGAAAGCGGAGCGAGGATTTCGGTAGACCGCTTCCGGGGGGAGGCGAAAGTTCCTGTGACAAAAAACGGTTACAGCATGCGGTCGGTGTTCAGTTTGTTTTCCTCCGACCTGGCGATTGATCTGGGGACGGCGAACACGCTCGTCTACGCGAAGGGCAAAGGGATTGTGGTGAACGAGCCTTCGATCGTGGCGATCAATAAAAACACGGGCGAAGTGGTGGCGGTGGGGCGCGAAGCGAAGGAAATGCTGGGGCGCACGCCGGGAAACGTGGTGGCCATCAAGCCGATGAAAGACGGCGTGATCGCCGATTTCAAAGTCACCGAGAAGATGCTGACGTATTTTATTCAGAAGGCGCATAACCGGCGCGTGCTGGTGCATCCGCGAATTGTGATTGGAGTGCCGAGCGAAATTACGCCGGTGGAAAAACGGGCGGTGCAAGACTCGGCTTACCGCGCGCGGGCGAGCGAAGTTTATCTGGTGGAGCAGGCCATGGCCGCGGCGATTGGAGCGGGGCTGCCGATTGAAGAGCCGTCGGGGAATATGGTGGTGGATATCGGCGGCGGCACTACGGACATTGCGGTGATTTCGATGAGCGGCATCGTCTATTCGCGCTCGGTGCGCGTCGCCGGGAATGAGATGGACGAGGCGGTGATGCATTATTTGAAGCGCAAATATAATTTGCTGGTGGGCGAGCGGACCGCGGAAGCGATCAAGATGGAGATTGGATCGGCTTATCCGCTGGAGAAGCCGCTGACACTTGAGGTAAAGGGACGGAATTTGATCGAAGGCGTGCCGCGAACCGTCACGATTGATGACAACGAGATTCGCGAGGCGCTTTCGGAATGTATTGCCACGATTTTGAATGCCATTCGCGTGGCGCTCGAGCGCACACCGCCGGAACTTTCGGCGGACATCAGCGATCGCGGCATCGTCCTGACCGGCGGCGGCGCATTGATCAAGAATTTAGACAAGCGCATTCGCGAAGAGACCGGGCTGCCGGTTTCGATTGCGGATGATCCGCTAGCATCGGTAGTGCTAGGCACCGGCAAAATGCTAAGCGACTTCCGCCTGCTGCGCCTGGTCTCGATCGACTAGCGCGCGCGAGCGCTTTGTGGCCGAGCTTTGTCAGGGCACGGCTTAAGCCGTGCCGTCGCAGTCGCATTTTGAATTGCGGCTTTAGCCGCTGAGGTTCTTTTCATCAGGCAATTCGATGCTTGATTTTCCTTCACGACAACGGCCATTTCCTCTGTTAGTCACCGTCGTTTTGGTGCAGGTGTTGCTGCTGGCGTTTCAAATCAAACGCGACAATGACGTGCGGTTGGTGCGCGTGTGGGCGGTGGAGTTTCTGACGCCATTGCAGCGCGCGGCGACCTGGTCGATCTCGTCCGTGCGCGGCGGCTGGCGGAATTACATCGATCTGCGGCGAACGCATGCCGAGAACGAATTTCTGAAGGCGCAGGTGGATAAACTGCAGTTGCAGAACCGGCAACTCGAGAGCCGCGCGGCGGAAGCCGACCGCTTGGCGGCGCTCCTGAATTTCAAGCAATCGCATACGGAAGTGCCCATGCTGGTGGCGCAAGTGATCGGCGCGAGCGCGGATTTGGCCAGCCGGACGATCTTCATCAATCGCGGAGAGCGCGACCATCTGCGGCGGAATCTGCCGGTGATTACGCCGGACGGCGTGGTGGGCAAAATCGTGGAAGTGCTGCCGGGTTCGTCGCAGGTGCTGCTGATCAGCGACCAGAACAGCGGCGTGGGCGCGCTTTTTGCGGAAACGCGCACGCACGGAGTGGTGAAAGGCACGAGCGATCCGTTGCTGCGGCTCGAGTACATCGCCAACGAGGAGAAAGTGCACGTCGGGGAATTGGTGGTGACTTCCGGCGAGGACAAGATTTATCCGAAGGATTTGCCGGTCGGGACGGTGACGTCGGTGAAGCAGGGAAATCCGTTTCAGGTGATTACGGTGGAGGCGGCGGCGCGATTGGACCGCTTGGAAGACGTGATCGTGCTGATGAC
>DAITPO010000187.1:3611-5791 GCA_036833535.1 Candidatus Acidiferrales bacterium | reverse complement strand
ACGGTGGTCGTGGTGACGCACGAATTGAATTTGGCGGCGGAATTTTCGGACCGGATTTTGTTGCTGCATCGCGGGAAGGCCTTGGCTTGCGGGCCGCCGGCGGAGGTTTATCAGAGGGAAATTCTGGAGCCGGTGTTTGATGCGCCTCTCGATGTGGAGATTGCGCCGAGCGGGAGGCCGCGGGTGATGTTGCGGGAAGTGAATGAGGGGCCGTGGGGGCCGAGGCAGTGAGAGAGCGGAATCGCAGGTTGTTCTTTCGCGGAGCAAGAAATTTCAAATTTGAAATTTCAGATTTGAAATTGGGGAAAAGGCGTACGGCTCTCGAGTATTGGCAGTCGTGGTAGTAGTTACATCGGCGGGCGCAGCAAGCGGCGCCCCTACGAAGAGGGAATGTGGGACGAGTTGAATTTGAAATTTCGGATTTCAGAAGGTGAAGGCTAGGGCTCTTATTCTGCGGCGCTGCTTGCTGGCTGACATTTTCGGCTTGGGGCGCTGCGCTACTTAACACGAGACTCCGTGCACGGGAAGACGGTGAAAAGCCGTCGCCGCCGCGCGACTGTAAGGCGGGAATTGTTGGGTGCGGACCACTGTTTCGTTGGTTGACTCTCGATCCGCGAGAGTTGGCTGCGGGATGGGAAGGCCGCGCCTGAGATACCGCCGAGCCAGGAGACCGACGGAGCCTCAATCCTGAAAGCGGCCGCGGTGATTTTTTGCGGCGCGTCGCAACGGGACAACCTTCAACTCCCGCGCGAGAGGGAGAGGAGGAAACCATGAAAATCCGATTGCTGTGGATGGCGGCATTGGCAGTTGTGTGTCTGCTGGTTCCCGGGAAATCAATCCACGCACAATCAACCGAAACTTCCAACGCGAAATTGACCGGAGTGCTGACGGATCCGAGCGGCGCGGTTGTAAGTGGTGCGATCGTTCGTGCGATTCCGTCTGGAGGCACCGCGATCGCGGCTACGAGCGGCGCGGATGGGCGTTTCACACTTTCGCTGAATGCAGGCCGGTATCGAGTTGTGATCGCGGCGACTTCATTCACGCGAGTTGAGCAGGATTTCTCGTTTGCGGCGGGAGAGACGCGGGAATGGAACGTGCGGCTAATGCTCGAGCGGCTATCGGCGAATGTGGTGGTTAGTGCTACGGCGGAGCCTACGCCGGCTGCAGTTGCGACGTTTCCTGTGGACACGATCACGCGTGAGGACATCAGCGAGAGGCAGGCGATTTGGCTCGCGCCGTTGATCGCGAGCGAGCCGGGAGCAGCGCTATCGAAGCTGGGGGCGCAGGGCGGGGTTGCGTCATTTTTTCTAGACGGAGGCGATTCGAATTTTACGAAATTCTTGGTGGATGGCGTACCGATGAATCAGCCGGGCGGGGCCATTGAGCTTGAGAATTTCGATCTCGAGGGCGTGGACAAAGTAGAAATCGTACATGGCGCGTCGAGCGCGCTTTTCGGCTCGGATGCGGTTAGCGGCGTGGTGCAGGTGTTGTCGCATCGCGGGACGACTACGACGCCGGAGTTGGTGCTCGAAGGCGATGGCGGGACTTTCGAGAGCGGACGCGGGAGCGCGCAACTGAGCGGACTTGCCGGCAAATTCGATTATTCGGCGACGGCGGGATATTTCGCGACGTCGGGGCAAGGGCCGAATGATTACATGCGCGACCTCGGGCTGGCCGGAAATGTTGGGTACAAATTCTCGGATACGAATTGGCTGCGGCTTACGGTGCGCGACTCGACTTTTGACGCTGGAGTGCCGGGGCAGGAACTTTTGTTGCCGCCTAGCCTGGTGGATCACGACAATCTGCATACTTTTACCACTGGATTGACCTGGGATTTCCAGCCTGGCGAGCACTGGCACAATCATTTGATCGGATGGGACACGCGTATCGATCAGGGATTTTTTAATTCGTTTGGAAACGCGTTCAACCTTTTCAATCGGGCGGGATTCGACGAGCAGTCGAGCTATTTGTTTCCGCGCGGCGGCGTCACTCTTGGTTATACATACGAAGTGGAGAATGGCTCGGAGGGCGGGCCGCACTCGCGGCGGAACAATCAGGCCGGGTACATCGAAGCGCGCTATCAATTCGGGCAGCGCGTTACGGTGACGGCGGGGGCGCGGGCTGAGGCGAATGCGAGTTTTGGAACGCGCGTTGTGCCGAGGGCGGGCGTCGCTTATGCG
>DAITPO010000187.1:1638-3511 GCA_036833535.1 Candidatus Acidiferrales bacterium | reverse complement strand
TATCCGGCGTTGGGATTGAATTATAGGTTGGGGATGAGATTTGTTTGGGGAGGGGAATAAGGCGGAATTTGGAGATTGGAAGACCCACGCGTTGCGAGGCTTGTGCGCAGCAAAGAAGACGTACCTCAGCGGCTAAAGCCGCGCGAAAAGTCGAGTTGTTGCGGCACGACTGAAGTCGTGCCCTGACAAGGCGTCAAATAACGTGCGACGAGGGTGAAAGGCCTACTGCGCGGAATCGGAATAGCACGGATGCTATAATTCTGCGTCTGCTATGGCTAAGACGACAGAAGAGGCGGGGCGCGTTGCGCCTGAGGTGATGGCGCGGTACGAGGCTGTGATTGGGTTGGAGGTGCACGCGCAGCTTTTGACTGAGACTAAGGCGTTTTGTGCTTGTTCGCGGCGATTTGGGGATGCGCCGAATTCGAATACATGCCCGGTGTGTTTGGGATTGCCGGGGGCGCTGCCGGTTTTGAATCGCAAGGCGCTGGAATTGGCGATGCGGGCTGCTTTGGCGCTGCATTGTTCGGTGCAGGAACGGTCGCGATTTGCGCGCAAGAATTATTTTTATCCGGATTTGCCGAAGGGCTATCAAATTTCGCAGTACGAATTGCCGCTGGCGACAGAGGGCTGGCTTGAGATCGAGCACGGCGGGGCGACGAAGCGCATCGGAATTACGCGCGTGCACATGGAAGAAGATGCGGCGAAGAATATTCATGAGGGATTTCCCGAGTCGGATCGCTACAGCTACATTGATTTCAATCGCGGCGGCGTGCCTTTGATTGAGATCGTTTCGGAGCCGGATTTGCGGGCGCCGGCGGAGGCGCATGCGTACTTGACGGCGCTGAAACAGATTTTGCTTTATACGGAAGTGAGCGATTGCAATATGGAGGAAGGCTCGCTGCGGTGCGACGCGAACGTGAGCGTGCGGGCGCGCGGGGCGGAGAAATTCGGGACAAAGGTGGAAGTGAAGAATTTGAATTCGTTCCGGTTTTTGCAGCGGGCGCTGGAGCATGAGATCGAGCGGCAGATTGGGGCGATCGAGGCCGGCGGGGTGATCGCGCAGGAGACGCGGTTGTATAACGTGGCGGCGGGGCGAACGGAGTCGATGCGCTCGAAGGAATTTGCGCACGATTACCGCTATTTTCCGGATCCGGATTTGCTGCCGGTGGTGGTGGATGCCGCGATGCAGAAGCGGGTGCTCGAATCGATGCCGGAATTGCCGGAGGCGAAGCGGGGGCGCTTTATTCGTGATTGTGGGATTACACCGTACGACGCCGGCGTGCTTGCGGCTACACGGGGACTGGCGGATTATTTCGAAAGCGTTGTGCGGGCCGGGGCGCCCGGGAAGGCCGCGGCGAATTGGATTTCGACGGAGCTTTTGGGGCGATTGAACGAGAGCGGGAAAGAAATTGCAGATTCGCCGGTGACGCCCGAGGGGCTCGCGGGACTGATCGGCAAAATGGAAGCGGGAGAAATTACCGGGTCGACGGGGAAGAAAGTGTTTGCGCGGATGTTTGAGACGGGAAAGTCTGCGGCTGACGTGATTGCAGCGGAAGGTTATTCGCAGATCAGCGATACGGGCGAGATCGAGCGGATTGCGCGGGCGATTGTGGCGAAGAATCCGGAGAACGTGGCGAAATATCGTGGCGGAAATGAAGGCGTGTTCAAGTTTTTTGTGGGGCAGGTGATGAGAGAGACGCGCGGGCAGGCGAATCCGCAGGCCGTGAATGATATTCTCAAGCGCATTTTGGGCGAGAGTTAGAGGACGCGTGGCTACACTGGCGGCGGGCGATAAGGCGCCGGCATTTCATTTGCATGCCGATGACGGGCGCGAAGTGGCGTTGAAGGATTTCCATGGGCGGAATGTGGTGTT
>DAITPO010000187.1:0-1538 GCA_036833535.1 Candidatus Acidiferrales bacterium | reverse complement strand
TTTGGGACAATGTTTCGATCAAGGGGCACGCGGCGGATGTTTTGAAGGCGATCGAAGAAGCTTGAGCGGACGGATGCAGGGAATCGTATCGTTATTGGATGGCGAGGCGCGGGAAAGAATTGAGCAGTTGTGGGAAGAGTTGCGGCGGGATTTTGGGGTTCGCGGGGTTCACGCTAAGAGATTTCCTCATTTTTCCTACCATGTAGCGGAAGAGTATGACTTGACGCGATTGCGGCCGGCGTTGGAACAGCTTTCGGGCGCGACGCGGGGCTTTTTTGCGCAGACTAGCGGGATTGGGATTTTTACGCGCAAGGAGCCGGTGATTTACCTGCCTGTGGTGCGATCCGGAGAATTGCAACACATTCATGGCGATGTTGCGCGGCTTGCAGAGCCTTTGGCTTCAGGGATCAATGAATATTATGCGGCGGAGATTTGGATACCGCATGTCACGGTTGCTGAGGGCGATGTGGATATTTTGGTTTTGCCGGAGATTGTGCGGAGATTGGGGGAGAGGAATTTTCGGTGGGAGTTGGCGGTGACGAATTTGGCGGTGATTCGGGCGGTGGAAGACGTGCAGGAGATTTGTTTTCGATGTGAGTTCGGAGCGTGAGCGAAAGGTGAAGATGCCGGCCTGAAAGGCCGGCGCTACAAAATGACGGAGATTGCGTCGTCGCAGTCTTCAATCAGGGCGTTGTCGATTAGGCGGGTTTTGCCTACGAAAGCTGCGACTAGGGCCAGACAAGTTTTGCGAAGGCGTAGGACTGGCTCCAGGGTGTCGGCGTCTACGATTTCGGCGTAGTCTAGCGCGGCGTTGGGCTCCTTTTCGAAGACTTGGCGCATGGTTTCTAGTAGGCGGGCTGCTTCAGTTTGTCCTGCTTCGATTTCTTTTTTTGCGGAGATTAGCGCGCGGTAGAGGACTGTGGCGGCGCGGCGGGCGTCTCCTTGGAGATAGGCATTGCGCGAGGACATTGCCAGGCCGTCGGGTTCGCGGACTATCGGGCAGGTGATGATTTGCGCGTCGAGATTCAGATCGGTGGCCATTTGACGGATGATGCGGAGTTGCTGGGCATCTTTGCGGCCGAAATAGGCGCGCTGCGGTTGGACGATTTCGAAAAGCTTCAGAACTACCGTGGCGACCCCACGGAAATGGCCGGGGCGCGAGCGGCCTTCGAGGCGATCGCTTAAGCCGTCGACGCTGACCGACGTGTGGAAACCGTTGGGATACATCTCGCTTGCTTCGGGGGCGAAGAGATAGTTCACGCCGAGATTTTCTAGAGCTGCGGCGTCGTGCTCGAAAGTGCGCGGATACTTCTGCAAGTCTTCGCCGGGGCCAAATTGCATCGGATTCACGAAAATCGAGGCTACGACCGGGGAACAATCTTGCTTCGCGGCGCGGACCAGAGAGACATGGCCTTCGTGCAGCGCGCCCATGGTGGGGATCAGGCCGAGGACGTGCTCTTTGGCGCGAGCGTCGCGCGCGATTTGCTTCATCCATTCGATGGTGCGGATTATTTCCATGTGAGGGCGGTGATTGGGGC
>DAITPO010000186.1:0-5832 GCA_036833535.1 Candidatus Acidiferrales bacterium | reverse complement strand
CTCGGGTAATCACCAGGACTGAGTAATGCAGAGGAGGCAGTGCAGATGCAGGAAAGGCTGCATTCCGCGATCTGCCTCCTGCGCATTATTTTTCGTCCTATAGCGACTCGAGCCACTCGATCAGGCCAGGCTCCCGTTTCCAGCGCGGGCGTCGGGAGGATGGCGGATCCATCCGTTCAAGTGCGGCGCGCTTTGCCTCGAGGTTCGCTTGCGCGTAGATGTTTGTCGTGTCGAGGCTGGCATGCCCGAGCCAGCTGCGGATCACCGTAACATCCGTACCAGAGCTCACTAGTGAAACGGCGGCGGCGTGCCGGAAGCTATGCGGTGTAATCCGCTTCTTCAGCAAAGCAGGCGAAACTTTTACCGCGGCCGCGACATACTGAGCGAGTTTGTAGCGAACACCAGTGGCCCCGAGAGGCTCTCCGTACCGGCTGATGAAAACCGGTTCGTTGTCGGGTCGCGGTCGATGTCGCAACAGCGACCTAAGGAGCGCGACCGTCTCGGGCCACAAGGGACACAATCGTTCCTTGCGGCCCTTGCCGAAGAGGCGAACGCAAGGTGGGGCCTCGAAACGGATATCGCGGGGGCATACGTTGAGGGCCTCCTGAATACGCGCCCCGGTGTTGTAGAGGAAGTTGAACAGTACGTGATCGCGATGTCCCTCTGGGCTGTCGGTCTTGATGCCGCTGACGATAAGCTCGACATCGCGTGGTTCCAGATGAGAGGGAGCGCGTGTCACCGTTCGTTTTTTGGGAATATGCAGGACGGCAGTGCACTGGGCAATTGCAAGCGGTTCGCGACTTGCCACGAAGGAATAGAAGCTACGCACGGCCGCCAAGCGGCAGTTGCGAGTGCCGACGCTGACGTGCCGATCCCGCTCGAGGTGTTCCAGGAACGCAAGCACCTCTGGCGCTGACAGATCCGACAAATGGAGCTTCGTCACCGGCTGGCGATGATGGTCTGCGGCAAAGCGCAGAAACAGCTTCCACGTGTCGCGGTACGAGCGGACCGTGTGCGCTGAGACGTCCTTCTGCTTAACGAGCCAATCGTGGAAGAAGCCCTGGAGGAGGGGCGCTAAAGCGATGCCGGAGCTCATGGCAGCCTCCTTGCGCTCATCTCGGTAGCGCCTTGCACATACGATCGAAATCGCTCGCTTGCGAGTTGCAGGAGCTCCGGAGTCGTGTTGAGGTAGGCGAGTGTGGAGTAGATGTCTCTGTGCCCAAGGTACGTCGCTAGGTACGGCAAGTGAGCCTGCGGGTTGATACCGTTGCGATACCAATCAGTCATGCGATGGTTCACGAAGGAATGACGCACATCATGGAACCGCGGTCCGCGACGCCCGCTGGCCGGCTTCAATCCGGCATCCCGAAGGATCCGCTCCATCAGGATTACTACGGTGATCCGAGAATAGCGGCCGCCACCGTCTCTGGTCTGACGCCAAAAGAGTGGCGCGCTCACGCACCTCGATCCGCCCTGCGTGGCCCGCTCGAGCAGATACTCCCGCAGCGCCGATACGGCGCTGTCCGTAAGCGGCAGACAGCGTGACTTAAAGAACTTGGTGTCGCGGATCGTGATCGTGCTGTCTTCCAAGGACACGTCTCCGAGATCCAGCCGCAAGAGCTCGCCGATGCGCAACCCTGCGCAGTAAGCGAGCACCACCATGGTGTAGAGGGTCAGGGGCCGCAATGGTGTACGCGGTGACGGGAAGTTGCGCGCGGTGTCAAGGATCCGGCGGATCTCTTGAGGCGTGTAGATGTATGGCCGTCGGCGCGCGGCCGCTATCCGGCTCTTGAGCCTCGGATCTGGCCTCATCGGGGGAATGCTGGGGTCAATCCTTGCCCAGGCTCTGGCCAGGTTCCGTCCCATGAGCTGGCACTGCCAACGCTGCTCAGGTGTTTTGGCGGTGTTCTCAAACTCCCTCACCAGTACTGGAATCGCCTTTCCCTTGAGGTCCGGGTGCAACTGCAAGAACCGATCAAACGTGGCGAACCGTCCGGCCTGGGTGTTGAAGCGGAAGCCTAGCGATTGACGCAGCTCGATATGGTCCTGCAGGAAACCTCCAAGGAAACTGCCGAAGCGAGGCAGAGGCCGAACCGCTTCAAGCGCGGCGGATGGCTTGGGCGAAAGCAATGCGCGAACAATCCACGCCAGGGCGGGCCGCCCATAACGCGACCGCAACTCAGCGAGCGGATGTGTTGGGAGCGTACCTTCCTCGACCAGAAAGTCCAGAAAGCGGTTTACTTTGCAGGCACGATCCATCACCAGATGTTGGGGCCATTGCTTCGTACGGGCTCGGAGCCACGCGCTCACGCTCTCCACGCTCAGTTCGCCTTGATCTTGAATAAAGCGCTGGAACCGGCGCATCTCCCCTCGATAAACCTGTCTGGTCCGCGGGTGCCGGACACGAAGTTGGCGAACGTAACGATCGATGGTCGCTCCATCGTTGTCGGGCCAGGCGATCATGGCGTCACCTCCGGCAACGGAATGGAGAGCGCCACGTTACGCAACTCACGATGATCCAGCTTCAAATAGACCGCCGTGGATGAGGCAGATCGATGGCCCAGAAGATCACCGATGGTCTTGACAGGGACGCCGGCTCGCAGGAGAGCCGCGGCCCGAGCGTGACGAAACACATGCGAACCGCGCTTGCCACTCAACCGAATGCCTAGTCGAGCCAGCTGTCTTCGTAACATGCTATACAGCGCGGTATTGGATGCAAAAGCACCCCGTGGACCCCTCATGCGGATGAATATCTCGCGATCCTTGCACCTGGGTCGGCCGCGGCGCACGTAGTCGAGAATCGCCTGGCCGACGCTCGGCGTAAGAGGTAAGCACGATCGGCGGCCTGTCTTGCTGTGGCGGATCCAAAGTCGCTGATCTCGCCAGTCAACGTCGCCCAGTTGCAGACGACAGATCTCGCCTGCACGCAGCCCATAGGTGACGAGCAATAACAGCATCGCATAATTGCGCAGCCCCTGTTCCGAATGATCTTTGCGAGCATCATCGAGGATCGCTCGAGTCTGCTCGGGGCGGATCACGGACGGAATGCCTTCGAATCGGTAGAGGGTCGGTCCCATGAGGCCGGCGGCGAGATCGCGCTTTACCCAGCCCGACACCTGCAGGAACCGCAGAAATCTACGCATGTTGACGCACGCCAACTTCACGGTTGGGCGTGCGTAACCCGTGGCTCGCCACTTCATGTAGCGATCGATGTCGGTGATCGTCAGCTTGGCTAGGCAACCTGAGATCTCGCGCTCCGGCAGCCAATGCAGAAACCGCAGAGCCTCGTGTACCTGACCGTACATCGTCGCGGGCGCCAAGGCTCGCCTCTCACGCTCGCACCGTCGGTACTCGGTTAAGAGAGCATCGATCGCTTGCTCGTGCGCGTTCCCCGGGACTGGGGGCGGGGGCCAGCGACCTTGAACGAACCGCAAGAAACTGTGTACACCAGTTGTTTGCCAGCAATGCCAGTTGATCATCGAGCGCGGCGAGCGTAGGTGATCGCGGCGATAACGCTGAATTAGCGCACTCAAGTACCTCGACAGGTCGTCACAAGTCACCGTCTCGGCAGCGAGGCCAACCTGATGTAGATAGCTAAGAAGCTTCTCTGCACGATCGACATGATGCGCAATGACCGAGCGGGTGTAACGAGAATCAATCAGATGTTGTTCGAAACGACGCAGCAGCGCCGAATCTTTGGGCAAAAGTTCCATGAGACATCTCCTGGGCGAGTGAAAGGACTCGCGGAGCATCTCATGGGAAAATAATCACCAGTAACAGGGTCGCCGAACCCCCTCTCGCAGCGAGAATCGCCGACATCTGCGCATTACGCAGCCCTGGCGATTACCGGAGAATGCATTCGTCAATGAGCGGGTAATGGTGATCGCCGGGTTGGCAAACGAAGTGGACGCGGTGAACCAATATGCCGCGCCAATCCACGCAGCAACCATCCACGGCGCATCCTGGGCTCGGCGGTGTCCCAGCACCACCGGCAAGAGGCCAAGTGTCGCGATAAATTCAGCGAGCCACCGCGCCCCGCCCGCCCGGATGTGCGTCGATGACTGAAGCAGTGGAAGTTCAAACATGGCATGCGCGAGTACGGCGCCGGCGCAGCAGCCGACGACTTGCGCGGCCGCGTAGGCCGCAGCCTCCGACCACGCCATCCGCCGCTGCAACACCATCACTAGAGATACTGCTGGATTGAAGTGCGCGCCGCTCACGGGTCCTAGCAATGCGATCAATGCGGCCAGCACCGCCACCGTGGCGCCCGTGTTAGCCAGCAATGCGACGGCGGCATTGCCGCCGGCGAGCCGTTCGGCCATGACACCGGAACCCACCACGGCGGCGCAAACAACGTCGATCCCAAAGCCTCGGCCGTCAACCGCCGCAACACGGCTTCAGGCCGCTTCGCTGGAACGCAGCTTGCCGATTTCTGCAAGCTGCGCTTTGAGTTCCGCTGGCCCGAGCTGCTCAATCGGCAGCCTCACAAACGCTTTGATCCGTGCTTGCAGCGTCTCGAATGCTTCGCGAAAAGCCCTCGCCTTCGCCGCGTCGCTCCCCTCGACCGCTGCGGGGTCCGCCACACCCCAGTGCGCCGTCATCGGGTGATCTGGCCAGACCGGACAGACTTCCCCTGCGGCGCTATCGATTGCATAAGCGGCGATGACGTCGGATTGCCAATGTCCATGCACCTTAACGCGCGCGATGGCGTCATAGATGGGCAGCGCCTCCAACGCGTAGACGCCGGGATCGTCCGCTCGGTACTCTAATACGAGAGGCTTCACGATCGAGCTGGTGACGGTCACCTCCCCCGCTTGGAAAGCTCTGCGCCCCATGGCCCTTGAACCACCGGTTGGGATCATTGGTTTGGCTTGGGCGCTCGCGCGAGAAGGCGTATTTGTGTATCTCAGAGGCGGCACCCCCGCTTGCGCTTGCGTCGATTGACTGCCAGATCGTGCGGCCAAATCGGCTCTCGCCACCCTCCCATAGCCCGAGTCCGACTTCGCCCACCAGCATGGAGTCGATCAGCAACAACTGGTTGCCGCGCTTCCAGATGCCCGCGTCGTCGTAGGTTACCGGGTGATCCAGCCCCAAAAGGCCGCTGCCAGCCTGGGCGGTGCGTACGACGCCGACACCCAATAGCGCCAGAATCACAGCGACTGACAATCGATTCGTGGGCGACGAATTCAGAGCCGGCACACGGAGTTTTCTCTTTTAGTCTACGATACAATGTACTTTGTACTACGAAGTTCAGGCGCACACATAATCGCCTTCAGGCACTTGGCGCGCCCCTCGCGGACCGGCGCACAGGCCGCGGTTTGACTGCCGCCATCGCGTCGCGCACCACCTGTTCCAGTACCGCGAGGTACTCGACATATCGCTTGCGTCCTTCGGCGGTGAGCCGGCAAAAAGTCTGCGGACGATTGTGCTCGAAGCTCTTGGAAACCTCGACGAACCTCGCCGTCTGCAATACCTGCACGTGCCGGCTCAAATTGCCATCGGTCAGCCCACACAATTGCTTGAGGTCGCCAAATCGGAGGCCCCTCGGGTGTGCGGCCAATGAGGTCAGCACGCTCAGCCGCGCCCGTTCATGGATCACGCGATCCAGACCCGCATACGCATACTGCGATGCACGTCCATCCTCCTTTTTAGAGTTGCTCATCGTCATCATTTTCCAGGCGGTTGCGCTGCAGAATACGGGCCACCAGCAGTTGACCCACGCCGTATGGGACGCCCATGACCCAGGGTGAAAATCTCTGCTCGGCCGGTACGAGCGCCAGGCCGGTCAGCACCTGGTTCGACGGCGTGGTCGCCATTCCCAGCGCCTGACGC
>DAITPO010000185.1:0-5894 GCA_036833535.1 Candidatus Acidiferrales bacterium | reverse complement strand
CAGGAATTCTTCAATCAAGCCAACGGACGCATGGTCCGCTGCATCGATTCCCACGGAAACTTCGTGATGATGAACGCGCAGCGTCCCGCCCCGGAAGTCATCGAGCATTTCAAGAAAAATGGCGTCGAAATCGGGCGGCCATTCCCGCCGCTAGACAATTACATCCGCGTAACGCTCGGCAAGCCCGCCGAAATGGCCGAATTCTGGCGCGTCTGGGATCTCGCCCCGGTTCACAAGATGGAGATGTAATGCGAAACTGTGGCCGGTCTCTGCCAGAAACAAACGGGTGGAATTGAGCGTGAATTGGCGAATTACTTTACACGCCCAAGATAGTGATCGAGCCAATCGAGAGTTTCCTTGAACCAGGGCGTGTACGGGAGTCCGTGGCCGGACTCCAGCAATACTTGGCGCTTGTCCGCCGCGGGCGTGCCCAACAAACGGAAGAACGGCTGCTGACAGGATTCGAACGGAATCCCAAAATCGTATCTCCCATTGATCATGAGAACCGGGATCTTGATGTTCGGGGCAAAGTTGATGGGATCGTCTTCGGGCAATGTCTTATTGGGTTCGCAACCTCCATCGGCCAGGACCGCGGTCTTGAATCGAGATTCGAACGCCAGGGTAATCGGGCCTTCTATTCCCCCCCAGCTATAACCGTAGAACGCGAGGCGCTCGCGATCGATGTCGGAGCGGGTCTCGAGGTAGTCAAGTGAGCGTCGCAAATCTTTGGATCGCTGAATCGTTTCATCGCGCTCTTCATTTGAACCAGGGGTGGTGCGGTGTGTGATCCTCTCGTAAGTGCCCTTGTACATAGGAAACATCACGGCCCGGCCGCTTTTCATAAGGAAGTCCAAGTTAAACAAATTCAAATCCGTGAACGTGTGAAAATCGAAAGCTTCCGACCCTGGGAAATGCACTATGGTTTGGTATGGAGATGAGACGTTTTTGGGTAGGTACAGAAATGCGATCACTCGTTCATCACCATAGGCAGCCTTGAAGGAAATGCGTTCGCGGCGCCAATTCGGTGAACTATCGTCGATTGATTCCGTCTTCGCGTCCAGCGGCGTGCGATCGTAGGAATATAGCCCTTGATAAATGCGGAGAACAGCCTCGGAAACGGGCTTCGCGTTGCGGTAGTCGATGCTCTGAAAGCTAACCGGTGAAGTCAGCGCTTCTGCGAGAGGCCCGGGCTTAAGCAATTTTACGAGTCGAAATCCGTTGCTGGGGGAACGATCAAGCGGTAGCCGCGCGTCAGGCTCCTGGTACATGTATTTGGGCTCAGTGGAGTCCCCACCCAAGATCAATCGGCGGTCGCCGTTTGAATTGAAGCACCATTCCTTCACGTTCCCGGCCATGTCGTAAGTGCCAAATGGTCCAAGACCGCCATAGCTTCCGACCTGGGCAGGACCCTTCCCGGAGAAATTGCTCGTCTCAAGGATGCTGGAATCCTCACCCATGCTGGCGGCCTGGTGCCAGTGGTAGACGGTAGGTAGGCTCTTTCCGACGAATTCGGCGTAAGCCGCAGCTTCATACCAACTCACGCCGCTGACAGGATAATCTGCTTGTCCCGCCGGATACGATCCGAGATCCCATGTCGAAGGTGCGGGCCGATCTGTCCTATCCACGAACAAAGCCATGGCTTGGTCGAAGGTGAGAGAGCGGCCATCTTTTGTGAAGAGAAGTTTCCAATACTTGGGATCGCGGTAGCCTCCGGCATCGATAAACTTCTTGAATTCCAGATTTGTAACCTCGTATTTGTCGATCAGGAAGTCGTCCAACTGCATTGGCGCAATTCCGGGGACATTCACTTTCCCGGACGGGATGTGCACCATGTTCCTCGGAAGAGAGCCGACCGGGTCGAGAATTATACTCTGCGTACCGGAGTCGGGAATGTATTCGCTGGTGACTTCCAATGGCTCGTATCCATCTTTTGTGAACTTCAAGGCGTATTGCGTCCAAACTAACTTGAGATTTCCCAAAGGGGTCTTACCCAGGTATTCCCAGTTTGCCTGAGTATTGCCGTACTCGCGGAATGAGACATCGGCGCCCGGTGGATTACTAAGGATCGGATAGGGCCAAAGATTTTTCGTTTCTACCTGATTCAAGATGGGGTCACCGGGGCTATATTGCTCCGCTTGGCGGGCAAGCTGGTAAAAAGCTACGCCGTTTCTGTCCAGTGCCAGCTTTTGCAACTGTGGAACGGCAACCTCGCGCACCCAGCGAATTCGCGCGTAGTGGCGGTAGAGAAGGCCCGCCAGAATGCCCGCGATGGCGAGCACGAGCAGCGCGCTGGCGACAAAGGAGCGCTTGCGGACAACGCTCGCGATCGGGACGGACCTGCTGGATTCGATCAGGCGCTGCTGGCGCAGGCTCTGCAACTCAGTGCGCATTTCTGCCGCAGAAGCGGCCCGTTTCTCAGGAGATTTTTCGAGTGCTTTGCCGACGATGCGCTCCAGTTCCGGCGGCAAGCTAGGATTCGTCTGCGTCAGCGGAGCCGGTGTTCGATTCAGAATTGCGTCATGGATCACCGCGGCGCTGTTCCCCGGAAATGCCATGCGGCCCGTGGCCATCTCATAAAGCACCGCACCGAACGAGAACAGATCGGTGCGTGCATCCAGGGCGTCGCCGCGCGCCTGCTCCGGCGACATATACGCGAGTGTTCCCATTGTGGCGCCGGGGCTGGTCAGCAATTCTTCTGTCGGCGCCGTCATCATGCCCGGCACGCCGAATCCTCCGCCGGGAGTGAGCTTTGCCAGACCGAAATCGAGAATTTTGGCGTGTCCGCGCTTGGTGATGAAAATGTTCGCCGGCTTTATATCGCGGTGGATGATGCCTTCGGCGTGGGCTGCCTCTAGGGCGTCCGCAATTTCGACGCCCCAATCGAGCACTTGCTCGAGCGGAAGCGGCTTGCCCTCGATGCGATGCTTCAGCGTCGTACCGTCCAAAAACTCCATGACGATAAACGCTTGTCCAAGCACTTCGTCAATTTCGTGGATGGTGCAAATGTTGGCGTGGTTCAGCGCCGAGGCAGCTTTGGCTTCGCGTTGAAATCGCGCGAGGGCCTGTGGGTCTCGAGCGACATCGTCTGGAAGGAATTTCAGGGCGACGAAACGATTGAGCTTGAGATCTTCGGCCTTGTAAACCACACCCATCCCGCCACCACCGAGTTTCTCGAGGATACGGTAGTGCGAGATAGTCCTGCCGACGAGCGACTCGCCTCCTGCCATTTGCCGCCAATCTTAGGTTCGAGCACTGGGCAAGTCAACGAAGCGCGACTCACTGAATGGCAAGCCCGGCTCGCGATTCGTGGCTGAAAGTGCCTGATGCAGGATAACCGTCGCGCAACTTCCTGATGACGGGTGCGATTCCTGTTGATCACGCGAATCGGAGACTCACGCACTACACGGCGCCGCAATCCGCTTTGGGCGCGGCGCGTTCTCTGGTAGCATAAAATTCGACTATTCTGCACTTCTCAATCTGGAGCAGCCATGGCAATGGAATGTGATATCTGCGGCAAGAAGCCGAGTTTCGGTAACGTCGTCAGCCACGCCAATAACGTTCGGCGTCGCCGCTGGAATCCGAATCTTCGACGCGTGAAAGCTGTCGTCGGCGGCGTGCGCAAACACGTCCGCGCCTGCACCGCCTGCATCCGCGCCGGCCGCGTCAAGAAGGCCGCCTGATCCCGGAACCCTGCGGAGGGAATCCTTTTGAAACGAATTGCGGCGCTGGTTTCGATGCTCCTCGCGGGCACGCTTGCGGTCTCCTGCAAGCATGCCGACGTGGCGCCCGGCCCGGATGTCTGGGCCGTGGTGAATGGCAAGGACATCACGCGCCAGGAAGTCGAAAAGTATTACCACAATCGCGTCAATCCCGAAGCGCCCTCGCCTTCGCAGGAAGAATCGCTCTCGCTGAAACTCAGCATCCTCGACGAACTCATCAACAACGAAATCCTGCTCGAGCGCGCGAATAAGCAGGGCCTGGTCGCCAGCGACGCCGAAGTCGAAGACAAATTCACGGAAGAGAAGAGCCCGTACACCGAAGATGAATTTCAAAAGAAGCTGAAGGACGCCAACCTCACTGTCGACGATCTCAAATCCGATCTCCGCCGCCAGCTGACGATCCAGAAGCTAGTGAATCGCGAAATCGTCGCGAAAATTTCCATCACCGATCAGGACGTAAAGGATTTCTACGACAAGAACCGCGCGCAGTTCAACGTCGTCGAGCCGCAATATCACATCGCTCAAATCGTTGTGACGCCGCGCCCCGATCCCGCCGTGCGCAATCGCAAGAACGACAAAGCCACCAACGATGCTGACGCGACGCGTAAAGTCCAGGTTCTCGAGCAGAAGCTGAATTCCGGCGCTGATTTCTTCCAGTTGGCGATGGATTATTCGGAAGATTCCACCAGTTCAACCGGCGGCGATCTCGGCTTCCAGAGCGAATCGTCGTTCAACCGTTCCGATCCCGCGCTGAAGAAGATGGTTTTGTCGCTGCACCCGGGCGAAGTGACGCGGCCGATTCCGGTTCGCGCCGGCGGCTACGTGATTTTGAAGTTGATCGCTAAAGAAGCAGCCGGGCAGCGCGAGCTATCCGATCCGCAAGTCCAAAATTCCATCCGCGAGACGCTGCGCAATCGCAAGGAGCAATTGCTCCGTGTCGCCTATCTCTCCGCCGCCCGCGATGAATCCCACGTCGTAAATTATCTAGCCCGCCAGGTCTTGGAATCCGCCGGCAAACTTCCCGCCACGGAATCCCCGAAGTAATCGAATCCGCTCTCTGTCTTTCTCAGCGTCCTCTGCGTCTCTGCGGTAATCCGGCTTCAGCTCACCACCGCCAATGCGTCGCCGGCATTCACAGCCTGCCCTTCGGCAACCAACAATTTCTCGACGCTCCCGGCTTTTGGCGATTTGACTTCGTTCTGCATCTTCATCGCCTCAACCACCACAATTCCCTGGCCCGCCGCGACCGCGTCGCCCGCCTTCACCAACAAGCGAATCACTTTCCCCGGCATCGGTGCAGTAACCTGCTGCCGCCCCTCGGCCAAAATTGCCCCGCCGCCTTTTCGGTAACGCCGCGGATCTCGAACGCTCGCGACGAATTCTCGCCCGCCGCTGGTAATCCGCAAGCTCGGCCCGCGCGCCTCCACGCGGACTTCCAGCGAGCGCCCGCCGATCAGAAACGAATAAATTCCCCCGACAATTTCGGAGATATCCGCTTCGACAGGCCGTCCCTCAATCCGGCATTCAAGTCGCTCACCGGCTCGCGTCAATTCAACCTGCCGCAGCCGGCCCGCGATTTCGACATCGAGCTTCACGTTGCGTTCCTCATCTCACCGACATTGCCGCGCATGGCATTCACGAACGCTTCGGAATCTGATCGAGCTGTTCGCGACGCCCTTCCGCTTTCCATCGTGACTCCGGCGCCGCTCCATTAGCGCTCGCCGTCCCGTGATTCGCAGCGCCATTGCGCGAACAATGCCACAGCGCCGCCGCGATTGCCGCAGCATCCTCTTCGATCGACTCTCGGGAGCCTGAGCGTGCCACTTTCGCGCGCTCCAAATACTCATCGAGCCACCTCGTATGAACATCGCCCTGAACGAAATCTTTTTCGGCAACGACGCGCCGGAGGAATTCGATGTTCGTACGAATACCCCCAAAACTAGTTTCCCCCAGCGCCCGTTCGAGCCGCGCGATCGCCTCCCGCCGGTCCGCGCCCCACACAATCAACTTCGCCAGCAGCGGGTCGTATTCGCTCGGCACGCTCCAGCCCGGATACACTCCTCCATCCCACCGAATCCCCGGACCGGAAGGCGTGACTGAATCCGTAATTTTTCCGGGCGATGGGAAGAAGTGATTGTCCGGATCCTCCGCATAAATGCGGCACTCGATCGCATT
>DAITPO010000184.1:0-5920 GCA_036833535.1 Candidatus Acidiferrales bacterium | reverse complement strand
TATGCCGCAAACGCGATTTGATCTCATAGACTCGCTCCACCGCGCGCAGGTTGAAGGGGTCCGCCGCCAGACCATAGAACGTATCGGTCGGCATCCCCAGCACCTGCCCGGCCTGAATCTGCTCGGCGGCGTACTTGATCAGCGAAGCTTCGGGCGTTACCGCATGAATTTTCAGGATTTCCGCGCGCACTCTGGTTCCTTCCTGATTGTCGGACTAAACAATGAAATGTACCATACCACGAGCTTCGGCCGAAGCCCGGCCGTGTACTCGTATTATCCTGATTTTTGGGACCAACCCATGAACCAAGACGCGAAGGCCGCGCGAACTCGCAGTCAAACCGACCGCTTGCGCCCCGTCGTCGGCCGCCACAACCAGAGGCTGAAAGAATTACGGATCGCCTTCCGCCGCGCCGAGCTCACTCCGCAGGGTGAGTGCGCGATCGAAGGCGTCAAGCTGATCGAAGAAGCATTGCGCAGTGGCCAGCATTTGGAGACCGTGTTCTTCAGCGAATCGGCGCGCCCTCTCGCGGAAAAACTTCTGCCCCAGATCAACGCCCGCACCGAAGCGCTCGTGCTGCCGAATGCTCTCTTCAACTCAATCGTGCCGAGCGATGCGCCCCAGGGCGTGGCCGCCCTCGTCAAGCTGCCGGCGTTCTCTTCCAGACAACTGCTCGAGCGCTCCAGCGACGGCCCATTCGTCGTCGCCGCCGGCCTGCAAGACCCCGGCAATCTGGGCACCATCCTGCGCTCCGCCGAAGCCTTTGGAGCCGCCGGAGTTTTTCTGACCGAAGGAACTGTCAGTCCTTACAACTCGAAAGTTCTGCGCGGTTCGGCCGGTTCGATCTTCCGTTTGCCTTTCGTGCGCATCTCTTCCGGGGAACTGCTTCCGCTTCTGCGCGCGCGCGGCGTTCGCCTGCTGGCAACTTCCTCGCATCAGGGAACTCCACTGCCCGAAATCTCATGGACGTTGCCACTGGCAATCTTCATCGGCAACGAAGGCGCCGGTCTATCCCGTGAACTAACGCGCGAAATGGACGAAAACGTCGCGATCCCGCAAGCCGCGCAAGTCGAATCGCTCAATGCCGGAGTAGCGGCCAGCATCGTGCTGTACGAAGCCGCTAGAAATCGGAAGTGAATCCTGTGAATCTTTTCCAGACCATCCCGCCCGAAGACTCCAGTTCACCAGGCGCACGCCCGCTGGCCGATCGCATGCGCCCGCGGACGCTCGACGAATTCGTCGGGCAGGAGCACCTGGTAGGCCCCGGCAAACCGCTGCGCGTGCAGATCGAGCGCGATGACCCCACATCGATGATCTTCTGGGGCCCTCCGGGCACCGGCAAGACCACCCTCGCCAAGATCATTGCCCGCATCACCAAGGCCGACTTCATCGAGTTTTCCGCCGTGCTCGCCGGCATCAAGGAAATCAAGCAGGTCATGAGCGATGCCGACCGCGCCCGCCAGTACGGCACGCGCACCATCGTCTTCGTCGACGAAATTCACCGCTTCAACAAAGCGCAGCAGGATGCCTTCCTCCCGCACGTCGAAAAAGGCAGCATTCGCCTGATCGGCGCCACCACCGAGAATCCGTCCTTCGAAATCAACTCCGCGCTGCTCTCGCGCTGCCGCGTCTACGTGCTGAAGCCGCTTACCGAACATGAGATCGTCGTGCTTCTGCGTCGCGCCCTCAGCGATACCGAGCGCGGGCTGGGCCAGATGCATCTAGAAGCGTCTGAGAATGCATTGCGCAAGATAGCCTCCTACTCCAGCGGCGACGCCCGCAACGCCTACAACGTCCTGGAAGTAGCCGCCGCGCTGTCCACTGAAACTTCGGTAGAGACGCGGCTAGCCGCGTCTCCGCCCGCAGCCACCGAGATATCAGAAGCCACCATCCAGGAGGCCGTCCAGAAGCGGGTCTTGCTCTACGACAAAGGCGGCGAAGAGCATTACAACATCATCTCCGCCCTCCACAAGTCCGTACGCAACAGCGATCCCGACGCCGCCCTCTACTGGCTCGCTCGTATGCTCGAAGCCGGAGAAGACCCGCTCTACATCGCGCGCCGCGTAGTCCGCATGGCCGTCGAAGACATCGGCCTCGCCGAACCGACCGCACTCGCGTTGTGCATGGCCGCCCGCGACGCCGTCGATTTCATCGGCATGCCCGAAGGCAATCTCGCCCTCGCGCAAGCGGTCGTCTATCTTTCGGTCGCGCCGAAGTCGAACGCGCTGTACACCGCCTACGGCGCGGTTCTGCAGGACGTGGAGCAAACCGCCGCCGAGCCCGTCCCGCTCCACCTGCGCAACGCCCCCACCAGCCTGATGAAAGGCCTCGGCTACGGCAAGGACTATCAATACGCGCACGACGCCGAAAATAAGGTCGCCGACATGCAATGCCTGCCCGACAGCCTGCGCAACCGCGTCTACTATCGCCCCACCAACGAAGGAGTCGAAAAGCGGATTCGCGAACGTCTGGAAGAAATCAAACGCATCAAGCAGCCAGCAAAGAGCCGAACAAAAAGAGAATCTGAACCCTGATTCCGGCAATCTTATAAACAGTTGCAAGGTTGCAATGTAAATGCAATCGACCGGCAGGAGGGTTTCGTCGTGGCCACCAGCCCGCTCATGGATTTCGGCTTCTCCACTCAGCCTTTACCCGAACCGTCCGCGCTCAGGATCGCCGAACTGGTGCGCCTGCAAAAGTTCGCGCAGCGGATCACCTCCACTCTTGACATTGAAGACCTCGTTCCCCGAATCGTCGACGAGGTCGCCGCGTCGCTCGGTTGCGTCGAAATCAACCTCTATCTGCGCGATCCTGGGCAGTCCGAATTCGTATTGGCCGGCGTTCGTGGCTGCAGCGTTTACGGCAAAGGCCATCACCTCAAGCCCGGCGCCGGAATGGTGGGACACGTCGCGGTCACTGGCAAAATGCACTACGCTGCCGACGTCACGCGCGACCCCTACTACGAGGCCTGCGAGCCCGATACGCGCTCCGAAGTCGCCATCCCGCTGCGACGCGAGGGCGAACTGGTCGGAGTTTTCACCGCTTCCCATTGCGAGGTAAACGCTTTCTGCTCCGATCAACTAAGCCTGTTGCAGGGATTGTGCGATCACGTCGCCGTCGCCGTGCACAACGCGCGGCGCTTTGGCGATGAGCGCGAACAACGCGAACGCATGAGCCGCGAAGCTGAAGAGGCGCGCTCCATTCAACAGGCTCTGTTGCCGCGCAGCTCGCCGCTGATCCCGGGGTTCACGGTGTCCGGACTTTCGATTCCGGCAGGCTCGGTCGGCGGCGACTGGTATGACTTCATTCCGCTCAGCAACGGGCGTTGGGGACTGGTTCTCGCCGATGTTTCCGGCAAAGGCACAGCGGCGGCGCTGCTCATGTCCGCCACTCGCGGCATGTTGCGCTCGCTCGCGCAAACCGGCTCTGGACCCGCCGAAGTGCTCCTGCGCCTCAACAACATGATGATCGAGGATTTTCCCAGCGGCCGTTTCGTCACCATGGTCTATGCCGAACTCGACCCATCCAGCTGCATTCTGCGGATCGCGAACGCCGGCCATCTGTCGCCCCTGCTGGTCGAGCCTTCCGGCCACCGCTGGATCAATCACGAGCACGGCATGCCTCTCGGAATTTCCGCCAGCAAATTCTCGGAGACGGAAGTGACGCTTGGCGAGCATTCGCGCATCGCGTTTTATTCAGATGGAATCACCGAGGCGGACATCTCTTCCGGTGAAGAGTACGGTGCAGAGCGCCTTCTCGCCCAGATGCAGTCACCAGACGTCACGCCAGAAGGCCTGCTCGCCGATGTCCGGAAATTTTCGAATGGAACGGGGTTGCGCGACGATGCCACGGTGATTCTGGTGCGGGCGCGTGGAACAGAAACAGGTTCGAACAAGAACGCTTGACGCCAACCCTGTTCACCCACCAGTTAGCATCGAGGGGTTCCCCTGTGTGTTCTTTCCCCGTGTTCCTCTGTGCCCCCTGTGGTGAGCCGTTGTCCGCGAAAGAACGTTACCCGAATCGCGCCCGGTGCTCTTTCAAAATGCACCGGTCCATCACCACAAAGATTCCCGCTTTGCGAGCCTTCTCCGCCGCGTCTTCGTTGATCACATCTTCCTGCAGCCAAATCGCCGGAATCTTCAACTGGATCGCCTGCTCCACGATCTCATCCACATACTCCGGCCGCCGGAACACATCGACCAGATCAATCTTCTCCGCGACTTCGGGCGGGATTTCCAGCAGCGACGGATACGATTTTTCCCCCAGCGCCTCCGCAATTTGCGGATTCACCGGGATAATCTTGTAACCGGCCGCCTGCATGTACGCGGAAACGCCGTGACTCGGCCGCATCGGACTCTCCGACAATCCCACCACGGCGATCGTCTTCGCCCGCGCTAACAGCTCGTAAATAGGGTCGGATTGCGTCATCTTGGTTCCACTGGGTACTGAGTACAGGGTACTGGGTACTGAGTCCTAGCCCTTCTTTTCCAGCTTCTGCTTAAACATGCGCAGCGCCAGCTTGCGAATCGTGTCCGAGACCTCTTTGTTTCCGGACAGATTCTTGAGGTCATGAATGAGCAGGTTCTTCATCAATCCCAGCGAGAGATCGAGCGGTGTGCGCGGGTTTTGCACCAGATTCCGCGTGATGCTGTAATTCTTCGCATACTTCCGTTTCATCGGAATCGCGCGCAGCACCGCCTCCAGTACATTTTTCTGCAGCGCAATTTTTTCCACCTCGCCATCCGAGATTTTCGGTGAATCCAACACCGCCAACGCCACCAACTTCGTGGAATCGCGTATCAGGATCGACCGCTCCTCCTTGTTGCCGCGCATCGCCAGCGTGATACGGCCCCTGATGTCGAGCTTGGAAATCTTCTGCAGCGTGCTGTCGCGCCGTTCCTCGTGACCGGGACCCGGTTTCTTCTTGGCATGAGCAGCGGCTAAGGCTGCTCCGGCCTTTAACGCTGCAGCTGTCGCCAATCGCCCCGCCGCGATTTTAGCCGCCTCTGCACTTTCACTGGCCGTGGCCGCGGCGGCCTGCGGCTCTGCTTCCGCCGCCGCGCCGCCCACCTCATCGGGCGTCACTCCAATCGGCTGGAACGGCTTGTCTTTTTCGACGGCCAACTCCGCCGCATTCTCTTCCAGATACTTCGTGACTGCGCCTTCGACCACTTCGTCGGGTGGACCGGCCTCGGTCGCGTCCGCCTCGGCTGCCGGACTCGGTTCCATAGCGGCCAGCTTCTCTCCCATCGCGGACAGCTCATTGGGACGCAAATTGGCATTGGTTTGCAATGCCTGCAACAGCCGCGGAGCGCTCATCACTCGCGGGCTCGCCAGCAAAGCTTCTACGATCGAGCGCGATCCCGTCGCGGCAAGCCTGTCGAGCGCCTCTTCACTTACCGACGGATTCTCCGCCAGGGCCGGCAGCAGACAACTCCGCAGATTCTCCACAGAAACGAAATACCCCAGCACCTCCGCGCTGGTCTTTGGATCGGCAGCCGCCGCCACGCTGGCTTTCTCATCCCAACCGGCCAGCGTCAGACGCGCCCGCTCACCAAACAACTTGCTGTGCAGCGCCAGAAAGACCAGGATCTCAATCGTCTCCTCGGGCGGCACCGAAAGAGCTCCGCGAGCCGCCGATTGCATCAGGTTCGATGGCACCTGCGAGTTGCGAATCATATCAAGCATTTGAGACATCATTCATCTCCCAGAACTCGCCGCGGCTTTCCTCTTCGCGAGCTTTTTCGCCAGCCTCTGCGTGACCTCTTTCGCGGACTCTTTCACGAACTGCTTCGACGTCCGCGGCTTCTTGCCCACCACCCGCTCCAATTCCGCGACTGCAATCCCGAGTTCGCGCGTAATTCGGTTCGGGTTCCGACGCCGGTATTCGTCGCTCAACGCGCGATAGTACCAGAGCGTGCC
>DAITPO010000183.1:0-5930 GCA_036833535.1 Candidatus Acidiferrales bacterium | reverse complement strand
GCGTTTCAGGGGAGCCAGACGGGAGTGAGAACCGAGATTTATATTCCGATCATGATGGAAGAGCAAGTGACGCCGCAGGGCGACCTGCTCAATGACCATCACTATTTCTGGTTGTTGGCGTTCGGACGGCTGAAGCCGGGCGTCACGCTGGCGCAGGCGCAGGCGGAGATGACGCTGCGACTTAAGCCGGAGGCGAAGAATTATCCCGAGGAACACCGCGGGAAAGACACTGTGACAGTGTATCCGCTGTGGCGCAATCCATTTGGCTTGAATCTGTTTCTCTCGATTTTGTTGCCGGCGCTGATGTGCATCGCGGGCCTGGTGTTGTTGCTGGCATGCACGAATGTGGCAAATCTGATGCTGGTGAGGGCGGTGGGACGGCGGCGTGAAATGGCGATTCGAATGTCGCTGGGTGCGAGCCGCTGGCGGCTGGTGCGGCAACTGTTGGTGGAAAGTTTGCTGCTGTCGGTGGCGGGAGGCGCGGTGGCGCTGCTGATCACCACGTGGACTGCGGGAACATTGATGGACTTCCTGCCGAACTCGCCGGATATCCCGCTCTCGCTCACCATCCGGGCCGATCGCGCGGTCTTGCTGGCGACGATGGTCATCTCGATACTCACTGGCGTGATTTTCGGAATCCTGCCGGCGCTGCGAGCTTCGCGAGAAGCGCCGGTCGGCGTGCTGAAAGAGGAGACGGGGAGCGCGTCGGGCGGACTGCGGAAGGCGCGCCTTGCGAACGGGTTGGTGGTGGCGCAGATTTCGCTGTCGCTGCTGCTGTTGATCTGCGCGGGATTGTTCATTCGCAGCGTCAGGAGCGCGGAGCAAATCTATCCGGGATTCAATTCCCACAACGTGCTGATCGCCTCCTACGATCTGTTTACCGCGCGGTATTCGGAGGAGAAGGGCGCGGAATTCGATCGCCAGCTCGTCGCGAAACTGGAAGCGCTGCCGGGCGTTCAGTCGGTGGCCCTGTCGAACCGCATGCCGCTGGCATTTGGCGGAGGTTCGACGAGCGTGAAGCCTGAAGGCTATGTCGCGCAGGCCGACGAATCGATGGAGATTGCGGACGCCATCATCTCGCCGAATTATTTCCACACGCTGCAGATTCCGATGGCGAAGGGGCGCGACTTCACGCCGCAGGATACGAAGAGCTCGCAGCGCGCAGTGATTGTCAGCGAAGCGTTCGTGAATCGCTATTGGCCGGGCCAGGAAGCAATCGGCAAGCAACTCAATTCCGACTTGACGCACGAATGGTTCACGGTGATCGGAGTGGCGCGCGACACCAAAATGAACAGCCTGAATGAGAAGCCGGTGCCGTTCGTATATTTGCCGTTGTACCAAGTTTACCGCGCCGACATGACGATCTGTGCGCGTGTGGCCGGAGATCCATTGACCTTCAGCCAGACGCTCGACAAAACGATCCACGAATTGAATGCCAATGTGGGGTTGTTCGATATCACCACGCTGGAATTGCGCAATCGGTTTGCCAGCTTCGGCCAGCAGGTTGCTGGAACGTTCGTGGGAGCATTCGGGCTGCTCGCGTTGGTTCTGGCCGCGGTGGGAATTTACGGGGTCACGGCTTACACGACGCGCCAGCGCACTCATGAAATCGGCATCCGCGTGACGCTTGGGGCGACCAAGAAAGATGTGTTCCGGTTGGTGCTTGGCCATGGAGTTCGGTTGATGCTCACGGGCGTCGCTGTGGGATTGGTGCTGTCGTTCGCGCTGACGCGCTTTCTCAGTGGTTTGCTCCTGGGCGTGACGAGCACCGATGCGTTGACGTTTTTGAGCGTCGCTTTCCTGCTCTGCGCGGTGGCCTTGTTCGCCTGCTTTATTCCTGCGCGCCGCGCCATGCGCGTGGACCCGATGGTGGCGCTGCGCTACGAATAATGGCCGTCGGGATTCAACTCCCTAAAAACGGACTTCGGAAACTGTTGCGGGCGAACGTGCGGCTATTGCGCTGCCATGTGCGTGTCGCGCAGCAGGACTACGTCGGAGACAGTGTGCGTGCGCGCGACGGCGACGGACTTTCCGTCGGGCGAAAACTGAAAAGTCCCGATTGGATCGGCCGTGAAATTCGTCAAGCGATGGCCGGGCGAGCCATCCACGGGCTGCAGCCAGATGTTGCCCACGCCATTTTCGACGACGGTATAGACGACGCTTTTTCCGTCGGGAGTGATGGCGACGGTGGCGGAGATGTCCGGGCGCGGAGTGAGAAATTTCGTGGAGGCCTGAGATGGGGAGGTGACGTCCACCAGAGCCACCCTCGTAGTATTCGACTGCGTGGCCGCATCCACCGAAATTGATATCCAGGGCATCCACTTGCCATCGGGCGAGAGGCCCACGGCTCCTTGCATGATGCTGTAGGGGATTGCGCTGCCGGGCACGAGCTCAGCGGGCCCGCCATCGACGGGGATTTTCATCACGCGGTTCGAGACGCTGTCCAGGTAGTAGAGCGACTTTCCATCGAGGGCGCAGACCGGGGTTTCATCATCCTTGCCGGTGGTGAGTTGCTTGGGATGCGAGCCATCAGCATCGACTCGCCAGATATTGTACGAAGTCTTTCCCTCTTTTAGAAACCAGTTCAGCAGAATCGGGCCGCCGTTTCCGCAAGCGGAAGACGCGAGAATCGTTGCGCTCGGATCGGAGACGAGAGTGGTCTGCTGGCTACCGTCGAGTGACATGCGCAGAACGGAATTACGCGTGGTGACCAGCAGATTGCCGTGAGCATCCCAGGCCACGGATCTCACTCCGGCCTGATTCGGAAGCCCGGGGACTTGCACGGGGATTCCGTTGGCGGCGAGGGGCTGCACGTAGACCGAATCCGAGTTCTGGCGTTGAATGGAAACCATGGCCGAGGCGTCCGCCGAAAGGCTCAGATTGCGGTAGCCGCGCGTATCGTTGGTGAGCGGGCGGAGGCGGCCCTCGGGATAAGAGACGAAAGCAATCTGCGGAGTCGGCGAACCCGAGGCGCGATCACGATAGTTGGCCAGCAGTCCGTGGCCGTCGGGAGTCCAGGCGAGGTCGAGGAAGCTGCGGTCCGGAAATGCCGTGAGCGGGGCTTCCTTGCCGCTGGCGATATCGAAAACGCTGATCTGCGCCAGCGCGCTGCTTTGGGTGTAGGAGACGAAGGCGATCTTGTTTCCGTCGGGCGACCAGGAGAGCGCGTCGGGGATCGGTATGGGAGCGATCATGAGAATTTTCTCGTCGCTGCCGTCGAGGTTGGCCGAAAGCAAACGGTATTTTCCGATTTCGGGGTCATTGGCGCGCACATAGGCCATGCGTTTACCTTCCGGCGAGAAGCTCGGTCCGCGGTCCACGTCGTGAAGCAAAGCCTGCGGCGTGCCGCCGAGCACAGGCATGCGATTCATTTCGAAGGACGTTAGTGTGGCGTCAATTGCCTTTCGATAAAAGATATAGTTGGCGTCGAGAGAGAACGTGACAGCCTGGATGACGTTGGAATCCGGGGGGAGAACTTGCGTGTTGCTGCCGGTGGCAATATTGCGCAGCCACAAACTCTGCTTGCCGTTTTCATTGATGACGCTGACGACGTATTTGCCGTCAGGGGAGATGGCTGCGAGCAGAGCCTTGCCGGAATTGGTGATCTGAGTGACGGAGAAAGTTTGAAAAGGAATCACCACGGCGCGGTTGGCAAGCAGCGAGTAGACACCATAGCCCGCGCCGAGGATGAGCAGAAGCGCGACGAGCACACCGGCGATGAGCGCGGCTTTGTGTTGCTTCGCTGCCGCCACGACAACGGAACTGCCGGAGGCGTGGGTGGCCTGAGGCTGTGGGGCTGCGGCGGCCGACGCGGCAGGCACCGAGCTCGTTGACGCGGGCAACGTGGTCGAAGAACTGGATTGCGCAGCATGAGAACTGCTCAGGATGCCTGATGTCGTGTCGCGCTGCATGCGTTGCAGATCGGCGCGCAGATCGGAGGCATGCTGATAGCGCAGCTTCACGTCTTTTTCGAGGCACTTGTTGATGATGTGCTCGAGCTCGGCGGGCACGGAGGGATTCAGACGGACCGGCAGCACGGGCGCGCGATTCAAGATGGCGTCGAAAATTTCAACCGAGCTATTTCCACTGAAGGCTTGGCGGCCCGTCGCCATTTCGTAGATTACGGCGCCGAAGGAGAAAATATCGGTGCGCGCGTCCACTTCGCGAGCGCGAGCTTGTTCCGGAGACATGTAGGCGACCGTGCCGACGGCGGCGCCGGGAGTGGAGATATTCTTGTCGCCGAGAGTGGCGGCAGTGAAGGAATCGGCGGCGCCTTTCATGGGCACGAGTTTGGCAAGGCCAAAATCGAGAATCTTGGTTTGGCCGCGTTGCGTGATGAAGATGTTTGCAGGCTTGATGTCGCGATGGACGATGCCTTCGGTGTGCGCGGCGTCGAGGCCGTCGGAGATCTGCGTGGAGATATCGAGGAGCGTCTCGGTTTCGATCGGCCCGGCGGCGATGCGATGCTTGAGCGTCTCGCCTTTGAGCATTTCCATGGCGAGATACGGGCGGCCGTCGTGCTGGCCGATCTCGTAAATGGTGCAGATGTTGGGGTGATTCAGCGCGGAAGCGGAGCGGGCCTCGCGCTGGAAACGTTCGAGAGCCTGCGAATCGGCGGCCAGCGCGTCCGGCAGGAATTTGAGCGCGACGCGGCGGCCGAGATTGAGATCTTCGGCTTCATAGACGACGCCCATGCCGCCTCCGCCGAGTTTCGAGAGGACGCGGTAATGGGAGACGGTGCTGCCGATCAACGAGGTGGAATCCGCCATTGAGCGCTCATCTTAGGTTGGGATCGGAGCCAAGTCAACGAACACAGATTGATCTAGCGCTGTGCGCCGCGCGCGATGGTCGAATTTGGGGACAATCGTGGTCGTAAGATGCCGGCGGGGACGCCAGCGGTACCGTGCGTACAACACCGGGAATTGCTGGGGAATCAGATAGACTGAATCCGATGAGAGTGCGTCTTCGAAGTGTCGCTTGGTTTGTGCTCACGTTAGTTTTTGCCGCTGTGCCGGCGATTGCGCGGGCGCAGGAGCCTGTGGGGCCGATTCATCCGCCGCCTGGGGCTACGGACAAGAAGCCTGCTGTTGATCTGAAACCGCCGCCGCTGCAAGAGAAGCCCATCATTGTTAGGACTACGGAAGTGATCACGCCGGTTACCGTGCAGAATCGCGATGGCGAATTGGTTCTCGATCTCGAACAGAAGGATTTTCATATTTTCGACAACGGGGCGGAGCAGAACATTCTGCATTTCGATCTGGGGGGCGATCCGCTGGCGGTGGTGTTTCTTGCGGAGAGCAGCTCGCGGATTGAAGCGTTGCTTCCGGCGGTGCGGCGGTCGGCATCGGTGTTCACGCAGACGGTGATGGCGCAGACGGGCGATGCGGCGGTGGTGACGTATGACGATTCGATCGACGTGCTGCGCAGTTTCACGGGCGACACAGAAGCGGTGGAGGAAGCGATTCACAAACTGCCGATGGGGTCGTCGGGGGCGCGGCTTTACGATGCGATTTCGCAGAGCGTCGCGTTGCTGGCGGCGCAACCGCCACGGGAGCGGCGAATTCTTCTGATTCTCGGCGAAGCGCAAGATGCGGGGAGCCAGAAAAAACTCGGCGAGGCTCTGCGCGAGGCCGAGCTGGCCAACGTGACGATTTACACGATTGGGCTGAGCACGCTCGGAGCGGAATTGCGGAATCCGCCGAAGCCCTATACGCCGACGGAGATCGGGCCGCCGGGAACTTTTCCGCTGCCGACGCCTCCCGGCGTGCCGCAGACACCGCAGACGGAATCGCAGGTGTACGGGAATATCGACATGCTGTCGCTGGCGATCTGGGTGGTGAAGCATGCGTCGAACGCGGTGAAGAATCATGCGCTGGAAGTGGCGACCGAGGCGACCGGCGGAGTGCATTACGCGACGATGAAAGATCGCA
>DAITPO010000182.1:0-5977 GCA_036833535.1 Candidatus Acidiferrales bacterium | reverse complement strand
ATTTTTTGCCGCCGGATCCTCTGGTCCTGTTTTTCTTCGATCCTTGCGAGGCTCGAATATTCGAGCAGGTTCTCGCGAACTTGCGCGCCTCCTGGCAGAAAACCCCGCGCCCGATTTACCTGATCTACGTCGCGCCGGCGGAAGAATGGATCCTGCAGTCGTCGGGATTTCTGGCAAAATCGGCGCAGAATGCCAAGCTCAATTTCTGCGTGTATTCGAGCTTACGGGAAGCGTCCTGAAGCTTGCGATGGCTGAAACCGAAATCGCGCAAAATTCCGCAAGGCCGCAGCAGAAGTTGAAGGGCATTTCGCCCTCATTTCTTGTGGACGACGTCGTCAAGTCCGCCGAGTTCTATCGCGACGTCCTGGGTTTTACGTTCAATCGCTACTGGGGCGAGCCGCCCTGCTTCGTAATCGTCGTGCGGGACCACGCTGAAATTTCTCTCGGCAATCCCGGCGCGCCGGGGCTTATGCGCCCAAATCGAAAAGCCCATCCGGATGCGGCCTGGGATGCGTATATCTGGGTGGAAGACGTTGAAGCTCTTCACCGCGAGCTCACCGCGAAGGGAGCGAAGACACTTCGCGGGCCTGAATCTACGTTTTACAATACGCGGGAAATTGAAGTGGAGGATTGCAACGGCTACGTGCTTTGCTTTGGCCAGGATGCCCCGGGCGAATCAGGATAGGCCAAATGGCGGTTCACCAGCCGGTATGTCAACCTCGGGCTATCGAGAATTTTACACTCCCGCGCTTGTCTTGCGGGCCGGAGCGCAGCTAAGATGCCGCCCGGGTATTTCGAGGATATGCCGTTGATTCGTTCGAGAAGGCGGCAGGCGACATGAATCATTCCAGTGCGATGGACGGGGGGCTGGCAGACTCGCGCGCGGAGTCATCGCTATCCCGTGCGCCGGCGCCGGCGAATCCGCAGACGCGCGCCTACTGGGTGACGCTGCTCTTTATCGGCGGCTACCTCGTCGCCGCAGTCGCGTGCCTCTGGCAATGGCACTCGCCGCGCCCTTGGGAGCGGCTGGACGTCTTTTCCGTCGGATTTCTTGTTGTCAGCCTCGTCTGGGGCTGCGCGACTATGCGCTTCCACCGCGCGATATTCCGCTCGCGCGAGGTGATGGAGGAAGCCGCGGGAACCACTTACGATCCCTGGATGTTGCGCTGGATCACGATTTTCGCCATCGCCGAGCTGAGCGTATTCCTCGACTACGGACACTGGCATCTCGTGCCTCAGCTCCTGAACCCCGTGCTTCAAACTATCGGACTCGTGCTCTACCTCGGCGGCGCCGTTTGGCTCATCTGGACCGATCGCTATCTGGCAAAAGTTTTCGCCGGCGATTTATCGGAGCGCAAGGTGATGACGCGCGGGCCATACCGCTTCGTGCGGCATCCGCGCTATGCCGCGCTCATCGCCTCGAGGATTGCATTCGCTCTCACGCTAGGCAGCATTCTGGCGTGGTTCTTCTTCTTTGGCTGGCTATGGGTGAATCTCCGGCGCGTGCAACTCGAGGAAGATCATCTTCGAAAACTCTTCGGCGCGGATTACGAAGCATACGCGTCGAAGACGGCCCGCTTTCTGCCCGGCATTTACTAATTTCTTCGCACTACCCGGGCGTCTTACTACTCTCGGCATCATCAATTTGAGCAGAATAAAAATTGCGCTTCTTTCTTCTTTGCGCCTGCGCTTCCATCGCACTGGCTTGTGTTTTGGAGTTGCACGCAGCTAAGATGCCGCCTATCTAGGGAACTTTTCGGCCCTGATTTGCGTTCCTTATGGTGAGGCCGGAAGCTGATGGAAGTGGTGAGGCTGACGACTATTGCAGCCCGACGCTCAACTGGTCCAGGATTGCCTGCGGGGCCACGGGCCGGCGTGGGAGGAATTGGTTCACCGTCATTCGCGGCGGGTATTCAACATATGCTACCGATTCACAGGCAACTCGACGGAAGCGGAAGACTTGAGCCAGGAAGTTTTCCTCAAGATCTACCGCTCGCTGGCCAGCTACCGGGAGGTCTCGGGAGGATTCGCGACCTGGCTCACCAGCGTGACGCGAAACCTGCTGGTCGATCATTACCGTCGCACGCGCCGCGACCGCTTGACCGATTCGATCGAAGACGAGATGCCGCGGCTCGAAGAGAAACATTCGGGCGGCCGCATGCCGGACAAGATCGTCGCCGAGGCGCAGCTCAGCGCGCAAGTGCAACAAGCGCTCTCGCACCTGTCGCCGGAACTCCGCGAAGCAGTCATCCTGCGCGACTTGCAAGGCCTGGAATACAGCGAGATTCACGAAGTTCTTCTGGTGCCGGAAGGAACGGTAAAATCGAGAATCAATCGCGGCCGAATCGAACTGGCCCGAATATTGCTGCAGATGGGCGTGAAGCCGGACTGAAACGATCATGAGCTGGAATTGCGAACAAATCGAAGAGAGGCTGAGCGATTACCTCGATAATCTGCTCAGCGCCGGCGAACGAACCGAGTTCGAGCGCCACGCGGCCGGCTGCGCGCGTTGCACTCCGCTGATCGCCCGCGTCGGCGGAATTATTCGCCGCGTGCAGTCTCTTGCGCCCATCGAAGTGCCGCCGCGCCTCGTCCCCGTCATTCTCGATCAGACCATCGGACCGCGCGGTTGGCGTCGCTGGCTCGCAATGGCGCCAACGCTTCTGCAGCCGCGATTTGCGATGGGTTTCGCGACAGCTGCGGCGAGCCTGGTAATTCTGTTCTACGCCTCGGGATTGAGTCCGGCGAAGATTCGCAAGGCCGATCTGAATCCGGTCAACATCTATCGCTCCGTGAATCGGCAGTCGCATCTCGTGTATGCGCGCGGTGTGAAATATGTGAACGATATGCGCGTGGTCTATGAGATTCAGTCGCGGCTGCGCCCGCCAGAGTCCCCGGTACGCGAGGAAACGCCGACACCTGAGCCACCGGTCGGTTCTCCCGATCAGAAGTCGCAAGGCGCGCCGCATCCCGGACGCAGCTCCACTCGAAGCTCAAACTTATATGCGTTCGTCGTCACTCAGACGCTCGCGGGGAGTTCACAATGAAATGCGCCACGCATGTGGATGTGGACGCATCAGGATTCTGCCGCAACTGCGGCAAGCCTCTTTGCCATGAGTGCGCGCGAGATGTGCGCGGCGCGCTCTATTGCGAGGATTGCCTCGCGAGCGCACTGACCGGCAACGCGCCGGCCGCGGCGCAGCCCCCGCGCTCGAATCCGGGCGCTGCCGCCGCCCTGGGAATCATTCCGGGACTCGGTGCGGTTTACAACGGCGACTACACGCGTGCGATCATTCACATCGCAATCTGGGCGGGACTTCTTGCCGTCGGCTTGACGGACTCCTTCGGCGATGTGAGTCCCGTGGTGTGGATCGCGTTTGGACTCTTCCCGATCTACACGTCGCTCGACTCCTATCGAGGAGCGCAAGCCCGGCAGCTCGCTGCCGCGGGAGATGGGAGCGCGGTAACCGCGACGCAGCGGCCTGTTGGCGCAATCGTTTTAATCGTCCTTGGAGCCCTGGCTTTGCTCGGAAATCTCGGCTGGATTCAAGGTCAGTGGGTGACTCGAGGATGGCCCGTAGTTCTAATCGGGATTGGAATCTGGCTGTACGTCAAGCGCTCGCAGGCGTAGGAGGAAGGAAATGGGCGACACAGTGCGGTGCGCATGCATGAGATGCCGAATGCGCGGACTCATGTGGCCGGCGATTCTGATAACTCTCGGCGTGCTTTTCCTGGTTGCTGAGTACAGCAGCCGTTTTTCGTTCATGGACATCTGGCCAATCCTCCTGATCGTCATCGGCGCCGTTAAGGTGATTGAATCAACCGCCTCGACCGAAGGCCACGTAAGCGCGGAGACGCGACCGCAGTGAACTCCATCCGAGCAGCGGCAAAGGACTCTGGCGCGACACAATGAGCGATACTCCTAGAGGACGGCAATCGATCTTTGGGGGGCTGCTGCTCATCCTGATCGGCGTCCTTTTCCTGCTGCATAACCGTTTTCCGGAGCTGGGTCTCGAGCACATTCTCCGCCTTTACTGGCCGGTGATCCTGATCGTTTGGGGCCTGGCAAAGCTGTTCGACAATTTCTCGGCGCGGCGCTCGGGAGATGTGCGTCCGCCGCTGCTCAGCGGCGGCGAAATCGCCTTGATCATTCTTCTCTTCGTCGCCGTCAGCGGGATCTGGGGTTTCCACAGAATTCGCGATCAGTTCGGGGATTCAAATTCCTTCGACTGGAACGATATGTGGGTCAAGAAAGGCGTGCCGGTCAGCGAAGACGTCCCGCCGGTAGCCGTCAAGCCGAATTCTTCCATCAGCGTGCAAACCCCTCGCGGCGACGTCACCGTGTTCGCAGACGAGAGCTCCGACCTTCACGTCGTCGCTACGAAGACCGTTTCAGGGGTAAATGATGCCGATTCCGAGAAGCGTGCATCCACCATCAAGATCGAAGTGACGCCTGTAAGCGGTGGCTTTAAGGTGGAACCGGCCGGAATCTCTGGAGATAGCGCGCATACGCGCATTGACCTCGAAATTCACTTGCCCAAGCAGGTCAGCGTGACGGCGCAAACCCAGAACGGAGATATTACGATCACCGGGATCGGCGGAGCTGTAACGGCTATTTCGCAAAACGGAGATGTCGCCATTCACGACGTGGGAAGCGACGTGAACGCCACACCGCAGAACGGCGATATCCGTATCGCGCACGTTCACGGCGATGTCACGTTGCATGGCAAAGGCAACGCCGTCGATCTCAGCGACGTCACGGGCAGTGCCTCGATTGACGGCGAATTTTACGGCCCAATCCAAGTCTCAAACATCGCACAAACAACGAAGTACACGTCTTCCCGCACGGATTTGACTATTCTAAAGATGCGCGGGAGGCTCGATCTCGACTCGGATTCACTGCAGATTTCCGAAGTGGACGGCGGCATCAAGCTAAAGACCCACGATAAATCGATCGAGCTCGAAAACACTTCCGGGCGGCTCGACATCACCAACGCGCACGCAGATGTCTCGATCAGCCTCAAGAAGGCGCCCAGCGACGAAATCAGCGTGCAGAACGATACCGGCGGCGTAGAGCTCGCGCTGCCTTCGAAGTCATCGTTTGAGATCAACGCATCGTCGCGCTCCGGAGAGGTGCAGAGCGAATTCGAAGGCTCCAGCCTGAGCCAGCAAACCGCCGGAGAAACTTCCAAGCTAGAAGGCAAAGTCGGCGATCACGGCCCGAAGATCACCCTCGTAACCACCTACGGCACGATCAATCTGCGCAAATCCGATTCGTAGCGCCGGCGTCCCCGCCGGCATCCGACGATCACGAAAGTCGGCAAGGCCAGCGGCGATGCGCGGACTCACCCAGCCAAATCAATATGTTTTGTTCGATTTTGCGCCGCGCTAGGTTTTGACTTCCTGCGTAAGATCAGCTCGTAAGATGCCCGCGGGGACGCCGGCGCTACTCACTGCAAGTCTCGTCAGCGCTCGACCAATCGCTCAAGCGTTGCAAAGAATTCCGGGAACGAGATGGCCGCGCAATCGGCATCCAGAATCACCGAATCGCCCTCCGCACCGAGCGCGGCAACAGCCATAGCCATAGCAATTCGATGATCGTTACGGGGATCGATCTTGGCGCCGCGCAATCTTCCGGCCGAGCGCCCGCTGACGCGCAACCCATCCGGAAATTCCTCCACCTGCGCCCCCATCCTGCGCAACGCCTCGGCAATCGCCACAATCCGATCGCTCTCCTTGACGCGCAATTCCTTTGCATCGCGAATCACGATTCCCTGCTCTGTGAAAGGCCCTAGCGCCGCCAGCATGGGAAGCTCGTCAATCAACTCCGCAACTTGCGGGCCGGAGATTTCTCCGCCGGTCAACGTGGCGTGCTCAATCGACAAATCGCCGACAAGTTCGCCGTCGCGCATCTGCAGCGATGCGATGTGAATCGGCGCGCCCATCGAAATCAGTACATCGAGAATGCGCGAGCGCG
>DAITPO010000181.1:3801-5993 GCA_036833535.1 Candidatus Acidiferrales bacterium | reverse complement strand
GGCAACGGCGCGCTCTCGGGTGCCGTGCCGGGCGGTCGCGGAGCCCTTGCAGGGGGATAACTGGCCGGAAGAGAGTGATTGACACGTTACATTCTCAGGCTTAGATTACTTCTGGCCCTCTTGGAGGTGGAATGTGCGATTTGCACTTCGCGCATGTCTTACAGCGGTGTTGATTGGGACGCTGGTGAACCTGCCTATCGCGGGAGCGGCGGAAAAGCCGCTGGGAACCGTGACGCAGTCGCAGGCGGCGCGGCTGGACCGCGCGGCGGCGGCTGTGGGAGCGACGGTCTATCCCGGTGATACGATTGACACGGAATCGACTGGGTCGATCCGCCTGCGAGCAGGAACGGCGCAGCTTTATTTGATGTCCGCGAGCAGTTCACGCCTGGAAGATTCTCCGAGCGGAATTCACGCTGAACTCGAGCGCGGCACAGCCGGATTTGCTTCGGGATCATCGGATATCGTCGAGTTGGAGGCGCTTGGGGCGATGGTGCGATCGCGATCGGGCGAAGCGTCGCATGGGCGCGTGACGATTGTGGGCGCGAATGAGCTGGTGGTGACGAGCTTCCGCGGACCGTTTGATATTTCGATCGACGGCGATACACATTCGATTGGAGACGGCCAGTCCTACCGCGTGCAGATCGTCGACGATCAAACGGGCGGGGGAAAGAACGGTTCCGGAACGATTCCCGCGGTGCGAAACCGGAAGAAACTTCTTGTTCTGATTCTGCTGTCGGCAGCGGCAGTCGGCGCCGGCGTTGGTGGCTACTTCATCTACCACGAGCTGGACGAAAGCCCTAGCCGGCCGAAGCATTAGTCGCTGCGGCGCTCACCAAATTCCTGAGAAAAACTGATGCCAGTCTGCGCGCAAGAGGGTGCGTACGTGTGCCCCGCATTCTGCGATCAGTGGACCTGTACTTCGAGGGAGACGGTTTTCTTGTTTCCCTGGGCGTCGGTGGCGGTTAGCGTGTAGTTCGTTGTTTTCGTGGGCGAGAGGTTGATGCAGCGGCTGACTGACGGCCACATTTCGGCGACTGGCGGATCGAGCGTTACCGTTTTGGCGTTCGAGACTCCGTAGCAGAGCTGGATGGATTCCCCGCGGCGAATCAGTCCTGGGGTTGCGTAGAAGCTGAGAATATTGAACTCGTTGCCGCCAAGCGTTTCAACGGTGCGCTCGGCTTCCGCTCGCTCTTTCGCGCGGGCTTCCTGCGCGGCTTTTTCTTCCAACTGCTTGTTCTCTTGCCACCGGACTAGCATGACCCATCCGACATAGACGAGTAGAAGCGCGAGGATCGGCGAGGTGTACAGCCAGAACTTCTTCGCGGTGAGTCCTGGTCTGGCGGGTTCGGGATTTTCAATCATACTGTCTGGTAAGAAATTAGATGGTACTACCCTGGAAGAAGTTCCCCGAAGTCAAATTCCCAATTCGGTCCGGCCGGGGTTTGCGATGCGTGCGGTCTCAGGGTACCATCTGGGGCCATGGTACCGAACATCCGCAAGCCGGGAGAGCAGCTGCGCGATATTCGTTTGCGGCTCGGGATCACTGTGCGCGAAGTGGCCGAGGAAAGCCAAAAAATCGCCGAGCTGGAGGCCAATCCGGAATTCGCGATTTCGAATCCGTGGCTTTCGCAGCTTGAGAATTCGAGCTCGGTACCGAGTATTTTCAAGCTGTACAGCCTGAGCAGCATTTACCGCTTCAAGTTTACGGACTTGGTGGCGCTGTTCGGCGTGGATTTGCAGAGGCTGCCGCAGCGGCAGCTTGCCGCGCGTTTGCCCAACACGCATCTGGTGACCGTTGAAGATCCCGATCCCGAGAGGACGGTATCGTTTCCGATTCAGTTCGACCGCGGATTCAATCTGGATAATACGAATTTGCTGTCGCGGATGGTAGAGATTTGGGGGGATGTCCCGATCGCTTTGATACAGCGTCTCGACATTCGCCACGGAAAATACGGCTATATCGGGCTGCAGGATTTGAGCATGTATCCGCTGTTGCGGCCGGGCTCGTTTGTGCAGATCGATACGGAACTGCGCAAATTTCAGGCTGTGCCGTGGCGCACGGAATACGACCGGCCGATTTACTTCGTCGAATTGCGGGATGGATATGCTTGCTCGTGGTGCGAGATTCAGGATAGGGAATTGCTGCTGATGCCGCATCCGCTTTCGCACTGCAAGATCCGGCGATTCGTTTA
>DAITPO010000181.1:1486-3701 GCA_036833535.1 Candidatus Acidiferrales bacterium | reverse complement strand
AATTGCTGCTGATGCCGCATCCGCTTTCGCACTGCAAGATCCGGCGATTCGTTTACGGGGCGGAAGCGGAAATCGTGGGGCGAGTGACCGCGGTGGCGATGCGCCTCAATGATCCTGCGGGACCTTCAGATTCGACCGCAGTACTGCCAAAGCGAACCTGACATTTGAAATAAAGAGAGCCGCGCTGGTGGGATGCGTGCCTACGGGCACGACCACGCGAAACGGCTCGACGTCCTGCCAGGCACGGAAAAAATCCGAAGGATTTTCGCGAGTCGAGTGCATGTAGAGTTCGAGTTCGTGCGCCAGATCGGCAAGGGCGGAAGTGGCCAGTTCGCGGAACACTTGGCGATGCGCCAATTCGAGAGCCTTTTCGGCGACATTGGGCGAATAGCGATCAGCGAGGCCGGAATGATAGTAGCGGGCTGAATTGTAATCGCGCGTGGAAGCGAGATAAATGAGCCGCGCAAAGCTGCCCTGGATTTTCGAGAGAGTGCGGCGCTGCAGGTCCGCATGGGCTGCGTCCACGGTGCTGGTCGGTAGCGCGGAGGGCATGGAGGTCAAGGCGAAGGGAGTCCTCAACTATGAATGTGAAGGCCAGAATCTTTTGAGAAATCGCCGCCCGCGGAATCGGGGAATCCCTCGATCACAATTCCGACTTGATGCCGCAGATTGCCGACGGCGCCGGCCAAACGCGCCAAGCCTTCGGGGCCGGCTAGGCGGATCGCAGCTACCAACATCAGGCACAAGAGCTGATGCAGCAGGACTTCCGCGACGAGCTTGGCTTCGAGGCTGATACTGAGATCGGGGCTGCTGCGGACGGCGCGAAAATGGCGGGCCATAATCCGATGAGTTTCGTCAAACGCGCTCCATACCCAATGGAGGGCAATTTGCCGGCGATCTCTCTCAAAGGCGCGGCACAATCGATCGGAACCCTTGGCGCGCACAAACCCCAAATCGCCGGTGCCGAAGATGTGGTCAATTGTGGCACGCGGACAATCGGCCCATTGGCCGTCTGCCGGGAGAAGGCCGCGGTTCGCTTGGTCGAATTCATCTAGCGCGCCGGCCGGCTTGCGCCACAGAAGAATCAAGCCCACAACTACCACCACAGCCAGCAAAACTAGAGCGACGATGGCCGTCCCTTCATTCATTCTTAGCGATCCTTGCCTCTACCGAAGAATAATCCTGTGCGTTTCAAACGGCCGCGCGTCTTCCGTTCAACTTCCTTATAGGGCGGCGCAACTTCCGGGCTTGACGCGATGCCCGGCTGAGGCGAAGGCGTCCATAGTGACACGGCCCAAATGCAAAGTACAAGTAAGTAAAACACCTGTTGCGAATAAGACCACAAGCGCTGCAATTCTTTTCCAGGGGACGCCAGCATCGCCAAATCGGCGAGGTTGGTAGCGATAAACAAGCCGTACCCCACGAGTATGCCGCGCAAGTTTCTACCAAGTGGGATGGAATATGCAAGTAGTAAAATTACTAGTCCCAGTATGGCGAAGGCCTGTGCGGCGCGAAGGTTGCGTTCCAGCTCCGCAGTAGTTCGCGATGGAAACCATAGACCGCCGCGCAGAGCTCCGGCTAGAGCTTTTCCGGCCGCGAAGGCAAATACCAGTGCGAGCACGTTGCGGGCCAACCGTGCGGTTCCCGGGTAGGGCGCAAGGCCCCGTCGATAGATTTCAAAGAGGACCCCGCATCCCACCACCACGCCGACAAACTCAGTAAACCAATATAAATCCCGGTAGCGCTGTGGATACCAATGGTAAACCGTAAATCTCACCACGGACTGCAGAAGAACAAATAGAACGTAAGTATAGAAGATCGGGAATTTTGCGAAAAGCTTGGTCCGGATGCTGCGCGCAAGCAGGAACACTTCCAACGAGATGGTGGCAAACCATATGACGTGAGCGGGAACTGGGCTGGACTCAGCTAGGATCACTGCGCTGAGCCGGGATGCTAGCATGGATCGAGGGAAGGATGAGGAACATCCTTCCCCCGAGATGGTCCGGCATTAGGCGTTAAACGGCGTGGGGCCGGGGCAGCGGAATGGGCTCAGGAACAGGGTCACCGCCGTCGGCGAGCAGAGTGCCGGTCGCATGATTAGCGAACTTTGGGCGAGGCAATGGGATTGGCTCTGGAACCGGATCGCCGCCATCGGCGAGTAGGGACTTTGGACGCGGCAGAGGGATCGGCTCGGGAACGGGATCGCCTCCATCCG
>DAITPO010000181.1:0-1386 GCA_036833535.1 Candidatus Acidiferrales bacterium | reverse complement strand
AGGGACTTTGGACGCGGCAGAGGGATCGGCTCGGGAACGGGATCGCCTCCATCCGGAACGATGGCGGACGTATTCAGTTGCCCACTTGTCAGAAGGACCGCTGGCTGACAAGTGCCAACTTGCCCTTGGTGACTGGCACCTTTGGTGGCACAAAACGAACTCAGGCCCAACAGCAAAGCCAAAGACACAAGCTGCAAACGCAATTTATTCATTTTGATTTTCCTCCGAGATTTAGTGTCGGCATGGTTGAGCTGAGACGGGGAGCCCGCCGACTCTAGGCGTTTAAGCTATTGGCGAAGGTATTGGCAATCAGTATAAATACGGGCTTTGCTTCTAATCCCAAGCAGACATCGAGAGACGCCAGGCGACAGATTCAGCGCTGCAGTTCGGGACCTCCTCAGCACAGATAATCAAACGAAGGACGTTCGATCTACCGCAGAAGCATCTGCCCAGGACGGATCGACCGGTTCAACTTAGTGCAGAAGGTAGCCGTGAAGCATCGCTCGAGTACTAGACCCCGATTGTGCTTCTCTGCTTGGGAAATTCTCGCCCGATCTGAGGAAGCTGATCGCAAGAAAGCAGCCACACCTGCGCAGGAGGATCCGTTTGGCTCCGTGCGAAAGTCTCACGAATCCCGCAGCAATCGTACGAGTTGAAACTCGAACCCAAGATTTCCAGCAATATTTTCGTCCTGCTTGCAAGGGCGAGCAGTTCACGACAGCGCCGTGAAACTACTGGCAGTGTGGGCGACAATGCTGAAGATTGGGGCGTGTCAGGATTTCCGGGCGGATCGGTAGCCGAAGTTCGTCGGGGAATTTTGAGGCTCGCTCAATGCTCATGCGCGTACGTTCTCGACCAACGCTTCGGAAGTTTGATGTACGCGTATCGCGGGCCACGCGCCGTCAGGTTCCGAGTTGGCCGCTTCAATGGAGTTGAACGGCCACATGGCCCCGGTTGGCTTTTCGCAGCCTTACACGAGGCCCGGGAGCTTTAACTTGAGAGGATGGCGCTGGAATTGGCTTGAGATGTGTCGCGCTCCGTGGCGCAAATACGTTGGCGAGATCGGAGTCGCGCGGATCAGGAAAAGGGCATGACCGTGGACCAATACCGGCCGATCTATATCGTAATTTCACTCGCAATGCTCGCATTCGGTTCGTACATGATTTACGACGCATCGACAAATTCGCTGCCGGGCGGAACGGTGGCGCTGCTCGGCGGGGCCATGTTTTGGTCGCTGGGAGCATTCGTAGCTTTCTTTAGCTGGAGGCGGACGGATCGGGAGAGGGAAATGTCGGCGGCCGGGCACGGGGCTGGCGGGCCCCGCGCCCCCTGGCGGCTGCGACCGGCGGCGCGACGTGGCCGGAATAATTAGGAATTTCTTCGGTA
>DAITPO010000180.1:1997-6024 GCA_036833535.1 Candidatus Acidiferrales bacterium | reverse complement strand
GCCGAACCCCACAACCCTTCCAAAACCGGGAAGGATTGGGCACCCGACGAGCAAACCCGTCGGAAAAGGCTGTGCCATCCGCCCGAAGGGGACATGCGGAAAATTCTGGAGATTAGGAGTGCAGGATGTCGCATGGCCTCAACGCCCAGATTAATATCGCCCGTCCCGCACGAATTTTTCCTCGCGAGCCAAGCTCGGGCGCGCGCGACACCTGCTTAGCGAATTTCACGCCCACGTGAAGCCGTGCTTGGAGAGTGGCAGCGAGCGGATGCGCTTGCCAGTGACCGCAAATATCGCGTTGCAGACGGCCGGGAGGATCGGCGGCAGCGCGGGTTCGCCCAAGCCGGTCGGGGGATAATCCGACTTCAGGAAGTGCACTTCGATTTCGGGCGGGGCCTCGTTGATGCGCACGGGCGAGTACTCATCATAATTGCTCTGCATCGCGCGGCCGCGCTCGAAGGTGATCTCGTAGCTCATCAGATGGCTCAAGCCGTCGATCACCGCGCCCTGCGCCTCGTTCACCGCGCTGCTGGGATTGATGATCTGGCTGCCGATGTCGCCGGCGACCCAAACTTTATTGACTTTCACTTTGCTGTCCGAGGTCACGTGCACTTCCGCGACTTCGGCAAAGTATCCGCGATGGCTGAAATGGAAAGCCACGCCCATCGCCGTATCCTTCGGCAGCGTACGCGAGCCCCAGGCTGATTTTTCCGTGACGAGCTTCAGCACGCCTTTCATGCGTTGCGCGTCGAATTGCGTACCGGGGCCGCCCGCTCCCGCCGGCGGCGCTGCATCGAGCAGCGCCAGCCGAAATTGCACCGGGTCTTTCCCGGCCGCGTGCGCCAACTCGTCGATGAACGACTGGATCACATACGCAATCGCGTTGCTCCCGGGCGCACGCAGCGCACCGGTGGGCACGCCCAGCGGCATTACGGAAGAGTGCAACGCGTAATTCGCGATGAAGCGAGCCGGGAACTCATCGCGCGAAATTCCCGCGGCCGGAGCGAATTCATCGCCCTCGCCGAAGCTGACAAAGAGATTTCGCCACGCTACCAGCTTTCCCGACGCGTCCAACCCGCCCTTCAAATAATGAAATCCCGCTGGACGATAAAAGTCGTGCTGCATATCGTCCTCGCGCGTCCATAGCAGCTTCACCGGGACGCCCGCCGTCTTCGCAATCCACGCGCCTTCGATCATGTAGTCGTTCACGAGGCGCCGGCCGAAGCCGCCGCCCGCGCGCGTCAGGTGAACGGTGATGTCACCCTTGGCGATGCCGAGCGTGTCGGCCACTTGCGTCAAGCCGCGCAGAGGCGTTTGGCTCGGGACCCAGATTTCGAGCTTGCCGTCGTGAAAATGCGCCGTGCAGTTTTGCGGTTCGAGCTGCGCGTGCGCAATGAATGGATAGTAGTAGGCTGCCTCCACAACTTTCGCTGCATTTTGCAGCGCCGCCTCAGCGTCGCCGTCGTTGCGCAACGTCCTTGCTGGCTTCTGCTTCGAGAGTTCCTCCGCCTGGCGCGCGAAGCCTTCGCTGCTCTGCGCTGCCGTCGGTCCTTCGTCCCATTTCACTTCCAGCTTCTGTCGCGCCGCGCAGGCGTGCCACCATGTGTCCGCCACAATCGCAACGCCGCCGAGCAGGAGCTCGAGGTCTTTGCCGCCTTCCGCGATGAACGCACGCCGCACGCCTGGCATCGCCCTAATCGCGTCCAGGTTTGCGCTCACCACTTTGCCGCCGAACACCGGGCATTTCGCGAAAGTCGCGTACAACATTCCCGGCAACGTGACGTCAATTCCGTAGAGTGGCTTGCCGCTGGTGATCGCGACGTTGTCGACGCCCGGAATCGGTTTCCCGATGATTTTGTAATCGTTCGGATCCTTCAGGTGGACCGTCTGCAGGTCCGGCGCGGGCAACTGGGCAGCCTTGGCCGCAATCTCGCCGTAGCCAACCGAGCGCTTCGTCGGCCCATGAATTACTCGCCCCGATGCCGTGGTGCATTCTGATTCCGGCACTCTCCAATTTTGCGCGGCGGCCTTCACAAGGACTTGCCGACCGGCTGCGCCCACGCGGCGCATCGGTTCCCAATTATTTGGCGTCGCGGTGCTCCCGCCCGCGATCTGCAAACCATACTTCGCATAATCGACGTCCGCCTGCTCGATGCGCACATCCTTCCAATCGACATCGAGCTCTTCCGCAAGCAGCATGGGCAGCATGGTCTTCACGCCCTGCCCGATCTCCGGATTCTTGGCCATGAGCGTGACGATGCCGTCAGGAGCGATGCGGATGAACGCGTTCGGCGCGAGTGGCGCCGGCGGCGCTTGTGCCAGCACTTGCGCGAGTGGCTCGGCGTAATACGCGAGCAGCATGCCGCCTCCTGCGAGTGCGGTCACGCGCAGAAACGCTCGTCGTTCCATCACTAAAGTTTCCATGGCCGCTCCTTCAACTACGCACCAATAGCCGCGATGAACACTTTGTCTCGTCGCCGAGTTTTCCGCTTCGGCGCCTACGCGTCCCTGAGGCCAACTGCCTCCGTCAGGCGTTCCGAATGGCTCGCGCTAATCTCCGCAGCCTTATGAATCGCTTGGCGGATTCGCAGATACGTTGCGCAGCGACAAAGATTCCCGGCCATCGCGTCGTCAATTTCTTGCTCTGTTGGCTTCGGGTTTTTCGCCAGCAGCGCCGCCGCAGACATCATTTGCCCCGCCTGACAGTACCCGCACTGCGAGACGTCGATTTCCCGCCACGCGAGCTGCACCGGGTGCATTCCGTCTGGCGACAGCCCTTCAAGTGTGGTGATGTGCTTGCCATCCGCCTCGGAGATCTTTGTCATGCAGGCGCGGACCGCCTCGCCCTCGAGATGCACCGTGCAGCAGCCGCACAGCGCCATGCCGCAGCCGTATTTTGTGCCCTTCAGGTTCAGCACGTCGCGCAGCACCCATAGGAGCGGCATATCCGCCGGCGCGTCCACCGTAGCAGCGCGCCCGTTCACCGTAAGTGTGAAAGCCATCGGTCAGCCCCCGAAACACCAAGCCTGAAGCGTCCGCCAAAAACCTAGCACCGCACATGGACGCCGTCAATTTGCCTCGCTCGCGTCTCCGCTGAACGCAGCGGCCGTGTGCCAATGTGTGACACTTTCAGGATTAGAATCCTGGGGTAGTATGGGCCGGACTTCTCGCGCGTTTGAGGGGATACGTTTATGCGAATGCGAATATTGACGGCACTGGCCGCTGCAATCCTATGTCTTTGCTGCTCTCCGCGAATGGCGCGAGGCGGGCCGTGCCTCGATGCGGATTTGATCGTGCGCGGCGGACACATCGTCACCATGGATTCGGGGGGCGCGATTGTTTCGGCGCTGGCCATTCGTGACGGCCGCATTCTGGCGCGGGGCACGGACGACGAGATCGCGGGCTGCTCCAGCGCGCGGACGAAGATCGTCGATCTTCATGGCCAGACCGTTTTGCCCGGTTTGATAGATGTACATACACATACGATGGAGTGGGCCGAAGGAATTTTGCGCGATCAGCTCGATGTCACATATCCGAAAGTCCATTCGATTGCCGACATTGTTGCGATGGTGCGCGAGCGTGCGGCCAAGACGCCGAAGGGGCAATGGATTACCGGCGCCGGTTGGGATGATTCGAAATTCGCCGAGCACCGCTACATCAATCGCCGTGATCTTGATGCTGTCGCACCCGATAATCCTGTTTATCTCGATCACGTCAGCGGGCATCTGATCGCTGTTAACAGCGCTGCGCTGAAACTCGCGGGCATCACTCGCGACAGCGCCGATCCGAACGGCGGCGTGATCGAAAAAGATGCCGCGGGCGAGCCGACCGGCATTTTGAAAGATACGGCGATGGATCTTGCGGGCAAATTGTTGCCGCCCGATCCGCCGGATATTCACATGCGCGCGGCGAAATTGATCTCCGAGCGCGCGCTGGCGCTGGGCCTGACCACAATCCATGACATTTTTATTTCGTCGGATGAAATTCGCGGCTATCAGGACGCGTACGCGCGCGGCTGGCTCAAACT
>DAITPO010000180.1:0-1897 GCA_036833535.1 Candidatus Acidiferrales bacterium | reverse complement strand
CTCGAGACGCACGCGATCGGGGACCGCGCGATCGATGAAGTGCTCGATTCGTATGCGGCGGTGATGAAGGAATTGAATCTGACGGACGCGCGCTTTCGAATCGTGCACGCGGGAATTTCTACGCCCGCGATTCAAAAGCGCCTCGCGGATCTTCACGTGCTCGTGGACGGCAATCCGCCGTTCGTCTATTGGATCGGGAGCTGGTTCAAGAAGTACGGGCCGGAGCGCGTGCGCTGGTCGTATCCGGCGAAATCGTATATCGAAAATGGAGTGATCGAAGCGGCGGGGTCGGATGTGCCGGTGACGCCGCTCAGTCCGTGGTGGGGAATCTGGGCGGCGGTGGCGCGCAAGGATTTGGCGACGGCCGAGGTTCTGGCGCCGGAGGAGCGGTTGACGATCTCCGAGGCGCTGCGGCTTTACACTTACAACGGGGCTTATGCGGGATTTGAGGAAAGAACGAAAGGGACGCTCGAGCCCGGCAAGCTGGCCGATTTCATCGTTGTCGATCGCGATGTGCTTTCGGTTCCCACCGAGCAGCTCAAAGATGTGCAAGTGCTTGCGACGTACGTAGGTGGTGAACGCGTCTCGCAAGCCGCAACAAGCGCGGCGCCAACGCAATAGACCGCTTGAAACAAGCAACAGCGCTCGAATTCCGCCGGGCTAAACTTCTCCCGACCAGTCTGTTGATCCGATGCAGGTACATTCCACGGCTATCCGTCAATGGACGTAAGGTCCAATGGGGATTGGCTCATTCACGCCACCTGCCCCACCGCCCTTGACATTCTACAAATACGGATGTATATACAACCATAGATGACGCCCACGAGACAGCCGCCAGCCGCATCCGATGAAGTGAAGCAGTTCGCCTGCGCGTGCGCTAACGTGCGCCGCGCTTCCCGCGCGATCACCCAGTTTTACGATTCCGTCTTTCAGGCCGGAGGCTACTCCATTGCCCAGTACGGCCTGCTGCATTCTCTGGCCCTGACGAAGATCGCCACGCAGGCGCAGTTGGGTGCGATTCTCACCGTCGATCCGACCACGCTCAGCCGCACTCTGCGGCCGCTGTTGCGCAAGAAATGGATCGAGAAAATTCCAGGAACCGACCGGCGCGAGCAATATCTGCAGCTGACGGCGGAGGGGCGGAAGCAGTTGAAAAAGGCGCAGCCGAACTGGTTGCGCGCGCAGGCGCGGCTGCGCAGGAGCCTCGGCGACGAGGAATTCAGTCAATTGCAAGCACTTTTGACCAGAGCTGTGGAAGCCGTTCAAAAGGCGTAACCAGGGCCATGTCCCGGGCAATCCATTCCGGATGCGTCGGCGATTCGTTGGTTCCTCGAAGTTTGCTCTGCGGGATCTTCCTATTTTTCATTGGCGCGCTGCTTTTTTGTCCGGGCGCGGGCGCGCAGGATATTGCGTTGCAGAATTGCGGCGGGTTGCTGACGATTCCGGTGAGCAGCGGCGATCGCGCGCTGACATTTCTGGTGGATACTGCGGCGAATTCCACGTTTCTCAACGTCAAGTCATTTCCTTACGGCGCCGTGAAGCCGGCCACGATCGCCAATTGGCACGGGAGCGATTCGGTGATTGGGCACGAAGTTCTGCTCGACGAACTCGTCATTGGTAACCAGCATTTGAAGGGTTTGAAACTTTCGGCTATTGACCTGTCATCGATGCAGCAGGCGTGCGGCAAGCGCATTGACGGCGTTCTGGGCGCGAATTTGCTAGAGAAATTGGGCATGACGATTGATTTGAAGAATCGCGTGATGCGGTTTGCGGTGGTCGCGAAGGACGAGCAGGCGCAATTCGATGAATTGGACCGGCAGTTAGGCGTGTGCAGCCAGGCGTTCAGCCATTCGGACGAGCAGGTTTTTGCGGGGTGCCTCGATCCCGAAATCGTGCT
>DAITPO010000179.1:0-6101 GCA_036833535.1 Candidatus Acidiferrales bacterium | reverse complement strand
CGCCGGATTAATATGTTCGGGCAATCGGCATTCAGCTCGATTCCCGAATAGAAGGGCTTGTAATCGATCCGGCGCAGCCAGTCCGAGAACTGCGACAAATACAAATCCGTTCCCAGAAAGCCCGGAACCAGCACGACGGCCGATCCATCCCCGTGCGGGACTCCGTACCCCCACCAGATTGGAGAAAGCCGCAGGAAAGTCAGCTCAACTCCGGCCATCCACTCATGCCAGAGTGATGACGGTTCCGCGTCTGGCTCTTTTCGCCGCAAGCGTTGACGAGGTTTCACGTTTCTCTCAGTCTATCCATCGCAGTGTGCATCGCAAGATGCAATTGCTCGTTGCACTGCGAACCGGTTAACCGCCCGCCGCCGATTCCTGCCGTTGCCGGCAAGAATCGGCTCAGCAGTTTCCCGTTGGATTAATTACGTGCCTCTCACGCGGCGTCCGTGGGATCAGGCCCCAACGGAAACGGCCTTGTGTTGCGCAGTCTTGTGTCCTGCAACATGCGCTTTCCGGCCATGCGCCCGCGGCCCTGCATTATGTACTGCTTCCTTCCGCGTTTTCATGGCCAAATCGAGCAGCGACTTCTCCGCCGTCACCAGGTTCTTTACGCTCTTCTCCGTCAGTTCTGTCCAGATCGGCTTCTCTTCTTTCCGTCCTGCTTCTTTGTGCCCCGTCTTGGTTTTGCCGATCGTCTCCAACTGCTCCAGGGTCATCTCCACCAGCTTCTTCTGGGCTCCCATGTACTTCTCCGCGCCTTCCCGCACCATGCCCGTCAACACCTTCATGCGGTCCTGCGGCGCTTTCCCGTTGCCCGTGCCGCCCTTCGCCGCCGTGGTTACGACCTGTGCTGCCAGATCCAGGAACTTCTTCTCACTCTCAACGAAGCCTTCCATGCCCCGCCGCGCCAGTTCCACGGCATGCGTCATGGCGTGCATTCCATTGCCTTCTCGAACCGATTTCGCTATCGCGCGCGTCTGTTCCTCGGCTGCATCCAGCATTTCCTTCTGCAGTCCGATCATCGTCTCCACGCGATGCTTCAACAAGTCCGCCACCGCTCCGGCGCTGGCCGGCAGCGGAAGCACTTCTTTCACTCCCTCGACCATCATTTCGGTCTCGCCGGCTGCCAAATCCAGCAAGATCTTTCCGGCGGCCGTGAAGTTCTTCACGCCCGTATCGGCCATTTCCACCAGCGCGGCTCCGGGCTGGAATCCGTCTTTGCCGAACTGTTCCCGGGCCATGCCCAGCAACAGGGCATTCTCTTGTGCCGCCAAATCGAGCAGAATCCTCTGCGCAGCCATAAAGCTCCCCATGCCCTGGCGTGCCCAAGTGCCCAGCAGGGAAATTGGCGGAGCGGCTCGCGTTTCCTTCTTATCTCTGTTCTTCATGATGTTGTCTCCTCTGGGATACGCTATACTGCATTGCAGTATCCAATAAAACTGTACGCCTGCGTCTTTATCGTGTCAAGCTATTTCTTCAACTCGCGGTTTGGACTGCCTGCAAGCCGGGGAGGAGCCCATGAAACATTCGAAAGTTCTCATCCGCAAATACAGCGACCGCCGGCTTTACGACACCACGAACAGCCGCTACGTGAAGCTGAAGGACATCGCCCGCATGGTCCGCGATGGCGTCGAAGTCCGCGTGGTGGACGGGCGCTCCGGCAAAGACTTGACCCACATCATATTGACGCAAATCGTGGTCGAGGATGCCAAGCAGCGGCAGATCGCCTTGCCGCTTGAGCTCTTGACGCAACTGGTCAGAGCCTCCGATAAGGCCTCTCACGATTTCTTGAGCTGGTATTTGAACAGCACGCTGGACCTTTATCAAAAGGCGCAAACTACCGTCAAAACTGGACTCTCGGAAGCGAAGACCGTCGTCTCGAACCCGCTCGATTTCGTGCACAAGTTGCTGGAAGGACATGCGTGGCCGGTGGCGCCGCAGGGCGGATCGGAAGTGGATAAACTCCGCAGCCGCGTCGAGGAGTTGGAGGCGCTTCTGGCGCAACAGGGTCAGCCGCCGCCTCGTGGGCCCAAACGCAAACGCTCCGCCAAATGACCCGGATGAAAACCCTGAATGAGCCGTATTCGAAGCTCTCGATGCGCCGCCGGTACGAAGTGTGGTTTTTGCGGCTCGGCTTGGCCGACGGCAGCGGTGCGTGGTGGTTCCGCTATTTGTTGCTGAATCCAGGCCGCGGCGGCTGCGCTCAAAATCCGCAGGGGTATCCGGCGCAAGTCTGGGCGACTTGGTTCCCGCGCGAGGGAAAACCGCAGACTTGGATCCAAGGATTTCCACTTAATGAACTTCGTCTAAGCCGGCGCAACGCTGGTCCTTTTCTTCTGGAGATGGGCGAAAACCGCATCAGCGAGAACGAATGTCACGGAGCTTTGGAAATCGACGGCCGGCGAATTAGTTGGGATTTACGCTACCGGTCGTCGTTCCACGTGAATCTGAGCAGCATGGGCTGGATCGGCTTTTCGTGCACGCCCCATTCCGATGCGCTTTTTTCTGGCCAGATAATCCTCGATGGCCGTGCGTTTCAGGGTGAATCGCTCGGTATCGGGATGCAGGGTCACAATTGTGGATATCGCCATCGCAATTTCTGGACTTGGGCGCATTTGCATTTTCCCGGAGCGGCGAATGGCGGCTCGACCTTTGAGGCGCTCGTCTATGAGATGCCCCTCGGCCTCTTCTTTCACAGAGCCGTTCTCTGGCATAACGGACAAATCTATGCATTTCGGAGTTTGCGCGAAGATGTACGCGATCCACGCGAACTGATCTGGAAGTTGCGAGCCTTCGGCAGGCCAGACGTACGGGTTGAGGTAGACATCCGCGGACGAAAAGGTTCTGTGCACCACCTTCCCTATCTCAAAACCGATTGTTCGGGGCAATTCGAAGTTGCGAACGATAGCTTGGCGCAAGCCCGCATGGTCCTCCAGCTTCCCGGCAAAGCCCCTGAAGAGCTAACAACCGATACAGGCGCCGCGTTGGAGATGGTCGGGAACGCTGTCGAATAGTGGAAATTTGCCGCAGGTTCTGCAGACAACATTGTTCGCAAGCAGAGAAAGCGCCTGGAGAAAAAGCTGGAGGCTCTGGTAAGAAATGCCTGTCGCTACGCTGATTCAGCGCTCGGAGTTAAATTGGGAAGAGCCTGCCATTGGCGAACCAATTCCCGGCCAACCACGCGGGAAGTCAGCGTCAAGGCGCTCCAATCGAGAGCCATCAAATCCCCCAACGAGAGCATCGAAAAGAGCCGTGCCGCGGTATCTCCGCAGTGCGCTAGAGCGTACCCCGCGATCACCGAGTCGATCCGCACGCGCGAGCCAGCGATATCTTCCAGCACCCCCTCGAGCGTGAATGACGCCTTGCGAAACATCAGCAGCGCTCTCGGGAAATGAACTCCGTCCATCGCGATCGCATCCAGCAGCCGCATCGCATCCATCGCGCCCGGCCACTTGGTCAGCGGCAGTTTATCGAGCAGCCCCGACACGTGCCGGCGGATCACGCGCCGCGTCCAGTGATTCTTCGCGCCGCGCACACAGAGCCGCTCGATGGCGCCGGATACGCCGTTCGCATCGCGCAAGATCAGCATGATCACCAGAAGAAACACGTTCTTGCGCTGTTCCAGAGTAAGCCGCTCCGTCAGCGCCCAATCGAGGATCACCAATTCATTTTTGCGTTTGTCATAGAGAATATTCCCGGCGTGCGGGTCGGCGTGAAAGATCGCGTCCTTCTCCGCGGCTAGCACCGGAACCGCGAGCAGCGCTTCGGCCAATCTCTCCGCCACTTGCGCTTGCAGCTTGGTGGGGTGGATGACCGCCTCCGTCACCTTCGTGCCCTTCTCTCGCGTAAGAGCCGTAATCGTGGCCTTCGAAAGCTCCGGCAGCAGATTCGGCACGCGCACTCCCGGAATCGAGCGATACGCCTTCAAAGCGCTCAATAGCGTGGCCTGCTCGCGCGGAAAATCCACCTCATGCGAAAGCAGAACCTGAATTTCGGCCAGCGTTTCCGCCACGCCGCCTAGATGCATGCCCACCGTTCGATGCTTGTGTACAAGATGCCGTGCAAGGTCCCGCAGAATACGCATGTCTTCCGCATAGCAGCTCGGGATATGCGGCTTCAAGACCTTGAAGACCCCGCGCTCGCGCCGCCCGCTCTTGGGGTTTCGCCAGCTGAAGCCGACTACGGCGCTCACGCTGGCCTCGGAAAGCATCTTGCTCTCGAGCCTCACGTCATACGTTTTGATTTCGGATTCCAATTCCCTGCGAATGATGGCGTGAACTTCTTCAACGCTCACATCGGAGATTCCATTCTCCAGCTTGATGAGCGCCCGCCGCAGCCGCCGATCCAGCTCGCGGTTCCGGGCCAACATCTGCCCGATCTTCTGCAAGCCCGGCACTTTCGCGATGAATCGCAGCAGGCGCACTTCGGAAGGCGTGTCCGCCGCCAGCCCCACCTGTTCCACTACCTTTGGAGCTAGGCGGGAAGCCGACAATTTCGACACCACAAACAGCATCGCCTCGTGAACCAAAGGCCGCCATCTGCGATGCACCTCAGGAACCAGCAATTCGACCGGCACTACGCGCGCGGTCCACTTTCCCAGTTCCTCGCGCCAAAACTTCCCGCCTTCGCTCTCCAGTGCCGCTTGCACGGCGTTGGTTTTCTCCGCTGGGGTTTTGTATTCCCGCAGAAACGGATCCAATTGATGTTGCAGCGGTTCGTCGCCGAGTTTGAATCGATTCTCCACGCTACCTCGCCTCGTCACTTCGCGGGGCTCCAACGACCACGCCGTTGGCGCCTCTCAAGCGGCGCCCGCGAGATTAGGCCCCCATGGCAACGACTTTTCTTTCATGCCCTGCCTTGTGCACTCCCACATGCACTTTCCGGCCATGCGCTCGCGGACTTGCCTTGTGCGTCGCTTCCTTCACCGGCTTCATGGCTAGCTCCAGCAGCGACTTCTCCGCCGTCACCACGTTCTTTACGCTCTTCTCCGTCAGGTCGGCCCACACCGATTTCCCTGCTTTTGGCTCTGCTTTCTTGTGCTCGAACTTCCCCATCGTCTCCAACTGCTCGAGGGTCATCTCCAACAACTTCTTCTGCGCACCCATGTACTTCTCCGCGCCTTCTTTCACCATTTCCGTCAACACCTTCATGCGATCCCGCGGCGCTTTCGTGCCCTTGCTTCCCTTCGCCGCCGTGGTCACTGCATGCGCTGCCAGATCCAGGAATTTCTTCTCACTCTCGACGAAGCCTTCCATCCCTCGCCGCGCCAGCTCCGCAGCATGCGTCATGGCGTGCATCCCATCTCCGTCTCGAACCGATTTCGCCACCGCGCGCGTCTGTTCCTCGGCTGCCTCCAGCAACTCCTTCTGCAGTCCGATCAACGTCTCCACCCGGTGCTTTAAAACATCTGCCACAACCCCGGCGCTGGCCGGCAGCGGCAGCACTTCTTTCACTCCCTCGACCATCATTTCGGTCTCGCCGGCTGCCAAATCCAGCAAGATCTTTCCGGCGGCCGTGAAGTTCTTCACGCCCGTATCGGCCATTTCCACCAGCTTGGCTGCGGGACGGATTCCGTCTTTGCCGAACTGTTCCCGGGCCATGCCCAGCAACATCGCATTCTCTTGTGCCGCCAAATCGAGCAGAATTCTCTGCGCGGCCATAAAACTCCCCATGCCCTGGCGCGCCCAACCCACCAGCACGGATGCCGGCGGAGCGGCTCGCGTGGCCTTCTTATCTCTGGTCTTCATGATGATGACTCCTTTCGGTGAGGTATACTGCGTTGCAGTATCCAACAAAACTGTACGCCCCTCTGCACCCTCTGTCAAGCAAATTCTCGCTACCCCCGATCCGATCAGTTTTTCGAAGGATTATTCGAAGCTAGAAACGGTAGGCCCGCTCACGGTGGCAGCCCCCGCATTTATGCGGGGGAGGAGCGCTTCAGCGCTCCGAAAGAGCCGCGCGATTCATGAAGCGCTTTAGCGCTGGGCTCTTCGGCGCCAACACATACAGAAATGGCAGGCTCCTGCGGACTTGAGCAACGGACTTTCTGAGAAATGGTAGGCCCGTGCGGACTTGAACCGCAGACCTCTTCCGTGTCAAGG
>DAITPO010000178.1:0-6162 GCA_036833535.1 Candidatus Acidiferrales bacterium | reverse complement strand
CGATCGCGCGGGCAAAGCAAAATCGCATCAGGCGTATCCACGAGCACAAGATCTCGCACGCCCACAGCCGCCACAAGCTTCGAAGGGCTCCAGAAAAAATTGCCGCTCGCATCAAGCGCAACGTACGGCCCGGCGGAAACGTTTGCATCCATCTTCGGCGCCAGCAATTCGTAAACCGCCGCCCACGATCCGATATCGCTCCATCCAACTTTCGCCGGAATCACGAACACGCGCTGCGGCCCGCTCTCGCGCGTCGCCGGCTCCATGATGGCGTAATCCACGGAAATATTTTCAAGCCGCGGATAAATCCGTTTCAGCGCGGCATCATAACGGCTCGTTCCAATCATCTTCGCCAATTTGCTCAGCGCATCGTGCGTCTCCGGAAGATAATGTTCCAAATTGTCCAGAATGGTCGACACGCGCCAGAAAAACATCCCCGCATTCCACAAATACCGCCCCGACGCGACATACTTCTTCGCCAGCGCCGGCTTGGGCTTCTCCGTAAATCGCTCCACCTCATAGGCCGTTCCGCCGTGCGGCCTGAAGGCCATTACTCCGCGCTCGATGTATCCATATCCCGTCTCCGCCCGCGTCGCCGGAATGCCCATCACGATCAAATCGCCGGGAGTGCCGGCAAGCTCCAGCGCCGCGCGAACCAGCGTGCGATACTGCGCCCCATCGGCGATGTAGCTGTCCGAAGGCAGCACGGCCATTAGCGCGTCGCCATGCTGGTGCGCCAGATGAAACGCCGCCAGCCCAATCGCCGCCGCGGTATTGCGCCCCAGCGGCTCGGCGATCACGTGCGATGCCGGAACGCCCGGCAACTGCCGCCGCACAGCAGCAGCCTGCTCGACATTCGTCACCGCCCAAAGATTCTGCGGCGGAAAAAGCGGCGCGAGCCGCGCAGCCGTTTCGCGCAGCATCGTGTCTTCGCCGGTAATATTCAGCAGCTGCTTCGGCAAGCGCGTCCGGCTGCGCGGCCAGAAGCGCGTGCCGCGTCCCCCAGCCAGCAGCACTGCGCAAGCCGGCAGCGCATGCACCTTCGCGCGCGCCGCGCTCACAGGTGCACCAACTTCGAAAGCAGAGATCTAGGCATGACCGGCGATTCAAGATGTCGAGCGAAGTCTTCAGGATTAGCGGGCACGTATGTCCGCAGAATTTTCGTTCGGCCCGCCGGATGAATCCGGTATTCGCCCTGCCCGGCAGGCAGAAACCAAGCCTGGCCGCGCGAAAATTCCAGGCGCTCCCCCTCGAATTCGATTTTCCCGCGCCCGTCGAGAATTATTTGCAATTCGAAATGCGCCGGCGTCATCTGGATTTCAAACGGCAAGCGCGACTCCACGCAGATCACAGCGAAATGCCGGCACGCCACAATGTAAGTCTCGTCGGCAACCCCAGGTTTCACGCGAATCGGCACAACTTTGCCGCCTCGCGGCTCGTCAAAGCGAATCACATCGAATGCCTTCTCCAGATGCAGTTCCCGCGGCTTGCCATCCGCTCCCGTACGATTGAAATCGAAAATGCGGTAGGTGATGTCAGAATATTCCTGAATCTCGCACAACGTAAGTCCCGGGCCGATGTAATGCACCGTTCCCGCGGGACAATAAATCGCATCCCCGGCCCTCACCGGCACGCGCTCAATCAATTCATCGGCATTGCCTTCATCAATCGCGCGGCGAAAAGATTCGCGCGTCACTCCCGAGCGCAGTCCGATCCACACGGCCGCGTCGCGCTCCGCCGCCACCACGTACCACATCTCCGTCTTGCCGCGCCCGCCCGCGGCAATCTCGTGTTTTTGCGCGTATTCATCTTCGGGATGAACTTGCACTGATAATCGATCGTTCGGAAACAAAAACTTCACCAGCAGAGGAAAATCGCGCTCGTTCACCGCGCTCTCACCGCGCCACTCAGCCGGCATATTCTTCCAGGCGTGCGCCAGAGTCTCGCCCGCAAAAGGCCCATTCACAAAGCGGCTCTCGTGCGCCGTCAGCCAGGCTTCGCCAATTGGCTCGGCAAGCTCGATCATTTCCGGATAAAGCGGCGCGAGAGATTTGGCGCCCCAGATGCGCGGCGTGAAGATGGGCTCGAGGCGTGCCGGCGCGGCATCCATTCCTGAATTATGCCGCCGACGCGGTGAAAAATCGCGTCAGGCGGCGCAGCCCTTCCTCAATCCGCTCGAGCGACGTCGCATACGAAATGCGCAGATGGCCGGGCGCGCCGAACGCATCGCCCGGCACAACGGCAACGTGCTCGCGCTCCAGCAACTCGCGCGTAACCTGCACGGAATCACCCGCGCCGTTTGCTCCGCGCCCCGGAACTTTCGGAAACACGTAAAACGCCCCCTGCGGCTCCGTGCAGTCAACTCCCGGAATCGCGCGCAACCCCGCCACAATCCTCGCGCGCCGCCGCTCGTATTCCGTGAGCATCACTCCCACCGAATCCATCGGCCCGCGCAACGCCTCGAGCCCCGCATATTGCGTAATCGAAGTCACGTTCGACACCGTCTGGCTCTGCAGTTTGATCATCGCGCTCACCAGCGGCTCCGGCGCCAATGCATATCCCATCCGCCATCCGGTCATCGCAAACGTCTTCGAAAGTGACCCGGCGATAATCACGCATTCCTTCGCCCCAGGAAGGCTGGCGATCGAAAATGGCTTGGCGCTGCCATAAACGAAATGCGAGTAGCACTCATCCGCAAGCAACCAGATGCCGCGCCGTTGGCAAACTTCCAGAATCCGCGCAAACTCATCCCGCGGAATCACCGCGCCGGTGGGATTGTTCGGCGAATTCACGATCAGTAAGCGAGTCTTCGGCGTGATGGCTTTTTCCACATCGGTAGCGCGCAGGCAGAATTTATCGATCGCCAGCGTGGCCACGAATTTCGGCGTCCCGCCCGGAAGCTTCACGATATCCGGGTAGCTCACCCAGTAAGGCGCCGGAATCAAAACTTCATCGCCCGGATTGATCAGCGAAGAAATGGCATTGAAAATCGCCAGCTTTCCGCCCGAAGTGACGATGCATTCTTTCGGCTGATACGACGATCCCAAATTCTTAGCGTGCCATTCGCAGACGGCTTCGCGCAGCGCCATGATTCCGCCGGTCGGCGTATATTTCGTGCGATTTTCTTCCAGCGCCCGGATTGCGGCCCGCTTGATATGCTCCGGCGTAGGAAAATCCGGCTCGCCCGGCCCGAAATCCACCACGTCGATCCCACGCGCCTTCAGCTTCTCGGCCTCGATCAACACGGCCATCGTCGGCGAAACATCGATTCGATTCACAGCGTCAGAAAGATGCAAGATCCCCACCTGCGATGCGATAGACATCTTTTCGTGTCGCTCCTGAAAATTGATTTAGCGCGCCGCGCTTCCGCGCTTTTCGTAGGAGCGCCGGACAATCGCTTTGCGATTGCAAAGCAATCGACGCGCCCTCGTACGACCTCAACGTCCGATCAACACCCCAAAAAAAGCGCGGCCTCCCGCATCCGGTTCGATAAACTCCGCTCGTATCGCTACCCAATCTTACCGCGCAACCTCTCTTCAACAATCGCCGGCACCAACCCCTTCAACGATCCCCCCAACCGCGCCACTTCCCGCACCAATCGCGAACTCAAATAACTATAAGCCTCGCCCGGCAACATAAACACCGTCTCCACCTGCGGCTCAAGCTTGCGATTCATCAAAGCCATCTGCAATTCATACTCATAGTCCGATACCGCCCGAATCCCGCGCAAAATCACCCGCGCCTGTTTCTGCCGCGCATATTCCATCAATAGCCCGGCAAAACTATCGATTTCCACATTCGCAAATCGTCCCGTCACCTCGCGCAGCATTTCCAGCCGCTCGTCCAAATCGAAAAGCGGCTCTTTCTCCTGATTCCGCAACACCGACACGATCAGCTTGTCGAAAATCTTCGCCGCCCGCTCGATCAAATCGAGGTGGCCGTTCGTCACAGGATCAAATGAGCCGGGGCAGATCGCAATCACAGGTTTCATTCGCAAAACTTCCGCCGCAATCTTAACCTAGAACCACATCACACGAGTCGCAAAATCCGCCGCAAAACTCCGCAGCCCCGCGCCGCCTTCGCGACAATTTGGCCTCGTTGTGCCGCCGTTGTAGCCATCCTCCGCGCGGAACGCCCATTCTCACCCGTAGGGGCGTCCGCCTAGGCGGACTGCGCCCGCCCGAGTAGGGCCCGAGGAAAACCGCACCATTTGCCTCCGCGCGACCCGATCGATCATCCTCGCGTCACTCCTGCTCAGCCCGCGATGCACAGCCGTCCAAACTACGCTACGATAAAGAAGTACCCGGGGCGAGCGAAAGGATTCCCTCAGATGATCCGCCGTTTCTCACAATCTCTAACCGTCGCCTCGCTGTTCCTCGCTTTTTCCGCAAATATCCCCGCGCAAACATCCGCCACGCACAGCCCCAGCGCCAGAACAAAAACCGCCCCCACCGCCAAAACCTTCGAGCCTCTCTCTCAATGGAAGGCCGCAATCCTCAATGGCGATGCGATATCGCTCCAGGGCCTTTACCTGCCAACGACGCAGGGCACTGTGCCCGATGGCCAAGCCGTCAATCCAGCCCAAGAGGTCGCGTTCTGGAGCAGCCTGCACAACGCCGGCCTGACTGCCATCGATCCCAAGGTTCTCCTGCGCCAAACACCGCAATCTGGCCAAATCGTGCTGCTCATGCGCGTCTATCTCACCATCCAAGACAAAGGCGAGAGCCGCGACTTCGTCCTCTCCCTTACTCAATTGTGGGCGGAAGAAAACGGCGCTTGGAAGATTGCCGCGAGCCGCCGAAGTAATCCGGTTCCGAAGCCGGCGATCCGCTTGCCGGAGCCCGCCGTCCCCAATCCCGATCTCTATCCCGATCCAAGCGAGGCCCAGAAAGATCTGGATTCAGCCCTAGCCGCCGCGACGAAGGACCACAAAAATGTCATCGTAGTCTTCGGCGGGAACTGGTGCTACGACTGCCACGTCCTCGACGCCGCCTTCCACTCCGCCGCCATCGCTCCAATCGTCAAGGCCAACTACCACGTAGTGCACATCAACATCGGTAGCTACGACGCGAATCTCGACATCGCCGAGCGCCTGCAAACCCCGCTAAAAAAAGGCGTGCCGGTCCTCGCAGTTCTCGACAGCAAAGGCCAACTCCTAACCAGCCAAAAGAACGGCGAATTCGAATCCGCCTACAAAATCGGCCCCACCGACATAACCGATTTTCTAAATCACTGGAAGCCCAATGCACCAAAATAGCTCGCTAATTGATCCCTCGGACGTAGGGGCAGGGCTTGTTTACGCTGAGCTTCGAAGGGCTCCGCCCGCTCCATGTAATCCTCACGAAACTGCCCACCATTCACCTCCGATTTTGCGCCGTTCAACCTTGCACAACCCCATTTGGACTAAATTAGTCGGGATTCAAACCTCTGTAAATGAAGGGCTTGCCCACAATTTGTAGTCTTGACAAACAATCCCCTCGCGCCTAAAATCGAATTGCGACTGAATGAGTCGCATATCGCACCATGCTGAAACTATCCAAGAAAGCCGACTACGGCCTCATCGCCCTCAAGCATCTAGCGATGCATCACGGCGAAGCGTCGGCCAGCGCCGCGGATATCGCCGAAGTCTACGGCATTTCCGCAACGCTGATGGCCAAAGTGCTCCAGAAGCTGGCGCGCGGTGGCTTAGTGGCCGCGCGGCACGGCTCGAGCGGCGGCTATACGCTAGCCCGCGACCCGTCGCGCATCACCGCGCTCGACGCCATCCACGCCATCGAAGGGCCGCTGTTCATCACGTCCTGCGTCACGCATCGCGGCGAGTGCGACCAGACTTCCACCTGCATCGTACGCGCGCCGTTGCGCCGCGTGAATGACAGTATTCTCGACGTTTTGAATAAAGTGACGATCTCGCAGATGGCCGATGAAACCCCGGCCTCCGAAGTCGTCGAACTCAGACTATGAACGAAATTCGGGGGAACTGAGGAGAGTAAGAATGGCTATCAAGCTTCCGATTTACATGGACAATCACGCGACCACGCCGGTAGATCCGCGGGTCCTTGACGCCATGCTGCCGTATTTCACCGAGAAATTCGGCAACGCCGCCAGCCGCAACCACGCTTTCGGTTGGGCCGGCGAAGAGGCCGTCGAGATCGCGCGCGGCCA
>DAITPO010000177.1:0-6186 GCA_036833535.1 Candidatus Acidiferrales bacterium | reverse complement strand
TGAATTCCGCTGCCCTCGAGCGCATGCAGCGCAGTCTCGACGAACGTGTGGTACACGCACACTGCGGCGACTTTCACGCCTAGATTCTGAATGCCAAGTTTGTCGATCAGTTCCTGCTGCAACGGTTGCCGCCCCTTGGCGCACAGCCGCCGCACACGCTCCTCAGTGTCGTCGCCGGAGAGCGTAGTCAAATCCATGCACGAGATCGCCCGCAGCAGCCACGCCGCCTGCCACTCCTTCTTCACCGTTCGCCGCGCCACCTGCGTCTGCGCACGCCGTTCCACCGCGCTCGTGTTGACGCGCGCCTCCTGCACCCAGTTCACATCGAGCGGGATTCCAGAGTTGGCCAGAAGCGGCCGTCCTGCCAGCGTGGCGATCGCCTCGGGCTCGTGCCTCGCGATTTCGCTGCCCATTCGCTTTTCGTCGAAGGATGGCATCTGCCATTACCGCCGTGTCATTGTACGGCAGCCAATCGCACAACGCGAGTCAGGTCCCTGTAGGGACATCCGTCCTCGGCTGCCCGTCGAGCGAAGCTCGACTGGAGGAATGACGCCGAAATGAGGAAGCAGGGTTTACAATGGCGCGTCTTATGGCGAAGAAGCCTGTCACCGCCGCCGTGCGCAAGAAGCTCGAACGCGCCGCCGCTGAAACGATGAAGAACGCGCATGCCCCCTACTCGAATTTCCATGTAGGCGCAGCCATCCTGCTCAGAAACGGAAAAGTCTTCTCCGGCTGTAACGTTGAAAACGCCTCCTATGGCATGACCAACTGCGCCGAGCGCACCGCAATCTTCTCCGCGGTCGCGGCGCTCGGCCCCAGGATCGAGATTCAAGCCATCGCCGTGACCAACGATCACGGCGTGGCCTGCTCGCCCTGCGGAGCCTGCCGCCAGGTGATCTACGAATTCGGACCCGACGCGACCGTCTTCTTCCAGGGCAAGAACGGCCCCAGGCAGGCCCACATCACCGAACTTCTTCCGGAAGGATTTCGCCTCAAGTGAGTCCCGCAACCGTCGCAGCCAGCAACTTCCGTGCGATTGATGTCATCCGCAAGAAGCGCGATGGGGTCGAGCTGGCGTCGGCCGAAATCGAAGGCCTGGTCAACGCCTACACGCGCGGCGATATCCCCGACTACCAGGTCTCCGCGTGGCTCATGGCGGTTGTGCTGCGCGGCATGACCCGCCCCGAAACCGCGGCGCTCACCGACGCCATGCTGCATTCGGGCGAAGTGCTCGATCTCTCGTCGCTGCCCGCGCGCAAAGTCGACAAGCACTCCACCGGCGGCGTTGGCGACAAGACTTCTCTCGTGCTCGCTCCGCTCGCTGCCGCTGCCGGTGTAGCCGTTCCCATGATCAGCGGCCGCGGACTCGGTCACACCGGCGGCACGCTCGACAAGCTCGAAGCAATTTCCGGCTTCAATGTGAATCTTTCCGTCGCCGATTTCCGCCGTGTGCTCGCCACTTGCGGCTGCGCCATGATCGGACAGACCGCCGAAATCGCGCCCGCTGACCGCAAGCTCTATGCGCTGCGCGACGTCACCGGCACGGTCGAAAGCCCTTATCTGATCTGCGCCTCCATCATGAGCAAGAAGCTCGCCGAAGGCATCGACGCGCTCGTGCTCGACGTGAAAACCGGCTCCGGCGCTTTCATGAAGAGCGAAGAGGACGCGGCCTTCCTCGCCGAACTCATGGTCGAAACCGGCGAGCGCATGGGCAAGCGCGTGGTCGCCCTGATCACCGACATGGATCAGCCGCTGGGCAACATGATCGGCAACGCGCTCGAAGTAGTCGAGTGCGTCGACATCCTGCGCGGGTGCGGTCCTGCCGATCTGCTCGAACTCTGCCTCGAGCTCGCCGGATGGATGCTGCACTTAGGCGGCGCCGCGAAAACCGTCGCCGAAGGAAAACAAAAGAGCGCGCAACTCATTTCTTCCGGCGCGGCCCTCGAAAGATTCCGCCAGATGATCGAACTTCAGGGCGGCGATCCGCGCGTCATCGACGATGCGAAGCGCTTGCCGCAGGCGCAGCACACGATGCAGGTCCGCAGCGCCAAGTCTGGCTATCTCGCTTCCATGCAGTGCGAGCAGATCGGCACCGCGTGCGTCATCCTCGGCGGGGGCCGCGAGCGCAAGGAAGACTCCGTGGATCCCGCGGTCGGAATCGTGCTGCACAAGAAAGTCGGCGACCAAGTCGCCGTTGGCGAGCCGCTGGCCACGATTTATTACAATGCCGAGGCGCGAGCGGAGCGCGCTAGGCAGATGATCGAATCCAGTTGCGAGATTGCGGACTCGGTGCCCGCGAAGCGGCCCCTGATTCACAAAGTCATCGGTGGCCCGCTTTGAAACGGGCGTGGCCTCTATCCGCCCGCTGGAGATCCGTATCAGGGCACGCCTTCAGACGTGCCGCTCGTTTGTGTGAAGGAAGCGGCCTAGCCGCTGAGGTGCACTGAATGGGACGTTTCACAGGAATTCTCGGCCTGTTAACCATGCTCACCCTGGCCTACATTTTCTCCACGAACCGCCGCGCCATCCGTAAAAAAACGGTCGCATGGGGCCTCGGTTTGCAATTCGTCTTTGCGGTATTCGTGCTGCGGATCGAATTTGGCCGCCGCATGTTCCAGGTCGCCGGCGACGCCGCCAACCGCGTGCTCAATTACGCTTTCGTGGGCTCGGAATTTCTGTTTGGAGAGTTGGGCAAACAGCATTCCAACATCGGATTCATCTTCGCCTTTCAGGTTCTTCCTGTCGTTATCTTCATCTGCGCCCTGTTCGCCATCCTTTATCACATCGGGGTCATGCCGATCATCATTCGCGGGGCTGCCTGGCTCATGACGCGCATCATGGGCGCCAGCGGTGCGGAGTCGCTCAACGTTGCCGCCAGCATTTTCATGGGACAGACGGAAGCTCCGGTCACCATCCGCCCGTTTCTGCCTGACCTCACACGCTCCGAGCTGATGACGGTGATGACGAGCGGCATGGCGCACGTCTCCGGGTCTATCATGGCGGCCTACTTCGCTTTCGGCGCCGAGCCGCGGCACGTGCTGAGCGCGGTCATCATGACCGCTCCCGGCACTATCCTGATTTCGAAAATGCTCGTGCCCGAAACCGAGCAGCCCAAGACTGCCGGCAAAGTTGTGATGAGCGCGGAAGAAACGGAACGGGAAAAGCACGAGAACCTGCTGGGAGCGATCGCGCGCGGCACCGGCGACGGCCTGCACATGGCGCTCAATATCGGCGCCATGCTCATCGCATTTCTCGCGCTGGTCGCCCTTCTCGACGCGATGTTCGGCGGCATTCACCGCCACATCGCCTGGTTCCCGGTGAGCCTCGAAAGCGTGCTGGGCGTGCTGTTCGCACCCGTGGCGTGGGTGATCGGCGTTCCCTGGCGCGATTGCTCAGCCATCGGCAATCTGCTGGGCGTGCGCATGGTGCTCAACGAACTGGTGGCTTTCTCCATGCTCGGCCCGCAGAGAGCCGCGCTCGACCCGCGCTCGTTTACCATCGCCACGTTCGCGCTGTGCGGCTTCGCCAACTTCAGTTCGATCGGAATTCAGATCGGCGGCATCGGCGCGCTGGCTCCCAACCGCAAGGGCGATCTGGCCCGCCTCGGCTTCCGCGCCATGCTGGCGGGCACCATGGCGAATTTAATGTCGGCCTCGATCGCCGGCATGTTGCTGTAGATGGTACTTAGGGCGAGCCAGTTTTAGTAAGTCCAGGTTTGTCATCCTGAGCGCAGCGAAGGACCTATGTAACCTGCGGGCGCCGGAAATGCAGAGGTCCCTTCGACAAGCTCAGGGCAGGCTCTTCGCGGCAAAGAGCGCCACTCAGGATGACACGCTAAAGGAGGCGGTTTATTGTGAGCAGATTCCTGATTCCGATTTTATTTCTCGCTTGTTGTCTCGCCGCTCTCGCCCAATCGCCACGCCGAGTCATCATCGACACTGATCCGGGTGTCGATGACGCTATGGCTATTCTGCTTGCCCTGAACTCTCCGGAGTTGAAAGTCGAGGCGCTGACGGTTGTGCCCGGAAACGTCGAGGCATGGCAGGGTCTCGAGAATGCGCTGAAGTTAACTTCCCTCGCCAATCGCTGCGATCTTCCCGTAGCCGGTGGCGCGCAGCATCCGCTCAATCAGAAACTGATCACCGCGCAGTTCTGGCACGGCAAGAATGGCCTCGCGAATGTCGAACTGCCCGCGTCCAAGTGTAAGGCCGACGCGCGTTTCGGCCCCGATCTGATCATCGAACTCGTACACAAGCATCCGCACGAGATTACGCTCATTCCTATCGGCCCGCTCACCAACATCGCACTCGCGGTCTCGAAGGATCCCTCGATCGTCCCGCTGGTCAAAGATATCGTGATCATGGGCGGATCAATCTCCGGCGGAAATGTGGACGGCGCCGCCGAGGCGAACATTTACGGCGATCCCGAAGCCGCGTCCATCGTTTTCACCGCTGGCTGGATGGTCACCATGATCGGCTCCGACGTGGGCGAGCGCACCATCATGACCCGCAAATACCTTAACGATCTGCAGTCGGCGCACGGCCCGGAGAGCGACTTTGTCGCCCGGTTGGCCGATTTTTATCTGACACGTTCGGAGAAGAGCGGCTACGCTGGCGCAGCGATGTATGATCCGCTGGCGGTGGGCACGGTCATCGATTCCACACTCGTGACACTGAAAGATATGCACGTCGACATCGAGACCAGGGGCGAGTTCACGCGCGGCGAAACTGTCGCCAATCGCATGGGATCGAACGAGAACAACGTCCTGCACGGCGACCACTATGAGATCGAAGGCGTGATTCCGCTGAAGCCGAATGCGCGCGTCTGCCTGGCTTCCGACGCCGACGGCTTTTTGCAGTTGTTCATCAGCCGCATTAAAGGGAAGTAGTTGTGTAGCCCCGGACGCATTCGTCCGGGGTCGCGCGAAGCGCGATATGACTCATCCGTTCGCTCGCGCCACCAGCAGAATCGCCAGCGCGTAGAACACGAACATGAAGACGAGATAACTCTTCGCGCGCGATCCCGAACCGGCAAATTCTCTCCAGGCGAATATTCCCCACAGCGCCGCGACCATGGGAGCAGACTGGCCGATGGCGTACGAGATTGCCACTCCCGTAAAGCTTGCAGCGACCAGATTGAAAACCATCCCCGTGCCCCAGATCACTCCGCCTGCCAAGCCGAGCAGATGTCCCGAGGGCGGCGCGCTGAAAAACCCGCTGAAACTGATGGGTTCCCCAGCCAGCGGTTTCTTCATGAAATAAACATTCCAGATGAAACACGAGAGCAGCGCCCCAAGCGTCAGAAAAACGGCAATGCTGTATGGGCCGAGCGTGTTGCCGTGGGTCATGGCGCGAGTGACAAACGGCGCCCACAAGCCCATCAGTACTCCCGAAACTATGCAGGTGACGATGCTCTTGCGTGAAACCGAACGCCCTGCGCTGGCGAGACTGCCGTAAGCTTTGCCGTCGAGGATCACGGCAATGAGCGCGCAAGCAACGCCGGTTGCCAGAAATAGAGCGCTGCCTTTGGGCTGAAGCGCGTAACTCAGCACAACACCAACTACCAGCGCAATACCAATCGCGACCGGGAACGCGACCGCGAGCCCGGCCATGTCGATCGCGGCTACCAGCAGAAGATTGGCCAGATTGAAAATCGCTCCACCGACCAGAGTCCAGGCAATGTTGGAGTTGTCGGCGGAATTCACGTTGTTCAGAAAGCTGGTTGAGTCGTGACCGCTGCTCCCCATGGTGAAGGCGAGAATCAGTGAAATCAGAAAAATGCCGATCGCATAGTCCCAATAGAAAAGTTCGAAGCGATAGTTCTTCACACCTTTATAGGTGTTGGCCCACGACCCCCAGCAGATGGCGCTGGTGATCATCATCAGCAATGCGATGGTCAGATTCGGCGGCGCAAACATCGTTCCTCCGGTGATCTCGTGATGGGAAAGTGTGTAACTGTACTCTGGTTTGCAATGAGCCACAACCCGAGCGGAGAAGCGGACAGAAGTGGCGCGCGTCAGTTTTCAGCAGGCGAGCGCAACGTTTTTCTTATGTGCAGGCACCCTTTCCCACGATTGCACCAGTAATGGTGAAGACGCTCGCAAGGCCAAGAATCCGGACCGGTTACAGGCCTTGGGGGCTGTGCAAGAAACTCCTTCTAAGTGAATGAAACGAAAGGGTTTAAATC
>DAITPO010000176.1:2432-6252 GCA_036833535.1 Candidatus Acidiferrales bacterium | reverse complement strand
ATCGCCACGGTTCAGATGCAAGCGACCGACAAGATCCTGCTGCAGGACGCAACCGGAGGCAAGAGCACCGCGAGCATACCTTTGCCCAGCCAGGAAATGATCGTGGCTTTCGATTGGCTGAACGATGCGGAGATGTTGATTGCCGACATTCATTCCGCGAGCCGCATCAAACTGGATGGCTCGGCCTCGACGACGCTCACCAGCGACCCGAATGCCAACGTGTTGGATGTGGTGCACTGCGGTTCGTATGCGTTGCTGGATTGGCAGTTCAAAAACAATGCCAACACGCAGGATATTTGGCGCATGGATTTGGATGGCCGCAACCCGAAACAGATCAGCCACGGACAGTTTGATCAATGGGCGGTCTGCTCGCACGACGGGAAATCGGTTTATTACTACGATGAGGCGGACGCGAAGTTTGTGATGCGCATCCCCATTGACGGCGGAGCAGCGGAGCGCCTGCCGTTCCCAGCGCACGGAAAAATCATGCTGGGGCTGAACGGGCTGGGCATCTCGCGCGACGGCAAATGGATGGCGCTCAGTGGTGCGGAGCTGGGCTCAACTGCCGCCGTCGGCCGCGTCTGGGTGATTGGGCTCGACGACAATTCCAACGCGCCCCTGCGCACGCTCACTCCCGATCCGCGCTTCGTGAATCAGCTGCGCATTGCTCCCGACGGGAACTCTGTGACCTACGTCATCAGCGATCAAGGCGCGAAGAGTTTGTGGGCCCAGCCCGTGGATGGCGGCCCTGGACACGCCATCACCGAAAGTGACGACGATGATCTGTGGGATTACAGATGGTCGCCCGATGCCAAGACGCTCGGCGTTCAACGCAAACATTTTCAGGCCGACGTGGTGCTGCTGAAAGATACTTCCGCTCAGTAACGCCGGCGCTACGGAACTGCACCGCAGATTTACCTACGTATTTATGCATCCCCCGATATGATTGACATTACTTACTCGTAGCGCGACATTCCTCGGGCTCCCTCTCCTTCTGCATCGCGGGGGAGGTACAAATATTCTGGGGCTTGCTTGTCCGGAAGCCTCGCCCGTTCCGCCCGCGCACGCTGCTGGCTGAGGGCCTCATGTGGCATCGGACTTCACTCTATCTTTCCATTGGGGCGGTTGCGGCGGGTCTGGCGATTCCGCTGGCTACTGGCGTGGCTCGTTCGGAAAAGCGGCCGACGGCGAGCAGCGCCGATCCTGCGGCGGCTGCTGCCGTTGGATTGCGCGCGGCGCACTTTCGTGCGGGGGCGCGCGGGATTCCGCTGGCGTTTGAAGTGAATCGCGGGCAGGCCGATCCGGTCGTGCAATACCGCGCGAGAGGCGAGGGATTCGATCTCTTGCTCGAGCGCGATGGAATTCATTTCACCACTCGACGTGCGACCGCTTCCACATCGCGTATTTCGAGCGCTGATTCCATCTCTTTGCGGTTCGCGGGCGTTGCGCCTGAAATAGTTTGGCGAGGGCGGGATGAGCTTCCCGGTAGCGCGAATTATTTTTACGGAAAGGATCCAAGCCGCTGGCAGAAGGATGTGCCGCTGTTCTTGGGCGCAGGGGCGCTCGGGATGGGGCCAGGCGTCGATTGCCTGGTCTATGCCGGAGAGCGCGGACCGGAAATGGATTTTGACGTTGCGCGCGGCGCGGACTTGCGGCGAGTGCGGCTGGAGGTGAATGGCGCGCGGAACTTGCGGCTGAGTCCGGAGGGAGATCTTCTGATCGAGGGCCGCGCGGCCATCATCCGTTTGCGGAGTCCGGCGATTTATCAGATGAGCGGCGGGCGGCGCGTGAGCGTCGAAGGACGCTATGCGCTGCTTTCGACGCATGAGGTCGGATTCCGGGTTGGCGCGTATGACCGAAACCTTCCGCTGGTGATCGATCCTTCCGTGGCTGTGACTTACACGACGTTTCTTGGCGGTGCAGGAGCCGATTCGGCGAATAGCGTCGCGCTCGATTCCTCCGGGGCGGTGTACATCAGCGGGACGACCGCCAGTGCCTCGTCTTTTGCGGAAAGCGCGACGAAGAAATTTGGGCCCGGCGGCGGAAGCAATGATTTCTTTGTTGCCAAGATCGATCCGACTCAGACCGGCGCCGCTTCGCTCGCCTATCTCGCCTTCGTTGGCGGCAGTGGGAATGAAGAAGGCGAAAAGCTGGCGGTGATGCCGGGCAGCGGCGTCGTCGCTCTTGTGGGCACCACCACGTCCGCGGATTATCCCGTTTCGGACTCTACGAAGCTGGTGAAGGGCACGAGCGACCTGGCGTTAACGCTGCTGGGCCCCGGAGGCGACTCGATTGTCTTTTCAACCCTGCTCGATGGCACCGGAGCGTTTGGAACCGAAGCCTCGCCGACTGTAGCCTTTGATCCGAGCGGGAATGTGCTCGTTGCCGCGGATACGACCGCGGCTGATTTGCCGGTGACGGCGGGCGCGTACGGCACAGTGTTCGGCGGCGGGACCACGGATGGAATTCTGGCGGTATATAGCGCGGCGGGTTCGTTGAGCTATCTCAGCTACTTTGGGATCGACGGCTACACGGATATCAACGGCGTGGCGCAGACCGTTACGGTAGGCGTGAGCGGCTTGGCGGTTGATCTTCTCGGACACGCGTATGTCGCGGGATTTACTTCCCAGCCTGGCAGCGGATTTCCGGTGACGAATGGGTTTCAGACCACGTATGGCGGCGGGACGTTCGATGGGTTCTTGCTCTCGCTCAAGCCAAAGGGACTAGGCTCAGAGGATTTGATCTACTCGACTTTTCTTGGCGGCACGGGTTCGGATCAGGCTTTCGCCGTAGCCGTGGATCAAGCGATCCCGGCCAATGCTTATGTAGTCGGGACGACGACGTCCTCCGACGCTCTGACGGCTCCGGCGGTGACTGGATACCAATCCGCGCTTCATGGCACGGCGAATGCTTTCCTGGCGGCAGTGGCTCAATCTCAGGCGGGCGTGGCGTCGTTGAGCTACGCGACTTATATGGGCGGCAGCGCGAGCGATTCGGCGTTGGGAGTGGTGTCGCTAGGCACGGACGCCGTCTATGTGACGGGGCATGCGAAATCGTTCGATTTTCCCACGCTGAATTCGCTGCAATCGTTCAGCGGAACCGGCGATGCATTTTTAGCGAAGTTGGATACCACGGCGGCAGGCGCTGCGTCGCTGCTCTATGCGACGCTGCTCGGAGGGGGCAGCGATTCGCAAGGGAATGGCGTCGCAGCGCTGCCGACCGGGGAGATCATTGTGGCGGGGAGCACCACGTCGAACGATTTTCCCCTGGCGGGCAATCCGCAGACGGGAGTGCAGCCGATCTGCGCGAGTTGCCAGGCAAGCCCGGCGGAGCCGGATGCCTTCGTCGTGGCATTCGCGGAAAGCGCGGCGACCGGGCCGATTGTTTCGTTTAACGCGGCGCAGTTGGATTTCGGAAATCAGCTAGTCGGATCGCTGAATCCTCCGCAGATCGGGATTCTAACGAACGCGGGGCCCGCGGCGCTCACGATTTCCGGAATCGTAATTACGGGAGCGAATTCTTCGGATTTCTCACAGTCAAACGATTGTCCACTGAGTCCGGCTACGCTGGCGCCACAGGCGACTTGCCAGATTACGGTGAATTTTGCGCCGTCCATTCCGGGCGGGGAGACCGCAGCAATTAGCTTCACGGATGATGCGGTGGGCAGCCCACAGAGCATCAACTTGACCGGCGCGGGGCAGGAGCCTCTAGCCGCTCTCTCCGCCGCTTCGATCAATTTCGGCAATCAGCCGGCAGGGACCGTCAGCAATTCACAAACGCTATCGGTGACGAATGGCGGGAATCTGGCGCTGAATATTTC
>DAITPO010000176.1:0-2332 GCA_036833535.1 Candidatus Acidiferrales bacterium | reverse complement strand
CGCCTACGGCCAACATCGCGCCCGCTACGCTCGATTTCGGCTCGCAGAGCGTAGGAACTTCGAGCGCGCCACAGACGGCTGGACTGAGTAACACGGGCAGCTTGCCGTTGAAGGTCAGCTCGATCGCGATTAACGGCACGAATGCGTCGGAGTTCAAGATCGCGTCGGGGACAACGTGCCCGGCCGGCGGAGGCAGCGTGGGGGTCTCTGCATCCTGCAACGTCAATGTTGTTTTTGCCCCAGCGTCAACCGGCGCGAAATCCGCTACGCTTTCGTTCTCGGACAATGCTTCGGGTTCGCCGCAGAGCGTGGCGTTGAGCGGAACCGGCATTAGTTCGCCTTCGCTCGTGGTAGCCCCGGCGAATTTGGGATTTCAGGCCCAGACGTTGAAGATGCCGAGTGCGGCTTCGCTTGTGACACTTTCAAACCCTGGCACGACGGCGGCGCAAATTTCGGCCGTGTCGGTGGTTGGGCCGAACAACGGCGATTTCCTGCAGACGAATAATTGCCCGGGGACGCTGAATCCAGGTGGGGGCTGTCAGGTAAATGTGGTTTTTCAGCCGCTCGCGGGGGGAGCGCGTACAGCTTCGCTTTCATTTGTGGATTCGGCCGCGGGAAGCCCGCAACTCGTGACGCTCTCGGGCACGGGGCTTGTGCCGGCGGTCACTCTCTCGCCGGGGAGCCTGAATTTTCCACTTCAGCTTGCGGGCACCAGCAGCGCGGCGGCAACGTCGACACTGCTGAACGCGGGAAACGGCGGCTTGGTGATTTCGAGTCTGAGTCTTAGCGGAGCGAACGCCACGGAATTTTCTACCACGCAGAATTGCGGTGCCATTCTGGCGCCGGGCGCGTCGTGCTCAGTCAGCGTTGTGTTTCAGCCGCAGCCGGGGCAGGCCGGAGCTGCTGCTGCGACGCTGAGCATCAACGACAACGCGCTGGATAGCCCGGAGACAATTGCATTGGCTGGATCGGTGGATGATTTCTCGCTGACCGCGAGTACGAGCGGAAATGTCACCGCTGCGGTAACCGCGGGTGCGACAGCGAATTATGGTTTGCAAATAAATTCGCTGAATGGATTCGCGGGGAATGTGGCGCTGTCGTGCTCGGGCACGCCGGCGCAAGCCTCGTGCAGCGTCTCGCCTTCGCCCGTGGCGGTTTCCGGAACCGGAGCGGCGCCCTTTAGCGTGAGCGTCTCGACGCAGCAGGCCGTTGCCGCCGCGCCGCGCGCGCCGGGGGTCACGGAATGGATTCATTGGCCACCCAGAGTGGCGTTGGGCGAGCCGACAAGCCTGGAGATCGTCGTATTCGTGTTGGCGGTGCTATGCGCCGCGGCAATTAAGAGCCGGCGGGCCTGGGCGCGTTTCGCGTTTGCATCGATTTATATCTTCGTGCTGCTGGCAGCCGTGGCGCTCACTTCTTGCGGAAGCGTTAGTTCAGGGACGCAGGCTTCGCCGCAGCCCGGCACGCCGCCGGGAACCTACACGCTCACCGTGACCGGCACGTTCACGCCCGGCGGCGCGACGCAATCCGTCAGCCGCACTCTGCAGCTCACGCTCGCTGTGCAGTAGCCCGCGACAAGTCTAGCGCGTTCGCAAGCTGATCGTCACGACCTGAAAAGCGGCAGCGGAACATCGCTCGCCGCTCCTACGTAGTTCCGCGACTTGTAGGCTCGTGTTCGCCGCAAATTGCTGCTAGCTTGCAGAGGGGAATTGCAAATGTTCGCATTCACTACACAAAGAAAAATCATCTCAGGAAGCCATCCCTACCCCCGCTTTGCGAGTCGACGCACGGCAACGAGCATTAATCGTCGTAAGTCGCTGAAAAAAAAGCGCGTGGAAAAGAATAGCCTGGACCCGCGGTACGGAATGGGCGTTCAGGTTGAAAGGGGACAATCAAACAAACAATCGGGACACCAAAATATTGTTGTGACCCGTAAGTCACTGAGAACAAAGGTCCGGCCCCACAAACAATCGGGACACTGGGGCACCTCAGCGAGTCGAGCGAGCCGGACGCATTGAGCCCGTTCTGGAGAACCCATCCCGCCGGCCTCAGAACTCCTTGATGGCTATATCCCGCGGATGCGCGCCTACCGGAATCAGCGTGATGAGGCCGCCGGTGGCAGTGCGCACGATGGCGAGATCGTTCGATTGCGTATCGGCGACGAGCAGCATATCGCCGCCGGGAGTGAAGGCGAGCGGGCCGGGTTGTTGGCCGACCTGGATGGGGCGCGCGACTTTGCGCTGGTCAATGGCGACGGGCACGACGTGGCCCGCCGCCGCATCGGAAACGAAGAGCAGGGAATCGTCGGCGGTGAGCGCGGCCTGCGTGGGAG
>DAITPO010000175.1:0-6286 GCA_036833535.1 Candidatus Acidiferrales bacterium | reverse complement strand
TTCAAGTGCTGCGTCGATTGCGGCATGGGCCACCGCCACATGAAGGGCCAAATCATCGTAGACGAGTGACGCACACCGGCCTTGGAGGACGCGCCAGCGATGAAAGGCGCGAGAGATTACATTTAGCTTTAGTGACTCGGAGTGGTGCTGGTGGAAACCGTTGGCGGAGTGACATCCACCGGCGGATACCGCTTCATAATTTCAGCTTCGCCGACCCTCTGCCGCCGCAGCGCCACAATGCCAGCAACTTGATTGTCCGGAATTCCGCGGCGTACGAGCTCGAACAGCGCGGCCTGACTCAATCCCGTGTCCTTCAATCGCGCGAGCGAAACGCCGGAGAGCGCCTGCTTGCCCGCAGCATGGCGCCGCGCAACTTCCATCACAACGATGTCGGATAGCCCCGTAAGACGCATCGCCTGAAGCTCGCCGTAGCCGAGACCGAGCTGCTTCAATTTGGCCAGCTCGAGAATCTCGGCTTCAGTCATTCCCGCTTGCACAAGACCGTCGGCCGGATCGGCAAAATCGGCGGGCTGTCCCTGGCTCCGCGAAATTCGCAGCAGCTCGATGCACGTCGTGTCGCTCAAGCCGCCCATCTTCGCTTTGGCGACTTCGGCGATCTCCGCGTCGCTCGGATACATCGCCTTCACCGCCTGAATCGAAGAAAAATCCATCCCGGCCTGATCGAGTGGCTTGGTATCCACATAGCGGACTTTCCGGCAGCCGGAAGCGGAGACCGCCGCGAATAGCGCCACTGCGGCGAATGCCCGCAACGCGATTCGGCCAAGCGGCGCAGCTTTAGGCGAGTTTCCCAAGCTCAAATTGCACGCTCGCATCTTCATCAATTGTAACTGATGGGCTGGATCAAATGTTGTAGAGGCGTTCGATACCGAAAATACCGGGAATCTTCTTGATGTTGGTGAGGATGCGCTCGAGCTGTTTGCGATCGTGGATGTCGAGCGCCACTTCCACGCGCGCATGCAAATCTTCGCCGCCGCTTTCAAATGTGCGAATATTCGCGCCCGCATCGCTGATCACCGTGGTGATATCGGCGAGCATTCCGGGCCGGTCCTCCGTGCGAACGCGCAGGCGTACCGAAAATGTAGCGTCGGTCGCGCTGCCCCACTCGACTGGAATGCGCCGCTCAGCCTCATACAGCAGCTTCTGAACATTCGGGCAAGAAGTGCTGTGCACCGCAATGCCGCGCCCACGCGTCACGTAGCCGACGATTTCATCGCCCGGAATCGGATTGCAGCACTTCGAGCGGTAGACCATCAAATCGTCGTGTCCGCGCACCACGATCGCGCCGTCGTTGATCCCGAGCATGCGCTTGAATGTCGAAACGAGTTTCGGCTGTTTTTCTTCCGGCTTATCTGCGGGCGATTGCCCGGTGGCTTTCGTCAGCACCTGCCGGGCCGACCATTTTCCGTAGCCCAGCTCGGCGTAGAGATCCTCGACGCGGCCGCAACCGTATTCCGACGCTACTTTCTGCAGCGACTCATCGGTGATTTGCTTCAGGCTGATGCCTGCCTGACGAGCCTCGCGCTCGAAGAGCCGCCGTCCCACTTCGGTAGCTTCCTCGCGCTCGTGGAGATTGATCCAGTGCTTGATCTTGCTGCGCGCGCGCGATGTCTCGACAAACGCGAGCCAGTCGCGGCTCGGCGAGTGGCCTTTTTGCGTGAGGATTTCCACCACGTCGCCGTTGGCGATGTGATGACGCAACGGAACAATCTGGCCGTTGGCTTTCGCACCGATGCACTGGTGCCCCACTTCGGTGTGCACCGCGTACGCAAAATCCACGGGCGTCGCGCCGCGAGGCAATACGATCACGCGGCCTTTCGGCGTGAAGGTGTAAACCTCTTCGGGGTACAGGTCCACCTTGAGCGTGGAGAGAAAATCGCTCGGTTCCTCCATCTCCTGCACCCACTCGATGAGTTGCCGCATCCAGACGGTGCGCTGATCGTCGGCCGCAGAAGCTTCGCGCCCATCCTTGTATTTCCAGTGCGCCGCCACGCCTTGATCGGCGATCCGGTGCATCTCCTGCGTGCGAATCTGGACTTCGAAAGCCTGCCCGGCGTGAATCACCGTGGTGTGCAACGATTGATAGAGGTTCGGCCGCGGCATGGCGATGTAATCCTTGAAGCGCCCGGGCACCGGCCTCCAAATCTGATGAATCACGCCCAGCGCGGCGTAGCAGTTCCTCACTGTGTCGGTGATCACGCGCACCGCCAGCAAGTCGTACACCTGGTCGAGCGGGCGCTGCTGCTTTTCGATTTTGATATGCAGCGAATAGAGGCGCTTAATGCGGCCTTCGACCTCGGCGGGAATTCCGTTGGCTACCAACTGCTCGCGGATCGCGCCCTGCACTTCGTTCAGGAATTTATCGTGGACTTTCTGCTTCGAGGCGACTTTCTTTTGCAGCTCGAGATACGACGTCGCCTCCAGATAGCTGAACGCCAGATCTTCCAATTCGCCGCGAATCAAGCCCATGCCGAGCCGGTTGGCCACCGGCGCGTAAATCTCGAGCGTTTCCTGCGCAATGCGCTGCTGCCGCTCCGACGATAGAAATTGCAGCGTGCGCATATTGTGGAGCCGGTCGGCGAGCTTGATCATGATCACGCGCACATCGTTGACCATGGCCAGCAGCATCTTGCGTACGTTTTCGGCCTGACGCGCTTCCGGAGCGAGAAGATCGAGCCGGCTGATTTTCGTCGTGCCCTCGACAAGGCGCGCGACTTCGGTGCCGAACTGCTCGCCGATGCGTTCGAGGGGGACCTTCGTATCTTCGACCACGTCGTGCAACAGGGCCGCGCACAGCGTGGTTACGTCGAACTTCATGTCTGCCAGGATGTGCGCGACTTCCAGAGGATGCGAAAGGTAGGGATCGCCCGAGGCGCGCATCTGATCCGCATGGCGCTCGGCCGCGAAATCGTAGGCGCGGCGCAGCAGTTCGGTGTCGTCGCCGGCGCGATTCCGGCGCATCTTGTCCATCAGCTCGACGAAGCGCAAGTCCAGCGCTCGCCGTGCTGCGGCAGAGACCAGTGGTTTACCTGAGGCACTCATCGCAATAAAAACCTGATGTTATTGTAGCGCGGCTCGAACAGAGAACATATCAAGGCCACCGATTCGACAACGGGTAGCGCCTTCAGTAGCGCCGGCGGCTCGTTGAGCGGCGCGTCTTAAAAGAACCAGAATCGCTTGCGCTTCTTCCTCATGCCTGGAGCATGCCCGCGGTCTTCGGGCAACTCTGGGACGAACGGCAACGATTTGCCTTCGAACACAGCACGCGGATTCTCCACAAAAAGCCCCTCAGCAACCTGCTCCCCGCTCTTTGCTGCGACTTTCGCGTACGCTTCCTTTAGCTGCAGCGGGCGCGAAGTGATGTTGTGCGCATCGCTGGCAAGGAAATGCACCGCTCCGTCTTTCAGCCAAGTTTCTGCCATAGCCTGCGCCTGCGCGCCAAATTTTCCAAGCATCGATTGCGCCGTGATCTGTACGTAGCACCCGGTCCGAATCCAGCGATAAAGCCGTTCGGTGTTGTTCCTGATCAGCGGATTCCGCTCCGGGTGCGTGATGATCGGAGTCGTTCCGAAAATCTGCAGGTGGTGCAGCGTCTGATCCATTGCCGGCGGAATCGAGTAATCGTTGAATTCGACGAGGAGGTACTGCTTTTGATTCAGCGTGTACTTCGCCGGGAATTTCCGCAAATCCTCGATATTCTCGAAGCTCAAATGAAAATCGCAGCCCGTCGCGAGCTGAAGTTTGCCTTCAAATCGCTCCTGCAATTCATCGCGACGCCGCTGGATCAGATCAGGCTGAAACGCGTAGGACGAGTCCGCATGCGGCGTGGCGATGATGTGCGTGATGCCGTCGGCGATGGCCATCTCGCACATCGCCAGGGACATCTCCAGCGATTCCGGGCCGTCATCGAGGCCCGGAAGTACGTGACAATGGATATCAACCATGGGGAGTCGAGAATATCCCACGGGAATGGCGATGACAACGAAGCTGCAGCGAAACGCCGTTATCAAACTGCGTCAGGATGGCGGAATCAGCGAGGAGTGTGCTGGACCCAGTGGACGACAGGCGTGAGGAATTCCCACGTGCCCAGAACGAACAGAACCACCGCGAAAATACGCCGCATCCGCGCCGCCGGAATCCGCACAGCGATGCGGCTGCCGAGAATCGCGCCGAGAAAAACGCCGGGAATAATCAGCAGGCCGGTGGGGATGTCGACGGCGCCAGCGCGGTAATAAGCCAGAAACGCGAGCAAACCAGTGGGCGGCACCAGCGCGATGAGGCTGGTCCCCTGCGCGCGATGCTGCTCAAAATGATGTAACAGCACCAGCAACGGCACGAGCAGCACGCCGCCGCCAACTCCAAAGAGGCCGCTGAATACGCCGACGACGCTGGCCGTCAGGAGAATCCCCAGCATTCTCGCGCGTGATTCAGCCATTCGCTTTTCCGGGCACGACGGGCGTCTTGCTCCGCCTCCAGAGCAACAGCGCGGAGAACATCAGAAAAAGACCGAAGAGCGCGCGCAGCACGTTCGAAGGCAAATCTATGGCGACCAGTCCGCCAAAATAACCGCCCGCAAGGAATCCCAGCGCGCACAGCAATCCGGCCGGAAGATTGATCAGGCCCTTCTTCCAGTACACCACGGCGGCGCCCAGCCCGAGAGGCGGCAGCAGAATGAAGAGCGACGTCCCTTGCGCCAGGTGCTGATCCATGCCGAACAGATGCACAAGCGCCGGGACAACAATGATTCCCCCGCCGATGCCCAGCAATCCGACCAGCAATCCGACGACGAGCCCAAGAATGAGGATTAGCAGAGTGTGCACAAGCCTGCCTTTGCGCCGTAAAACGCGTTATCCCCCAAGCCTTCGATAACAATCCTCCGCGATGAATAAATCTTCGACGCCGAGGCCGGTGAAATCCGCAACGACGATTCCCTCGGCGTCGTACGCCGGATGGAACGCGCAAAACTTTCCGATCTCCATGGCCTGGTCATGCGCCGACGGCGCGTGCTGCAATTCACCCAGCTTCTCGCACTGGCCAATCGAGTCGACGAGCAAGAGCGAAGCCCGCGTGAGGATCTGCGGATGCAATTCCTGCTTGCCGGGTGAATCCGATCCGACGGCGGAAATCAAAGTGCCGGGAGCGACGTCATCGAAGGCGAGCACAGGTTCGCGGGCTCCCGTGACAGTGACAATTAGCTTTGCGTGGCGCGCAACGTCCGCCGGTGAGACGGCCACGCGGATTTCCACGCTGGGCAAAAGCTTCGCGATGTCAGCGCGGCAGCGCTCGACGTGTGCCGGAGTGCGTCCCCAAAGCCAAATCTCGCGGAGCGGCAAGACTTCCGCATGAGCGCGCGCTTGCCATCGCGCCTGCTCACCGCTGCCAAGAATTCCGATCGCCGAATCTTTCCGCTCCAGCTCTTGCGCCACCATCGCCGAAACGGCTGCGGTGCGTGCGTGCGTGAGCTCCGCGCCGTCGCACAAGAGCGCGACAGGATCACCTGTTCGCGCAGAACACAAAAGCATCAATCCGTTGTATTCGGGCAGCCCAGTGCCCGCGTTCTGCGGATAGCCGCCCGCGATTTTGACTACAAAAAATTCGCCGCCTTCGCGATAGCTCGATTTGATGTGCACCTCGGCATCGCGATCGCGGGCGTAAAGGTGCATCGGCAGCGGCGTCTCGCATTCGCCGCGCGATTGTGCGATCAATGCCTCGCGCATAAGCGGAATCGCATCGCCGAGCGACAGCACGCGCAGGATTTCGTCTCGTTGAGCGATTTTCATGAGCAGAGAATCTTCCGCGCGGTCGCGCTGCTGACGTTCCGCCCCGAGATCACTACGACAGCCGGCGCGCTGAGCGGCGCGACTTTCCCCGAGAGGCAGGCCGCAAGAACAGCCGCGGCCGTCGGCTCGATCAAATATTGGTGTTCCTCAACCATCCAGCGCACCGCCTCGCAGATCTCGGCGTCATTAACTAGCGGCGTATCGTCCACGCGCGTCCGCAATATCTCAAATGTTTCCGAGCCGATGCCGCCTTCGATCCCCGCCGCGAGCGATTCGCCAGACGGCATCCGCGTCACAGCGCTGCCCCGCTCAAGCGAGAGCCGCAGCGCCGGCGTCACTTCCAATTGGCAGCCAATCAATCGTGCGCCATGCACTTTTTCTTTCACGTACAGCGCCAATCCCGCGCTCAATCCTCCGCCGCCCACCGGCACGATGAAATTTTTCACATCGGGCAAGTCCTCGACGATCTCCGTCGCCAGCGTTCCGCC
>DAITPO010000174.1:3998-6290 GCA_036833535.1 Candidatus Acidiferrales bacterium | reverse complement strand
AAAACAAAAATCCTAGCCGAACGCCTAACCGCCTTCATGCACGAGCACATCTACCCGAACGAGCCGCGATATCACGACGAAATTGCCCGCGACCGCTGGAAGCCCACGCGCATCATCGAAGAACTCAAGCCCAAAGCCCGCGCCGCCGGCCTCTGGAATCTCTTCCTCCCCGGTGACGAGCACGGCGCCGGCCTCACCAATCTCGAGTACGCCCCGCTCTGCGAAATCATGGGCCGCAGCGAAATGGCTTCCGAAGTCTTCAATTGCTCCGCTCCGGACACCGGCAATATGGAAGTCCTCGCGCGTTATGGCAGCCCCGCGCAACAAGATCGCTGGCTCAAGCCTCTCCTCGCCGGAGAAATCCGCTCCTGCTTCGCCATGACCGAACCCGCCGTCGCCTCCTCCGACGCCACCAACATCCAATCGAGCATCGCTCGCGACGGCAACGATTACGTCATCAACGGCCGCAAATGGTGGGCCTCCGGCGCCGGCGATATCCGCTGCAGAATCGCCATATTCATGGGCAAAACCGATCCGAAAGCTGAACTCTATAAGCAGCAATCCATGATCCTCGTCCCCATGGACGCTCCCGGCGTGAAAATCGTCCGCATGCTCAGCGTCTTCGGCTACGATCACGCGCCGCACGGCCACGGCGAAGTCACTTTCGAAAATGTTCGCGTTCCCGCCAGCAACATTCTTCTCGGCGAAGGCCGCGGCTTTGAAATCGCGCAAGGCCGCCTCGGCCCCGGCCGCATTCATCACTGCATGCGCTGCATCGGCGTGTCTGAGCGCGCCCTCGAAACGATGTGCAAGCGCGCCAAATCCCGCGTCGCTTTCGGCAAGCCCATCGCCGAGCAGGGCACCATCCGCGCTGATATCGCCGCCTCGCGCATGGAAATTGAGCAGGCCCGCCTTCTCACTCTCAAAGCTGCGCACATGATGGACACCGTCGGCAACAAAGCCGCCCGCAGCGAAATCGCCATGATCAAGGTAGTCGCGCCCAACGTAACTCTGCGCGTCCTCGATCGCGCCATTCAGGCCCACGGCGGCGCCGGCGTCTCGCAAGACACATTCCTAGCATCCGCCTGGGCCGCAGTCCGCACCCTGCGTCTAGCCGACGGCCCAGACGAAGTCCACATCGAAGCCATAGCCAAACGTGAATTAAAAAGGTGGGCCTAAAGTACCGCTGGCGTCCCGCCGGCATCTTGCGAGCGCAACGGTAACCAACTCCCGCACTCATCCGCGGATCTCGCGTGATCTAGACATCAAGTGCAGGGTGCCCCACGCGCCGAAGTTGCGCGTGGAATTTTTGACGTTTCTTCCGACTTCCGATTTCTAACGTCCAGATCCCATCCCCATCTGCAATTTCCTCATCCCCCGCAACCACCGCTCATAATCCCCAGCCTTGTGCCGGAAATATTCCTCCACTTCCGGATGCGGCAAAATCAAGAATCTCTCCTCCGCCAGGCCGCGAACCACCACTTCCGCCACATCCTCCGGCTCCACAGCCGTCGCCCTCAAAAAATTAGCCGGCCCTGTATCCGAATCCACCAGCATCGCCGTCCGCACCCCCTGCGGACAAACCACCGACACTCGAATCCCCCGGTCTCCATAAGTAATCGCCAACCATTCCGCAAACCCCAGCGCCGCGTGCTTGGTCACCGAATATGGCGCCGATCCAATTAAAGTAAGCAATCCCGCCGCCGAAACCGTCTGCAGCAAATATCCCCCGCCCCGCGCCAACATTCCCGGCAGCACCGCCCGCGCCGCATACACATGCGCCATCACGTTGATTTCCCAAATTCTCTGCCAATCCGCATCCGCAGTCTCCGGCCCGCCCTCCACCATGATTCCTGCATTCGAACAAAAGAGATCGATCGCCCCAAATTTCGCGGCGACTTCCCGTATCAGTCGCGCGACATCGCTTTCCCGCGCCACGTTCACTTCGAAAGCCACGCCGCCAATTTCCCCAGCCACAGTCTCCGCCGCAGCCCCATTCAAATCCGCCACAACCACAGCCCGCGCACCCTCCGCCGCAAATCGCCGGCACATCGCCCTCCCAATTCCGCTCGCCCCGCCCGTAACCGCCGCAACTTTCCCGGCTAATTTCATCGTCTTTCGTCTCCACAAACGCCCAAATTTCCAGCCGATACGATATCCTTCCCGTCGGAGAATGTCATGCCGCCACGAATCATCGAATCGCCCCAAGCGCTCAAGAATCTGGTCGGCCAGGAACTAGGCGTCACCGATTGGTTCACGGTGTCGCAGGAGCGCATCGCGCAATTCGCCGAA
>DAITPO010000174.1:0-3898 GCA_036833535.1 Candidatus Acidiferrales bacterium | reverse complement strand
CCGGCCGCGTATGCCGCAAATGATCCGCCGAAGCCTTTCCAGTAATCCAAGCCCGATCCATCGGGTAAACGTCCGGATCAAACACCACCATGTACATGTGCCAAATCAAAATCGAAAAAGTAGCCAGTATCGCCTCGTAAAAATGCAGCGCCGTAGCAGCATCGGTAACCCATTTCGGAAAATGCCTCAAAGCGAAATTGTTGAACCACAAAATGAAGCCGCTGGCAGCCATCACCACCGTGCCCCACAAAAACGCCCAATATTCCATCTTCTCCGCGTAGCTGAACGCGCCAAAAGCCGGCGCCGTCCGCGAAAGCCCGAGATTGTAAAGCAGCAAGTCGCTCATATTTCGCAGATCGCCGATTCCCGGCATCAAGCTCCGCAGAATCACGCGATCCCGCCGCACCAGCACCAGGTGAACCACGTGATAGGCAAGCGACACAAGCAGCACCACCGCCGCCACGCGATGCAGCGTCCCTCGAAATGCAAAATGCTGCTCCCATTGCCGCATCGGCCGCGACCACCAGGCGTCGGGATATTTAAGTGCGAATCCTGTAATCACCAGCACGGGAAAACTGATCACCGTGAGCCAGTGCGCAATTCGAAAATTGAGATTCATCCGCTGCACTTCTTCGCCGGAATCAATCCGCGGCCCTTTGCGAAGAAGCTTCCGTAGAAAATCGAACAGGTTGTGGAAGAACATGAAGCCGAGCGTCAGCGGAATCAGAATCCAATAGGCCACTCGGATCGCTCTCACCACCGGATGTTCCGCGATAGCTTCCGCACGCACATGCACGGGCCCGATGGCAAACGTATCGCCGGCCCCCGGATGGCACTTGCCGCACGTGCGCGCCAAGTTTGCCGGATACACCGTGGAACGGGGATCGTTCGGCGCAAAAATGTTGTGTACGCCGTGGCACGACGCGCAATTCGCCACAGTTTGCGCGCCCCCGCGCAACGCAAGCCCGTGGTAGCTGTCGGCAAACGTCGAGACTCGGTCTGTGGGCAGGTTGTATCGCGCATCCAGCCGCTCGTCCGAGTGGCACCGCCCGCACGTCACGCTCGACACGCGCGCCGGATTCACCAGCGATTGCGCCTCACTCGGCGCCAAAATAATGTGCTCGCCGTGGCAATCCGTGCAAACCGGAGCGTCGCTGGCACCAGCAGCGACTGCCTTTCCATGCACGCTGGCCAGGTAGGTCTTCTGAATCTCTGTGTGACACGTCCCGCAAGTCGCCGGCACGTTCCAATGATTGATTTTTGATCGCGCATCCCGCGCCGCATAAATCTCATGGCTCCCGTGGCAATCCGAGCAGGTCGCCGCATTCTGATTGCCCGCCGCCACCGCACGGCCGTGAACGCTCAGCTTGTACGCTTCCACGGGACGCGCAAACGGGATCTGGTGCTTGGCAAGAAAGCTGGCGTTCGCGTGACACGAGCCGCAAGTCTCCGGCAGATTTTTCTTCGCTACCGGCGAGCCAGGATCCTGCACCGCCAGGATCTTGTGCACCGGACCGTGGCAAGCCTGGCAGGACGGCGCTTGCGCGTCGCCATCTTTTGCAGCCTTGGCGTGGACGCTGGCAGCGAAAGCTTTCACCTCGTCGTTATGGCATCCCGCGCAGAGCTTCGGAGCAAGTCCCGCAGCAGGCAGCGCTTCATGCGCCGACCCGTGACAACTATTGCATGCCTCCGCCCCCAGCAGAGAGTGCACGCTCTTCGGCACATTGGCGGCTTCCTCCGCATGGCAGGTCGCGCAATTCACCTTCGCAATTCGCGCGGGGTGCGGGTACTCCTTGATATTCGTATGGCAATCGGTGCAATTCAGGATCGCGTGCGCGCCCGCCTGGTGTTTCGTTTCGTCGACGTAGAGGCTATGGCCGGATTCCGACTTCAGATCGTTCTGGCTATGGCAAGCGAGGCAATCTGCATCAGGCTTGGGCGCATCTTTCGTCTGGGCACGCGCCGCACATGGTAAGAGCACCATTGCAAGCGCCGCCGGAATCAGTATGACCCAACGCCGGCCACTCTGGACTCGATCGCTCACGGGCCTGAATTTCATCTTCGTCGAGATGCTACTTCAGACCCAGATCGGTCAGAATTTTTGGATTTGGTTCTTCCATCGCCAGCATCGAATGGCAGGTGTCGCAATCGTTGGGAATGGAACTGCCGTCAGCGCTCGTATGGCTGCCGTCATGGCAGCGGAAACATCCGGGAAAATCCATGTGCCCGAGATTGTTGGGATAAGAGCCCCAAGTCACATTCATCGCGGGGAACACATTCCGCAGGTACACCGCCTGCACCTGATTGATCGCCGTCTCCACCAGCCCGTGCTTCAGGCGGTACACGTCGGGATAAGACGTTTGATAGAAGCTGTCCAGGTTCGCCGCGATTTGCCGCACGGCGGTATCGCGATCCGCATATTTCGCATTGAGCAGCGCGGCCGCCTGTTTTTTGATAAACGGCAATTCCGGACTGATGCGCCCCTGCGCCATCGCGTCGTCCAAAGCCCGCTCCGGCAACTGGAATGTGTGCGTGGGCCGGTTGTGGCAGTCGATGCAATCCATGGTCCTGTGTTCACCCGCTGCTAGTTGCTCGGCCGTGGGTTTCGTATCCGTCGAAGTGAACACGGACTTCTTTCCTGTTTTGTCCGTATAGGTGACCCGAGCGATGGTTTGCCGCTGCCGGTCCGTGGCAATGTATTCGATCGGCGAATTCACGTCCAAGTGGCGGCCGTGGATTCCCACTCCGCCGTCAAACGTGTGGCCGCCGATTTTCAACATCAGGACGGTTGTCAGCTCGGTGTTCTTTTCATCATCGGAAAATTTGCGCTTCACAACCAGCTTGTTTCCGGTGAACACCTGCGGCCAATGGCACTGCTCGCAAGTATCCCGCGACGGCCGGAGTTGCCGCACCGGCGACGGGATCGGCTGATCGTACCTGTGAAACGTGACCGCGTAAACCTGGCGCAGGCCAGAAAGCTTCGAATGTACAAACCAGGACGCTCCGGGACCAATATGGCATTGCACGCACGCGACGCGCTGGTGCGGTGAAGTTTGGTACGCCGTGTACTCCGGTTGCATCACCGTGTGGCACGTCTGCCCGCAGAACTTCGCCGAGTCCATATACTCAACGCTCCGGTAAGATGCCACGCTGAGTATCATGCCGTTCGCCAGGGTGAGCCCGCCAATCCACCCAAACAATTGGCGCATTGCGGGTATCGACAGATCAACTCGCGGATAAATCGTTGGAAGTTGCCCGGATTTGGCGAGTCTCACCCGCCGCCAGATTGCGCCGGCAGGGATCAATATCAATCCGATTACGAATATCCCGGGAAGAATGAGGAAGAAGACGAGCCCGACATACGGGTGAACCGCTCCACCGCCCACGATATCGAACAGCCAAAAACCGATCAGCGTGGCCGCCGAACTCGACGTCAGAACGGCTCCCGCCATGGACAGCGGATTCCGGCCAAGGTACGCGGCAAGACGGAACCCGGAGGCGATCCGTTCAAAGAATTTCATGGTAGATAAAGCGAAGCGCCCCCTGGGTCGAAAGAAGTTGGCCCGAATGCAGAATTCAGCCGGCCGGCTCTAAGGCTTCAACGCGAACTGGCCACTCGAGTTGCCCTAGCTCCGCTTTGAGCTTACTTCTTTTTCAGGGAACGGATATAGCCGACGAGTTGCTTGATCTGATCGTCCGTGAGCTTGCCCTTGTAGGCCGGCATCTTGCCTTTGCCGTTTGCCGTGATGTCCGTTAACTCGGCGTCGCTTTGTTTTTGCACGTCGTCCGAGCCGAGATCGCGAAGCTTCAAATTCTTCCCCATCGGGCTATCGCCCTTGCCGTCCGCACCATGGCAGGACGCGCACTTCTGCTTGTAGAGCGTCTCGCCCGGGTTGTC
>DAITPO010000173.1:0-6373 GCA_036833535.1 Candidatus Acidiferrales bacterium | reverse complement strand
GTGGCCGATTGGGAGATGACGCCGAGGAGAATCTCATCACGCTCTGCGCGGGCTGTCACCGAGCTAGACATCTCCATCGCCAAACAGCATAAGGCCAACCGGGAGATCGAGCGCGCCGCCTCTTAGCAAATAGGAGCTCGAGTGCGAGAAGAATATCGCAGGCAACGCACGGGCCAGGACGGTACCCTGAAGAAAGTGGGCTGATTATCTCAACGTTCGCGAGGCCGCGAGAACATCGCGCAAGCGAACAAGGCCAACAAAGTTCGAGCATTGAACCATACACACAAAAGTGATAGAGTTACACATAGGAGAGAGAGAAGATGCGGACCAATATCGATATAGACGATCGCCTGATGCGCAGGGCAATGCGGAGTAGCAGATCGCGGACAAAGCGAGCTACCGTCGAGGCGGGACTGCGGCTGCTCGTCCAGACCCGCGCGCAGGCATCGATTCGTCGGCTGCGGGGCAAAATCCGATGGGACGGAGACCTCCATAAATCACGTCTAGGGCGGGTTCAAGAATAGGTGCCGATGGTAATCGTCGATACGACCGTATGGATCGACTACTTGCGTGGTTTGCAGAACGCCGAGACCAATTACTTTGATCGTGAGGTTGGCCGGCAGCGCTTCGGATTGACGGACCTAATTCTTTGCGAGATTCTCCAAGGTTTGAAAGGCGAGCACGCTTCAAATCGTGTCTTGCGCGAACTTCGCCGGTTCGAGCTATTTGAAAGTGGCGGCGAGGAACTCGCTGTCGCAGCCGCAAGAAACTTCAGGAATCTTCGCCGGCAAGGTCACACCGTCAGAAAAACGATCGACTGTTTGATTGCCACATACTGCCTGCGACATGGGCATTCCCTCTTACACCGGGATCGAGATTTTGATCCGTTCGAGAAGATTCTGGGGCTAGTGGTCTTCCATCCGTAAGCTAAATGAGCTGATTTACCCGCAGCAGCGATTAGACGATCGGAGCCACGAGGCTCTGGATGGTAAGGGTTTGGACGGATAGAACCTACCACGAAAAATCTTCGGTTTATTTGTCGGACAAATCTCACCCGCAAAACGTGAAAAGGGGAGAAAGAATAATCTTTCTCCCCTTCGCAAAGTTTGACTTCTAAGACTTTACTGCAGAGCCGAGAGAGCTTCGCAGGCCGTGTCGGTGCCCCTACGGTACGCGAACGTTGACCAGCCTGCGTGCGCGCCCTAACATGTCGCGCAAGGACTCGAATCCTCATTGATTGGCAAAACCATTTCGCACTACTAGCGCTTCGAGAAAATCGGCGCCCGTGGAACAGCCACATGACAGACTCAGACTTCACGGTTCAGTCCAAAGGTGGCGCTTTCTTGCTGACGCCGGAAACCTTGCGTGCGGAATCGTGGGGCGCCGATCACCTCGGTACTCTTCGAAGAATCGGTCGGGCTTATGTAATTCCGTCGACGACGCAGTTCGCTCACATTGTAAACTCGATCGTTGAGGCCGGATTAGTCGTCGAGGAACGCCGACGAGTCAATTGAAGCCAATCCGGACAGCTCGAATTTGAAACGATCCTGTTTTTCGCGGAATGTTTGTTTTTTGGCCCGTCTAGATTCAGCCCAAAAATTGCGATCTCTCTAGCTGCGAATCCCCTCGTCGTGGCGCCTTCGTTTCATCGGACTCGTCGACTCGCAGGCACCTATAGAGTTTCCCCAGGGGTACCAAATTCGGAGGCCTTGACTGTTTAAACTAGCGGAGCGCACTACAGGAGCAGTACAAGTGGCTCCTAATCCTTACATTTAGCATCCGAAAAACCCACAACCCGAATTGTAAATCATCTCGAGCTCTCATCGACACTCAGCGTTCCGGTCAAAGGATCGATTTGATAGCGAAGCACGCCCGTCGAGTTCAGGTCCGCTACTTCGGCAAAATGACCGGTAAGGTCAACGGATATGGCCCATGGTCCTTTTCCAACCAGGCTGATCGGGAACGGAGAACCGATCACGGGAGAAAGCCAGCCAGTAACCGGATCGATCGAGTATCCGGAAACGTCGTGGGATTCCTGATTCGTCACGTAGAGAAAGCGCCCGGAAGAATCAACCGCAAGCCACAGCGGACACCGGGATGGCTCGCTTGAAAATGTACCTGCCTTCTCTTCCCCACCTGAAGCCAGCACCCGTGAGACAGAGATCGTGTCGTCAAGCGCGTTGCCGGCAAAGACGAATTCTCGCCCAGTCCCAAGGAAAGTCACCGTTAACACACGGTAGCTCCCGCGAACGGACATGTTGTGGAGCACAGGTTGAGTGACTGTCAGAACCGTGGTGCCACTGACGGACTTAACCGTCGCCTTGATTGTCGTCTCTCCGACAGCCAGACCGGTTGCAACTCCGGAGGCATCGATGGTGGCGACCGTCGTATCCGAAGACGACCAGGTTGTGTGACTTTCGCCCTCTATGGTCGTCGTGCCATTGCTGAGCGTGGCGTTCGCGACAAAAGTCTGTTTGGCACCTATCGTAATTGTGGGATTGGCCGGAGTGGGGTTTACAGCCGTAATCGAAGGGCCGCCTCCGCCGCCCAAAAAGTCCAATGGGTTGACAAAACAGCCGGCTAATCCGATCGGGAGAAGCACAGAGATTGCAAAAAGTGCCTTAACATGCTTAGGCACAAACAAACCTTCGATTCATCCGGACATGTTACGACAACAACTCAGAGAAGCGAAACACATGAGCCAGGGCGACATCGAGAAAGACACTGGCCCACTCCGCGGTTACGTCTCACGAGTCGAGAATGGCCACACAGTTCCGAACATTGAGACTTTGGAGAAGCTCGCGGCTGCTTTCGACGTGCCGCTCTGGAAGATTTTCTACGAAGGGGGTCAGAAGGCACCAGCGCTCCTGTCGAGTCGTGATCTCGGTCAGTCAGAGATCGAATGGGTGAAGGATCGGAAGTTTTATCTGAAACTGGCTCGGCTCCTCGGACGTATGCGTCATACTGGCAGATATAAGGTGGCGGAAGTCTTGCGAAGTTGTGCAGATCCATTCCGGATCTCCACTTCCCCAGTTCGCGAACTCATATTTCTTTGGCGTCAGCCGAAAGATGGCACTCTCTTATCAAACGGGTGATGTGTTACTCTAACGACACTCCAATCGCAATTCGGCCCCAGTCCCATACCACCGGTGGTATTTTCTTGCTCGGCAGTGCGGAGCAGCAGACCGCCGAATCCAAAGTTCACGATCGTACGGTCAATCTGCTCAAGCTCGTTCCGCTCCGCTGCGATGAAGTGAAAAATTTCTGAGGAGGTCCTTATGAGGAATTTGCTGGGAGGCTTATGCCTTCTGACCGCTCTCGTCGTGTCCCCGTTTGCTGCCCCAACTAGGGCGGCAACCGCTCCGGCTAAGAGAGTCCCAACACTGGTATACGACGCCAGTAAAGAAGTCTCACTTACAGGTACAGTATACAGCGTGAAAAATTCCGTATCCGGCAAGCTGGCCGGCGGTCACCTGTTCCTTTCGTCTGGAACTGGCACGGTCGATGCCCACCTCGGACCTTTTGCATTGAACGGCCCTCACGGCGTCAGAGTTTCGCCCGGCGAACAGGTCAAGCTTGTTGGAGTCATGACCACATTCCATGGCAGTCAGGTATTCCTGGTGCGCACACTCGAAGCCGGCAGCAAGACTTACGCGATTCGAAATGAGCACGGCTTTCCTCTCCTCATGGGAGCGCAACAGGCCACCCACACTCCAACTCTTGCTAAGGGAGGTTCGCGATGAACCGTAAACTACTTCTGATCGTATTTACCATCACCGTTGCAGTGGTCTCCTCGGCGTGTAGCAGTCCGTCGCCAAAGATCGCCATCACCACTGCGCCTCCAGCAAGCATGGAAATCAACGTAAGCGCGCCGATCGCCGCGACCGTCACTCACGATAGCGCCGACAAGGGAGTGGACTGGAGCTGTTCTCCGGCCGGTTCCTGCGGAACTTTCAATCCGGCTCACACCGATGACGGCGCAACTACCGCCTATACGGCTCCAGCCGTCGCTGGCGCGGTCACCATCACTGCCTCTTCCACGAAGAAGTCCTCTGTCACGGCCACGGCCATGGTAAACGTCACGGCTGTCGCATCCGCTTCGAGTCTATCCGGCCAGTACGCCTTCTACGTTAGCGGCTTCGACGCAGCCGGCAACTTCTATTGCGCTGCCGGTAGCGTGACCCTCGACGGCGCGGGCAATGTCACCGCCGGTGAAGAGGACCTCAACAATAGCTCCTATGCGGCCGCTGTAGTCGGCGATGCCCTTACTGGAACTTACACTGTCGGAAACGACGGACAGGGGACAATGGTTCTCAATGCCACGACGGGCGGCGTTGCGGATCCTCTCGTCGGCGTTGCCGGCGTCCAGACCTTAGCCCTCACAGTCGTCAACAACAATCACGCGATTGTCAGCGAGTTCGACGCCGCAGCCACTTCGGGGGGCTCGCTCGATCTCCAAAGCGCCGCCGCTATCACTGGCGGATTTGTCGGTAACTTCGCCATGGCCGCTCATGGCTACCTTTCCGGCTCTCCGTGGGCGTTTGGCGGAATCCTCAACTCAACTGGGACGTCCTCGACAGGAACCGCAGATCAGGACATCGCTGGAACCCCCACCACCGGCATCGTCACCGGCGGAGCTGTCACCGCGCCCGATGCCAGCGGTCGAGGAACCTTCGTCCTTGGCACACTCAATTTCAGTTATTACATCGTCGGCGCAGAAGCGGTCCGCTTCGTCGAAACCGACATCGCCGATGTCACAGGAGGGTCGGCGTTCGGCCAAGGCAGCGCAGCGCCTGCCTTCTCCGCCGCATCGGTCAGCGGTCCGTTCGTTATCGATGAGCCGTGGCCTTCCACTGCGTCTGCAGGTGGTCCCGTGTCACTCGCGGGTCAATTCCATGCGGACGGAACGTCGGCAATCACCGGTGTGGTCGACTACAACGAAGCCGGTGTCGTCCCTCCCGGACCGGGTCCTGATACGTTGGCGGCCAACTACGCGGTTCCGGCCAGCGGCTACGGCAGCATTACCAGCGGCGTCGTTTCCAACGATGCTGACTTCACTACTTGGGGACTCTATCTCACCGATTCTGCTCTTAATCTAGTCGATCCCAACAACCCGAGCGGTGGCGGCGGAGCCTTGATCGTAGAACTCGACGCCAATGATCTCGGCGCTGGTTTCCTCGTTCCACAGACTGCAACCGCCGGAACCAGCGTAAACAACGGCGTGGATTTCGTCGCCTTCAACAATGGCGACGACTTTATTAACTCAGTCGGTCAAGTCGTGGCTGCAAGCGGGACCATTACCGGCACTGCGTCGGTCAACGATCTGAACCCGGGCACGCCCTCGCAGGCCGAAACGACGGGTGTAACGCTCGCCGGCCCGCTCACCGCGGACGCTAGCAATGCCGGCCGCTACACCCTGCCGCTCACCGTTGGAGGCGCGGCGACCCCGACCAATCTGGTCGTTTACTTCGCAAGCGCCGGGCTGGCCGTAATCGTCGACGTCGACTCGACGGTAGGACCACCGGCGTTCGCTCAAGTTGGGTCGGGGACCGTCCAAGGGCAACAATAACTTCGACCAATCAGTCCGTGGCGCGGCTGGAACAGCGGCCGCGCCACGGACTCACTTCTTTGATTCGTCCGTTCTCCTCCGTGCATTGCTCGTCTTCAGCGCCTCTAGCGAGTTCTCTGAAGGGCACAACTGCAAGGACCCCCGTTAATTACCAATCCTATCGTCACGGACTCTGGCGGAGGCTAGGTCCAAATTGCTCCGATTGTGGAACCAGTCTGGCGCTCTAAGTCTGAGAACCCAGATCGGTTCCGTTCATCCGCTCCGTTGAAATCCAATCGCATATTTCAAATTTCCCCGAAATCCCCGCTTACGCCCCCGTTTAAGCGCGCCATTACTGTTAATTAAACGCACCAAGGGTGGCCTTTACGCAGAATTCGGCCCAAATATGCAGGAATCCCGTTTTTGCGGGTAGGTTTCGGTTTTTCTTGGCCCTTCGAGCTTCAAGGCGAAAATCAACGTCTTCCTGGTCGCTGGCGAGACTGTGGCGGCACATGATGATTGGCAGGCGTATGCTGAAACAAGCTCGATATTACTGGCTGCGCAGGCGGAGAGTCACCTCACGCGGCGGCTGTTTGGGAGCATGCTGCGAAGGATTGCGGCGCTCCCATTGCCAGCGGGATAGACGGTCGTCGACCGAAACAGAGTTCTGTGCCAATCGAGAATGGAGAAGGAAAAGTGTCTGAGGAGTGGATGGTAGACGCGAGAATTTGACTTCGGGATTCCCCTTCAGCCCCCGAACAAGAAATGCAGTTAAGAACCTAGCTAGAGCGTTGCAAAGCGTCGTGGTCAGGCATAAGTTATCGG
>DAITPO010000172.1:0-6404 GCA_036833535.1 Candidatus Acidiferrales bacterium | reverse complement strand
GGACTCCCTGGTGGACCAGGCGATCCCAGGAGTCGCCTTTCTTGTATTCAAACGGCGCATCCCGATACGCACCCCATTCCTTGAAGAGCACTGCACTCGGATCCTCCTGGCAGAAGTAGGCACCGAGGGCCTTCTCAAACGAGCGGCCGAAGACCATGGCGGCGCGTGTTTCTTTTTCCTGCCAACCCTCGAGATAGCGGTAGCGATAGCTGCGCGGACAGCGAACGAACTGGCTAATCTGTGTGTGGCTGTAGATCATCGTCATTCCTCCCCTGGATTGCGGCACACGAGAGCTCTTCCCACTCGCCGGCAGGGGCAAAAGCTTCGAGGCTCTGGTAGGAGCGCCCGTTGAAAGTGGCGAGCGAGGTTCGTACGACTCCTCGAAGGTTGAGGAGCGCTTTCTCATCCACTTGATCTTGCCCGAGCAGTTCGGGGTCATAGCCAAAGTCGCGCAGAAACCAATTGAGCTTCCAGAGCGCTCGTCGGCTGCAGTACAACCGCCCGGAGAAGGAATGTGTGGCGAAGGATTCGGGCTCAAGGACCACAAAGCGGAGAATGAGGAATGGCTTCTGCGGATGCCAACGGTAGGAAGCGGCATCCACGCGCACCAGGAAGAAGCCCTCGAGACGACGATCAATCGCTTGGCGTACTGAGTGAAGGCCCGGAATATGGCGTTTCATGGCTGCACCTCCACAGATTGGGCGTAGGAGTTAAGTTTGCAGATCAAAGCATCCCGGTCGTTTTTTGCCGAAGCGGCGAGATGGGAGATGAAGGATTCGACCAGGTCGCGACTGGCTTCCTTGAGAGTTTCGGTACCGCAGAAGTCGGCGGCGTAGGCCTTCACGAGTGCGGGGTCGAGGTTGTGCTGGCGGATTAAAAGACAAAGTTGGTCGCGTAGCCGAGGATGATGACCATTGGTTGAAGGATCCGCGATGTGAAATGCACTTGAATGGCCCGAACGGAGGGACGCGGTTGGCGGGCTGGAAAGTGAACCTAGCTCTTCTACGCTGCAGAGCCCGATGCCGTATGCCTTGCGCAAAGCCCGGTTGACAGCTCGTGTTTCGGCAACGCGCATTTCGGCGCCGCGAACTAGCGCAGAAACATTGGAGCGATCGGCGTCGCCGTAACCGACGAACCCTGTAGACATCGCGGACCGATAGACGACGGCCTTAAACACCCAGCGACTAGATGCCGGATCACAGAATTCGCGCATCATCCGTACGTGGATGCCTACACAACGCTTGCGTCGAGCGAGACCCAGTAGGCCGCTGTTCGTGACATACCACTTGCCGTCGAGCAAGCGTAAATCACCTTTAGCGATTGATAGATGAAACTCCCGTGACAAACTCTTGAGCATGCGGATGTGTTCTGCGTAGAGCGTCCAAATCTTGCGAGCGAGTCGGACGTTCTGGGAAGTAAGCGCACGCCGGGTTGGCCTCGTAAGTCGTTCGGTCGTTCTTTTGTGCATAAAGTTCACCCCCGTGTTTCTAATAGAAAACAATAGTAACTACTAGAAACGCGCCTGTCAATTGTTTTCTGTTGTAAAACTTTTGTTACGGCAGCTATGATTCGACCCATGGCGAGAAAAGTATTCTTGGGGATCCGGATCGATCCCGAACTCAAGAAGGCACTCGAGCAAGTCGGAAGGATGGAGGAACGAAGTGTTTCTCAAGTCTGTGAGCTGTTGTTAAGAAATGGCGTTGAGACTTATAAGAGCCGAGGTCCAGGTTCCATTCGTTCGGCCCGCAAGCAAAAGGAAATTGAGCCAAAATAGGTGCTCGAAATTGGTCGCGGTCATTCTGCCCCGCGCGATGAGTTGGATAAACGCTGCAAACGACATTAATCTTGTTCGAGACCGCTCGGGTTCGCACGGCTCCCTCTGCTCGCAATCTCGCGGCCGAGCGTCCCGGGCACCTAGTTGAGTTGACGAGCGCCGAGAATTGCAGTAACGTGGTTCTTAGTTGAGCCTCCTGGGAGGCGGGCGGCAGGAACCCCCCGCTTGGGCCAGGCCGTCAGGTGCAATTGGCGGAAAGGCCGGCGATGTACCCCGGAGGCTTATGTTCGAAACGTTCGAACCGTTTTCCTATGACCCTCTAGAAAGTGCCATGGGGCAGGCGTTTCAGAGCGAAATGCGCTGGACGCTTGGTGAGCTTTTCCCAGATGGTCGGTCTCTCGACCTAATTTACAATACCGAATCGGATCAACTGGAACTGGTGTATTTCGAGGGCCCGAAAACAAAAATCGGCGCGACGATTGACGTGCGGGGCCACGACTACGAAGTCGCGCAAATAAACCGGACTTTCGTATGCGCGAGTGTGTGGCCGTCGCGGGTAGAAGAATCCTGTGGATCGACGGCTGTCCTTTTCGCGGCGATTCGCGACGTCTTCGCGCAGTGTGGTTTTTCTGAGGTTGTTTCGGTCGCCGCGGCGTATTCCGTTTTTTCTACCTGGTTCTCGGAACTCCTTCCAATCGCGCCCACTCTCTTGATCAGGGGGTCTCAATCAGAGGCAAGATATTTGCTCGATATTTTATCGTGTCTTGTGCGTCGTCCGCTGCGGTTCGGAGAACTCGCTCGCTCCGTTCTGGGCTGTCTGCCGTTTGCATTACGCCCTACGTTATTATTCATCCCCCAATCGGAGAGAAAGAAGGCGCGGGAGATCCTGTCGATTTCAAGTCGGCCCGGATGTTACCTTCCGCGCGGGACGAGTATCGTGAATGCGTCGTATCCCAAGGCCATCTACGTTGGTGCGGAGTTCGCCTCTGACGATTTCGGCGGCGGCGTGATCCCGGTCCACATCACGCCATTTCGTGGGCGCCTACCGAGTCTCAGCGCTTCAAGCCGACGACAGATCGCCGACGAGTTCCAGCCAAAGTTAATGGCCTATCGCGCCGGAAACCACGTCGCGGTTAGTCAATCCCAGTTCGACGCTCCGGAATTCACGTCGGAAACTCGGATATTAGCGCGCGCTCTCGGATCCTGCGTCGTCGGCTCACCCGAGGTTCAAGCCGGACTGAAGAATATACTCGGGAGCTGTGACGAAGACGCCCGAGCGGAGCACTGGTGCGATCCGCGATGTATCGCCGCTGAGGCCCTCGTATCGCTCGCTCATACGCAGCCAGACGCGAAGGTGTATGTCGGCGAAATCAGGGCAGCCATCGTGGAAATTCAAAAGAATCGTGGGGAAACCGGTGCGCTCACAGCGAGACAGATCGGCGAAATCCTGCGATCGTTGGGAATCCATTCGAAACGCGACGGACAGGGATTTTCATTTGTCCTAACCGATAAGATGCGCCGTCAAGTTCACGAGCTCGCGCGCGAACTCGAAGTCGCGCCCTTGGAGCAAGGCGAACCGCCATGCAGCCTTTGCGCTGAGCTGCTGGCTGCTCCAGTCAAAACGAAAGTCGCTATTGCGGAAAGTGAAGAGGCGAAGGGCGAATGAACGCACTTAGGGTGGCCGGACGTTCGATGTACGTCGTGTACGTTATGTACAACATTTAGATCTATCGTACCAAGGACGGATAGGGAACCATCCACGGCGACGCTCTGCGTGTCGAAGCGTCGCTGTCGGCAGGTGAGCCCCGCGGAGCTACTACCGACATTTATACTTCAGTATCGAAGACTAGACATCGTCGCGCCTGTCAGAGGCGGATCGAAACGCGCCCTCGACTCTGCCGTGAGGCTGAATCGCTCGAAACTTTAGCAAGGATGCGGTTAGGCGGGGTACTTTCGCGTGGCCGTATCCCTTACGTTGACACCCCTCTTGGCGGTCTCTAAACTGCAAGATTCGGGCTTTTCTAGGAGAATTCGCTGAGGATTCGTGGGGGCATCTGGCTGGTTTTGCTGGCTGCGGCGGCGGGATTGGCTGGCGGTTGCGCGCACGTCAGCACGCAGAAGCATTTGCCGCCGGGGCAGGTGCCGCGGTCGCTGGACGCCACGAAGGCTGAGCTGATTGAGAAGTACAACAGGCAGGCTGCGGCCATTCAATCGCTCAATGCCACCGTCACGTTGACGCCTACGGCAGGCTCGCAATACAGCGGCGTGATCGAGCAGTATCATGAGGTGAACGGATTTATCCTGGCGGCGCGCCCGGCGATGATTCGCGTGATCGGCCAGGCGCCCGTGGTGGCCAAGAACGTTTTCGATATGGTCAGCGACGGCGAGACGTTCCGGATTTTCATTCCTTCGAAGAACAAGTTCATCACCGGCCCGGCGAGATTCGAGAAAAAGGCGAAGAAGCCCATCGAGAATTTGCGGCCTCAGCATTTGGTGGATGCGCTTTTCTGGCGGGGAATCCCGACGGATGCGCCGGTGCTGTTTGAGGAAACGGAAGATGCGACAGGCCGGGCTTACGTGTTGACAGTGTTGCGGCGCGGCGATGGCGATGCGAATCTCGAAATCGAGAGCAAGATTCGCTTCGATCGCAGCGACTTGAATGTTTCGGAGATCGAGAATTTCACTGGCGATGGAATTCTCATTTCCGTGAGCCGCTATGCGGACTGGCAGGCGGCGGGCGCAGCGCAATTTCCGCGCAGCATCACGCTGGCGCGGCCGCGCGATGATTACAAGCTGGCGATTCAGGTGAAGAAATTGACGCTCAATGAAACGATTGCGCCGGAGCGATTCCGCCTCGCACAGCCGGCCGGGAGCGAATTGGTGGAAGTGGGCAAAGAGGACCAGGGAGCGCAGCCGTGATCCCGCAGATGATTTTGAACAACGTGCTGCACCGGCCGATCCGCACGATCATCACGGTGGTCGCGGTGGCGGTCGAAGTGATGCTGGTCATCATCGTCGTGGGGCTGACGAGCGGCCTCGTGGCGGAATCGGCCAAGCGCATCGAAGGCGTGGGCGCGGACATCATGGTTCAGCCGCCTTCGGCGTCGGTGTTCATGGCTTTCAGCGGCGCGCCGATGCCCATTCGCCTGGGCGACAAGCTGGCGGAAATGAAATACGTGAAGTCGGTGGCGCCGGTGCTGCTGCAATTTAATTCCACGAATGGGCTCGACATTATTTATGGCATTGATCCGGAATCGTTCCACGCGGTGTCGGGCGGATTTGTCTTCCACTCGGGCGGCGATCTGGAACAGCCGAACGATATTCTCGTAGATGATGTCTATTCGCGATCGAAGCACGTCGTGGCCGGGCAGATGCTGCACATTCTGGATCACGATTTTCACGTAGCGGGGATTGTCGAGCACGGAAAAGGCGCGCGCCTGTTCGTGCTGATGCATACGCTGCAGGATCTGGCCGGCGCTACGGACAAGGCCAGCGTCTTCTTCATCAAATGCGAGCGTCCCGACGATACCGATACGGTGATGGAGGAGCTGCGCGAGTTGTTACCGCGCTATGAGATTCGCCCTCTGAAAGATTTCATTTCGCTGATGACTTCATCGAATCTGCCGGGATTGCAAGCGTTCATCAATACGATGATCGGAATCGCCGTGGCCATCGGCTTCCTGGTGATTTTTCTTTCGATGTACACGACCATCATCGAGCGCACGCGGGAGATCGGCGTGCTGAAGTCGCTGGGGGCGTCGAAGGTGTACATCGTGCGGGTGATTTTGAGCGAATCGACGCTGCTTTGCGTGGCCGGGATTTTGCTGGGCATCGTGTTTTCATACGGCTCGCGCGCGCTATTCTTGAAATTGTTCCCGACGCTGACGATCTTGATCACCGTGGATTGGATTTTTAAGGCGGCGTTCATTGCAATTCTAGGCGGCCTGCTGGGATCGTCGTACCCCGCGTGGCTCGCCAGCCGCAGAGACCCGGTCGAAGCTCTGGCGTATGAGTGATGCGGAAGTTCCTGCCGTTTTGAGTTAATTCCCATCGCAAAAAACAAGATGCAGGGCCGCACACCGGGCGGGGCTGAAGGCCCGCCCCTACAACGGCTTGGATTGCTTCTCGTAACCTGGGCACTGTAGGACTGGTAAGCGTGGGTACTTTGCGAAATTTGGATCTGTGGCTGAGAGGCGGCAGAGAATGAATTCGGCGCCGCGGTCGCTGCGAATTTTTTGGGCGTTGTTGCAATCGGCGCATAGGCCGGCTTGCTGGCGTGCGCTGGCTTCGTCTGCGTCGGCCATTGCGGTTGGCTACGACTCGCGGCCGCGCAGGATTCTGGCGGCGCGGGCTACGCCGGATTCGCCGCTCGCGGCGCCATCGGCGCTTGCTTCCGCGTCGCCGTTTGCGCCCGCCTGTGCATCATCTGCCGGCGTGTCGCCTTCGCCGGGCGCGAGGAAGAGATTGCTCTCGAGGCCGTGCTGTTTCGTGTAGAGATCGAAGTAACGGCCGCCGAGCGCGTAGAGCGTCTGGTGATTGCCACGCTCGATGATGCGGCCCGCTTCAATCACCAGGATTTGATCGGCGCGGCGAATGGTAGAAAGGCGATGCGCGATCACGAACGTGGTGC
>DAITPO010000171.1:0-6492 GCA_036833535.1 Candidatus Acidiferrales bacterium | reverse complement strand
AGGGGCTAGACAGTCCGTGTGGCAACTTGAAGAGATGAACCTCAGCGGCGAAAGAGGTTGCGGAGGAAAGGCGAAGTGTTGCTATCCCAAGGTGTCCGCGGTTGTGCGGTGCGGTGAATTTACGGCGAGGTCGTCGGAGGGTGCGTCGATTGCTTCGCAATTGCACAGCGATTGACCCGGCGCCCCTACGAAAGCAAAATCAAAAAGCAGATCCCTCACCCCTAAAGAGGATTCGGGATGACAGCAGTTAGGATTTTCCGCCACTTGTAAAGCCGTGCTGATTTTGTCGCATTTGCGGCACGGCTCAAGGTGTGCCCTGACAAATCCTCAGAGTACCCACAGGAACTCGGTAGCCCTAGAGCACATTGGGGAAGCGGAGGACGGCGAGGCTGGGAGAAATTTCGTTATGATGTTTCTCAAGGTGATGGCCGCCACTTTCATTTGGCTCGATGCTGGCTCGCGCTCGCCGCTGGTGCTGGTTTTGGGCGTTGCCTGTGTTTTCGTTGCGCTGGCAGTGCCGTTCGCGGCATCGCGCGGAAAGCTGCACATTCCCGGATATGTCGGGATGGCGCTAGTGTCCTTCGCCGTGGCGTTTATTTGCGGCCGGATTTCGGGAGCGCACAGCGTGCGCGGCACACACTCAGGCGAGATACTTTCGATCGTGTTTTTCGTGCTGGTGGCAGTGGCGGTCGGGTCGGTGCTGGGAATTTTTTTCTATCGCGATCCGCCGGAGACTTAAGTCGGATGTTCGCGATCTGTTGACGATCGCGAGCCGGGAGTTCATGCCTCAGAGCCGAACGCGAAGCTTTGATACGCGGCTTTTTCTGGGCGTTGTGGCGCTCTGCATTTTGGTTTCGAATCTTGCGCTGTTTTACGCGAAGCGCGACGGCCTGCCCTACCGCGACTTCAAGATATTTTATTCGGGCGCGCGAATTCTGCAGGCCTATCCGGGGACGGAACTCTACAACCTCGATTTGCAAGCGCGCGTGCAGACCGAACTGCTTCATATCAAGACGGAAGAGGCGCTTCCTTACAATCATCCGCCATTTGAGTTGCTGCTATTTCTTCCCTTGGCCGGGCTTTCTTATTCGCCGGCATTTTATTTGTGGATTGCGATCTCGTTTGCGTGCGGAATCGCCGGCGCGAAGCTGATGGGACGAGAGCTCCCTCGTTTGCGCGAAGGCTGGTGGTTGCCTTGTGCGCTCGTCGTGTGCTTGTTTCCTTTTTTTATGGTGATTCTCGAGGGACAGGATTCGGCGTTGGCGCTGCTGTTGCTGGTGGCGGCGTGGGTTTCGATGCGGCGCGGCGCGGACGCGCGCGGGGGATTTTGGTTGGGGCTGGCACTTTTCAAGTTTCAAGTGATTTTGCCGCTGGCGTTTATATTGGCGTTTCGTAGGACGAAGCTGCTGAAAGGATTTTCTGTTTCTGCGGCGCTGCTGGGATTGATTTCGTTGATTATGATTCGTCCGGCGGGCTTGATTTCCTATATTTATTTGCTGACCGGGATGGCGAGGGCTTCTTCTGAAGGTGTCAGCCTGAAATTTGGAATGGACCCGCGATTGATTCCGAATTTGCGGGGATTGATGTACGGAATTGTGAGCGGCGGGGAAGGGGCGCTTTCGCATTCATGGGCGGCAGGAGTCATCGTGGCCGTTGGACTGATTAGTTTGGCAGCGCTCGTTTGGGCAATCCGGCTCGTGATGCCCGCGCACGCGGATTCTGTAGAAGGATTCGATCTAGCATTTTCGCTCGCTGTGATCGTCAGTTTGCTTTTGAGCTTTCATATCCTGGCGCACGATTTGGTTCTGTTGGCTTTGCCGTTTGCAATTGTGGTGGATCGCATGATTGCAACGCGAGTTGCACGAAATGCGCGATTCGCGGGATCAGTAATTCTGATTTCGATATTTTATGTTTACGAGGTTTATCTTTTCTTGTTTGCCTGGTCGATGGTTTATTGGTTGGCCGCGGCTTTGATTGCGCTCGCAATTTTAGTTTCGAACGAGCGGGCGGGGGGCGAGGAGGCGCCGGCCGATTTTTCTTAAGGCGTTTCGGGGTCGCGCCATTCGCGGCCCATGTTGTCATCGGTGATGATTGTGCGTTGACCGAGACGCGCGGTGATGGAACTCGAGAGTTCCATGCCGGAGGGGCCGGGAGGCTTATTGACGGAATCGGCTAGCGCTTTGAAGTTGGCCAGCGTCGCCTGTGAATTTGGCCGGGCGGGACTGAAAACCAACTGATCGTCAATTTTGTATTGCTTCAGGATGGCCATCCAGCGATCCAGATTTACTTCCAGCGGGGCGTCGCTTAGCGCGAGGAAATTCAGGACGCGCAGACCGTAGGGAAATACTCTTAAGCCTGTGGCCATGGCGTCGCGGGACGCAGTGGTGTTGTAGTAGAAGACGCCGCGGGCATCGAGGTGCGCACGGACCAACTCGGCGAAATTGGCGGAGAGAAGGTCGGACGTGTGATCGCGCCAGTAAAACGAAGTGTTCATGATGATCGCGTTGTAGCGGGATTTCGGATGAGCGTTGAGCCAGCGCCGCCCGTCGTCGATGTAGATGTGGAGCTTGGGATTCTGCAGCAGCGAGCGGACGGGCGAGTATTGCGGAATGAGTTGCAAGTAGCCGGGATTGATTTCTACGACGTCGAGTGATTCAAGCTGCGGGTGATTGACGATGACCTGCGCCCAGGAGCCTGACGAGAGGCCGATCATCAGTACACGCTTGGGATCCGGGTCGAAAGCGCTGAGAGCGAAAGCGCGGATGATCAGATTGACGTCGTTGGTGGGATCTACGTTGAAGTATCCGTCGTAAACGCCACCGCCGTAAACGGCGCCGTCACGCGTTACGGCGATCACGCCATTGCGATTTTCGACTACGTGTGCGAGGGGAGCAATTTTATCGGCGGTGCTGGCAAAGATTAGGCGCTCAAAGAGGTTGGAATAAAATCGCGGCGCGATCGCGATCGCAAAAAAAGCGAGCGCTGCGACGCTCATTGCACCCAGAGTGGGTCTCTCGAAGCGGCCGCGCTTGTAGAAGAGCACAGCGCTGCCGGTGATTACGGCGGCGAAGCCCAACTGCAGTGAAACTTGTTTCAATCCGTAGTAATTCATCCAGACAAACCCAATTGCCAAGCTGCCGAGAGTTGAGCCGATGATGTTGGAAACGTAGATCAGGCTGACTCCGCGTCCGGCGCGGCCGTCGGCGGAGACGGAAAGGCGGCAGAGAAGCGGGAACACGGAGCCGACGATGGCGGTAGTGACGAAGAAAGCGATGCTGCCGAGAAGATAGGGAATGTTCTTCCAGCGCAGGAAAGCGATGAGCGGCGGGAGATAGACGGATGCGGCGCCGGCAATCACGATCAGCAGTCCGACGATACGCAGGATCGCCGCGGAATCCTCGCGCTCGGTTAGCTTGCCGGAGATGAACGAGCCTGCGGCAATGCCGGCGAGGTAGGTGGAGAGCAGCAAGGCGAAGGCCGGTGCGCGATCGAGGGAGGCCAGCGCGAAGATGCGAAACCACGCGATTTCGAAGCCCAGGGCTATGAATCCGGTAATGCCTGCGACGATCATTGCGACGCCGAGCGGCAGCCCCGGATCGCCTGCTGCGACCGGCGCCGCGGCCATCTGATAGTCCGCAAGCGACGATTTCACGCGTCCACCGAGAATGAAAGCGAATGATGCGACGAGAATGTTGAAACATGCGGCTACCAAGACGCTGCCGGCCTGGCCGAAATTGCCGAGAAGAAATATGGCACACAGATAGCACGCTACCGCGGAGCCGAACGTGTTGGCGAAGTAGAGCGTGGCGACGGGATAGCCGACGCGGCCGAGATTGTGGACCAGATGCTGGATGAGGAGCGGGAGAGTGGCGCCCATGAGCATCGTCGGAAGGATCAAAAGAAGGATGCTGAAGACGATCGTGGCGGGAAGATTGGCGCCGGCGGTAAATGTTGCGGCCCAGTGGAAGACGCGGAGGGAGCTGAGACCAATGAGGGCAACGCCAAGCTCGGAAACAGCAAAGAGGAGAATGGCTTTTTGCGGGAAGCGCGAAGAGAGCCAGCCCCCGAGGAGACTGCCCAAGCCGAGACCCAACATGAAAGCGCTGACGACTACGGCCACAGACTCGGCGTTCGTGCCGTAAATGGCGAAGAGGGCGCGCTGCCAAACTATTTGATAAATCAGAGCAGGAATGCCGGAAAAGAAAAATAGAACGCTGAGCACAAGCAACTGGCGCTGATTGCCGGATTTCTGGCCGCGCGTGATAGCGGCTGCAAAGATCAGGAGGTTGTAGATGAGCAGGGCAAGGATCGGCGCGGTGATCACAGATCTTCTTGCTCCTCGTGGGCGAGGCGATTCAACGGACGAATCCCGATCAATCCTGTCAACGATTTGATGACTGGCCGGTCACCTGTAGCGCCTCGCGCGAGCATGAGTCTGCGCGCCAGACGATGTAGATGCGGGGGGAGGCGCACCAAGAAGTTATTCGACCACCAGCGACGCAGTTGATGCGCCGCTTGGACCAGGATGCCATTTTAGCCCATCAATCATGGCTATCACCAGCACGATGAGGGGGATGGCCGCGAGGAGGTCGATCACGTAGTGCTGCTCGAGGAGAAGGATGCAGGGAATCAGCAGGATATTAAAGATAACGAATAGGAAGGCCAAGCGCTTCCACGGGCGCAGGAACCACAGCGCAATCATCGGCTGGACGATATGCATGCAGGGCAGAGCGGCGAAATAGTGCGGCCCGAGAACGTCTGGGCGCTGGCCGGCCATGTAGCCTTTCAGGACTTCGATGTATTCGTAGTGGCCGGCGAACATGTTCATGGTGCGTGCGAAGACTGAGAAATGGTCCGGGCAGATAACGAATGGGCCTACGGCAGGGATCAAGTAGAAGCAGGCGACGACGATGTAGTAGGAGGTCATGAGCGCGCCGACGAATTGCATGGCGCGGGCGGCGCCGGATTGCAGGGCGAGGAAAACGAGCGTGGAGCCCAGGGCTGGGAAGAGGAGGAAATAGATGACGGTCATGACGTCGAAGGTGCCCAGCGGAACATGAGCGGCGACGAGATGCGCGAGGCGTGAGACGGTGAGGCCGTGCATCATCCAGGCGTCAATGCGATTGAGCCGGGCATCGGCTTGAAAATTGAATTTCAGGGCGGCGATGATGTCGTTGTAGGAGAACGCTACGATCAGGCCGATGAAAAGATAGGCTGCGGGAAGCACGACTGCGGCGACGCGTTTTGCAAGCTGGGCAAGCTGAGAGGAGAAAGGTGCGTTGCTGCGGGGAGCTTTGAGCCAGCGGCGGAATTGTTCGGGACCGCCGATGAGGAAAAATAGAGTGGCGCCGAGGACGGCGCGAATGCCGAAGACGAACCAGTAGCTGAGGAAATACTGAGGCCAATTGTAGCGAACGGGGAAGCGGGCGGCTTGCAGGGCAAAGGGAAGCGCGAGAGTTAGGCCGAGTGTCGCGGCAAAATGGAGATTGCTGGCGGCCCATCTAAGAGGATGAGTTTCGCTGGTAGGCAAACGAGGTTGGAGATCAGGTGGCACCGGGCTTGGCGTTGGTCGAGAAACCGGCGAAATGGGATTGCGCTGCCCCGCGGAGTGCAGCCGACTTCGCGCTGTGTCCGAGGGGACCGAGATATGCTAACAGTCTTCCCCCTCCCAATTCCATTTTTTGGCTGCTCAATGTGCAAGGCCGGCAGCGCCTCAGCGATGAGTAAACAGAGTCGCGCCAAATCTGAGCTATCACTGGCGAAGACGTGTTAATTTTTTTGCGGGGGCAACGTGCGAGTCAAAGGATTTTTTTGCGCTGCATCGCTGTGCTTGCTTGCGCTTGTAAGCCCGGCGCAGTTGTTTGCGCAAGGCCGCGCCTGGATTTCACACGATTGCGGAAACGGTGTGCGGTTGCGATTGAGTTCTGCCTCGGCTAGTCAGGGTGATTTGCTGGAATTGGAGATCAAGACTGCATCGCCGGCGGCTGATTTGAAGGCGTCGTGGGGCGATAAGGCGCTTCAATTTTGGACGGATGCGAGCAACACTCTTGTCCACCGTGCGCTGGTCGGAGTCGATCTTGAACAAAGCGCCGGGCAATACGATCTCGCCTTGAACGGGAAACTTCAAAGCGGAGATCCTTTGAGTTGTAACGCCGTTGTGTCCGTCAGAGCTGGACATTTTGCGATTGAAAAGCTGCGGGTGAACGGGAAGTTCGTTGAGTTGAGCCCGGAAGACACCAAGCGAGCCGAAGAAGAGCAGCATCGTTTGCGGGAACTTTTCGCGCGCGCGACTCCTGAACGGCTGTGGCGGGGCCGGTTTCGAATGCCGCTTGATGGCGTGCATACCGGGAGCAATTTCGGGCGCAGGCGGGTTCTCAACGGAAAGCCGGGATCGCCGCACAGCGGGCTTGATCTTGCCGCGGCAGCGGGCACGCCGGTGCACGCATCGCAGCGCGGCCGGGTTGAATTTGCCGGGGAATTATTCTTCTCCGG
>DAITPO010000170.1:0-6545 GCA_036833535.1 Candidatus Acidiferrales bacterium | reverse complement strand
CGTTTAAATTTGGTGAGAAGGTAGATGTCGGAACCGACTTCGCGGCTGAGCACGCCGGACTGATCGGATTCGACGCGCACGATGATGCGCTCGGAGTCCACTTGGTCGACGATGCCGTCGCGCTTGCAGACCACGACTGCGCCGGAATCACGCGCGGTGACGCGTTCCATCCCGGTGCCGACTAGCGGCGCTTCGCCTTTGATCAACGGCACGGCCTGGCGCTGCATGTTGGAACCCATCAGCGCGCGGTTCGCGTCGTCGTTCTCGAGGAACGGGATGAGGCTGGCGGCCACCGACACGAGCTGCTTCGGTGAAACGTCGATGTAATCCACTTCATCGCGCGATTTCAGAACGAAATTGCCCGCCTGGCGGCAGTTCACCAGATCGGTGATGATGCGGCCCTTTTCGTCGAGCGCGGCATTCGCTTGCGCCACGACGTAGCGGTCTTCTTCCCACGCCGAAAGATAGAAGCAATACGGCTCAACGATTACGCGCCGCCGCTTCAGCTCTTCGTTGGTGTCGTCCACTTTTTCGCGCTCGACGATGTCGCCGGCCTTGAATTCACTGTCGCCAGAGTTGACCACCTGCACGTATTCGATCACCCGGCCGCCCTTGACCTTGCGGTAGGGCGATTCGATGAAGCCGAATTCGTTGATGCGCGCGTAGCTCGAAAGAGAGCTGATCAGGCCGATGTTCGGGCCTTCCGGCGTTTCAATCGGGCAAATGCGGCCGTAGTGCGTTGGGTGAACGTCGCGGACTTCGAATCCGGCGCGCTCGCGAGAGAGACCGCCGGGACCAAGAGCCGAAAGACGGCGCTTGTGAGTGATTTCGCTGAGCGGATTGGTCTGATCCATGAACTGGCTCAATTGCGAGCTGCCGAAGAATTCGCGGATCGCCGCCATGACCGGCTTGGCGTTGACCAGATCGTGCGGCATGGCCGTGGACATTTCCTGGTACACGGACATCTTTTCCTTGATGGCGCGTTCCATGCGGACCAGGCCGATGCGGAACTGGTTTTCGAGAAGCTCGCCCACCGCGCGGACGCGGCGATTTCCCAAATGATCGATGTCGTCCACCGAGCCGATATTGCGGCGCAGCTTGAGGAGATATTTGATGGCCGCGACGAAATCTCCGGGGTCGAGCGTGCGCTTGTCGAGCGGCGTCTCGAGGCCCAGCTTGATATTGAATTTGAGGCGCCCGACTTTGCTGAAATCGTATTTGCGCGGATCAAAGAACATGCCGTTGAAGAGCGCCGTGGCGGTCTCGAGCGTCGGAGGATCGCCGGGGCGCAGCTTGCGGTAGATTTCGATCAGCGCTTCGCGCGGATTCTTGATGGCGTCTTTGTCGAGAGTGCGGCTGACGATCACGCCGACTTCATCGCGCTCCGGGAAACAAATATCCACTTCGCTGATGCCGGATTCGGCGAGCGTGGTCCACATTTCCGGAGTGAGCGCCTTATTCGAATCCACGAGCACTTCGCCGGTCTGCCGATTCACCAGCTCGGCTACGGTGAAAGCGCCTTCGAGATCCGCAGCGGAAACTTCGGCCTGCGTGATCTTGGCCTTCACGATTTCCTTGTAAGCGGAATCGCTGATGCGCTTGTGCGCGCCGACGATCACTTCGCCGGACCGCGAATGTTTGATTTCATGCGACAGCTTGCGTTCGATCAGGCCTTCGGAAACGTTCCAGAGCATCTGGCGGTCGCGCAGCGAGATGCGCTCAACCTGATAAAAGGTGCGCAGGATGTCTTCATTCGACTTCATGCCCAGCGCGCGCAGGAAAATCGAGCCAAGGAATTTGCGCTTGCGATCGATGCGCACGTAGAGAATGTTCTTGGTGTCGTATTCGAACTCGACCCACGATCCGCGGTAGGGAATGATTTTCCCCAGGAAATAGCTGCGATTGTTGGCCGTTTCGTAGAACACGCCCGGCGAGCGGTGCAACTGGCTGACGATCACGCGCTCGGTGCCGTTGATGGTGAAGGTGCCGTTCTCGGTCATCAACGGAATATCGCCGAAGAAAACTTCCTGCTCTTTGATATCGCGGATGTTCTTCGCGCCGGTGTCGGGATCCTTGTCGTAAATGGTGAGGCGGATGGTGACCTTGAGCGGCGCGGAGTACGTCATGCCGCGCTCCTGGCATTCGCTCACGTCGTACTTCAGTTGCAAGGTGACCGGATCGCCGCACTTGTTGCAGAAGGTGGGCGTGTTCTTATTGAACGTGCCGCACTTCGAGCAAATCACGTCGCCGGTGCGATACGGATTGGTGACAACAGACGCGCCGCAATTCCGGCATGTGGCGCGCAAATGATGCAGGCCGCGCAGATGGCCGCACTTGCACTCCCAGTTGCCGATGGCGTAGTCCACGAAGTCGAGCTGCGAGAGCCCGCGAAAATCCTGGATCGGAAACACGGAGGTGAAGACGGACTGCAAGCCCGTGTCGTCGCGCTCGCTCGGCAAGCGATCCATTTGCAGGAAGCGCTCGTAGGATTTCTTCTGGACGTCAATCAGGTTGGGAATCTGAACGGTGGTTTTGATCTTGGCAAAATCCAGCCGTTCCCGTTCCCGCGTCGGACGGTTTCCATTGCGCATTCTGAATTACCTCTCCCCTTTAGGGGTTGCCGGCACGCGCAGCAGGTCGAGACACCCGTGCTGCGAGTCCGGGAAGGACATGTTGCGAGGATGATGGAACGTAAAGGAGCAAGTGCGTTGGCGAATTCCCCGGCGCTCCGATTCTGAGCGCGAACCAGACGCCACTACTTGATGTCGACCTTGGCTCCGGCCTCTTCAAACTTCTTCTTGATCGTGGCGGCTTCGTCCTTGTTCACGCCCTCTTTCACCGTCTTGGGCGCGCCATCCACCAGGTCCTTGGCTTCTTTCAAGCCCAGGCTGGTGACTTCGCGGACCGCCTTGATCACGCCGATTTTGTTTGCGCCGACGTCGGTGAGCACGACGGTGAATTCCGTCTTCTCTTCCGCAGCCGCCGCGCCGCCGCCCGCTGCCGCGCCGCCCGCCATCATTACCGGGGCTGCCGCTGCTGCGGAGACGCCGAACGCCTCTTCCATCTTTTTGACAAGGTCCGACGCCTCGAGCAGCGTCAAGCCCTTGATTTCATCGAGAATTGCTTCCACTTTGCTAGCCATTGCTGTTGTCCACCCTCCTAAGATTCCGCAACCACCGGAGCTGCGCCGGCGTCGCCGCCGGCAAACTTGTTGGCCTTCACCGCTTCACTGGTTACCACCGCAAGATTCCGTGAGACCGCTGAAAGCACCGTCGCGATTCGCTGCGCCGGCGCGTTCAGCAGGAACATCACCTTGCTGATCAATTCTTCCTTCGAAGGCAGTTGCGCCAGGTTCTGGATTTCATCGATCGAAACCACCCGGCCTTCCACCCACCCTGCCTTGAACTTGAATGCGGGCGTTTCCTTGGCGACTTTGGTCAGCACCTTCGCCAGCGCCACGGGATCGGTACGCGTGTAGGAAATCGAATTCGTGCCCTTCAAACCTTTGAGCAGCGGCGCGGCCGGCGTACCTTCTCCGGCGCGCTCGGCCAGCGTGTTTTTCACCACTTGATATTTCCCGCCCGCGGCTTCCACGGCGCGGCGCAGCTTGGTGTCCGCTTCGACGGTAATTCCCTGAAACGTGGTCAGGATTACGGTCGAGACGGTCGCCAGCTCCGCTCGCAGCGCGTCCGATTCCGTTTTCTTTTCAGCTTTCTTCTTCATTCCCGAATCTCCAATTCCGTCGAGCTCTCGAATCCCAGGTTATGCGGCGGCGGCCGATAGGGAAACTTCCGACTCGGCGTGATCGATCGGAATGCCCGGCCCCATCGTCGATGTCAGCGTGATTTTCTTGATGTACTTGCCCTTGGCCGCGGCGGGCTTGGCCTTTTGAATAGCCGCGAGCAGCGCGTGCGCGTTTCCTGCCAGCGCCTGCGCGGTGAAGCTGATCTTGCCCACCGGCGAGTGAATGATTCCGGTCTTGTCGAGGCGGAATTCCACTTTACCGGCTTTGATTTCTTGCACCGCTTTCGCGACGTCGGTCGTCACCGTGCCCGTCTTCGGGTTCGGCATCATGCCGCGCGGTCCCAGAACCTTGCCGAGCTTCCCGGCGGACCTCATCATGTCGGGCGTGGCGATCACCGCTTCGTAATCAATCCAGCCTTCGGTGATTTTCTGCACCAGGTCTTCGCCGCCGACAAAATCCGCGCCGGCTTCCTGCGCTTCGCGAACCTTATCGCCGCTGGCAATCACGACGACGCGCTTCGATTTCCCGAGGCCGTGCGGCAGCACCACCGTGCCGCGCACCATCTGATCGGATTGTTTCGGATCAACGCCCAGATTCAGGACTAACTCGACGGTCTCGTCGAATTTCACGAAATGCGCCTTGCGCAGCAATTCCGCCGCTTCTTCGAGCTTGTAAGGCCGCGCTTCGACGAGCTTCCGCGCCTTGTCGATATTCTTGCCGCCGATTCGATTGCTCTTCCCCATCTCGATTCGTCCCCCGCGCCCGATTCTTTCCGAAAAAATCTTAGCCGACGACTTCGATGCCCATGTTGCGCGCCGTTCCCATGATGGTGCGCACCGCCGATTCCAGTTTCGTGGTGTTCAAATCAACCAGCTTGGCCTTGGCGATTTCTTCCACCTGCTTGCGCGTAACTTTCGCCACTTTGTTGCGATTCGGTTCCGGCGAACCCTTCACGATTCCCGCCGCGCGCTTGAGCAATTCCGAAGCAGGCGGCGTCTTGGTGATGAACGTAAACGTCCGGTCGGTGTAAATCGTCACCAGCACCGGAATGATCATTCCATCCGGCTCTTTTGACGTCTTGGAATTGAACTGCTTGCAAAAATCCATGATGTTCACGCCGTGCGGGCCCAGCGCAGTCCCGACGGGCGGCGCAGGCGTAGCCTTCATCGCCGGCAATTGCAATTTGACAGTGGATTGAACCTTTTTCGCCATTCGCTGACCCTTTTACTTCATTAGATGCGCGTCAGTTGCAGCGCGCTCGCCGGCTGTTTCCTAAGCGACTTTTTCAACCTGCGCGAAATCCAACTCCACCGGCGTCGACCGCCCGAAAATCGTCACGGAAACCTTCAGCGTGCTGCGATCGGAATTCACTTCCTCGACCACGCCCGTAAAATTCGCAAACGGCCCGTCCACGATGCGCACGTTTTCGTTGCGGTCGAAGCTCAACTTGGGCTTCGGCTTTTCCGCCGTGCTCGACGCGCGATTCACGATGTTCTGCACTTCTTCATCCGTCAGCGGCGTCGGCGTGGTTCCCGAGCCGACGAAGCCGGTCACCTTGGGCGTCGAGCGCACCACGTGCCAGGTGTAATCATCCAGATCCATCTCCACCAGCACGTAGCCGGGGTAGCACATCCGCGGCGAAATCACTTTCTTGCCGCCGCGCACCTCCACCACCGACTCGGTCGGAATGATCATCTGCCCGATTTTGTCCTGAAGCCCGAACGCCGCCACGCGGCCTTCCAGGCTCTCTTTCACCTTCTTCTCAAATCCAGAATAGGTGTGGACGATGTACCACTGCTTCGCCATCAAGAATCCCTCTACTTGTGCCGGAAGTAGCTCCACATCCGGCTGAAAATCGTGTCGGTAATCAAAAAATAGATCGCAAAGAACGCCACGGTGACGACCACAACCACGGTCGTCGATTTCACGTCTTCCCAGCTAGGCCAATTCACCAGCTTGAGTTCGGCCCGCACGTCGTGCAGATATTTCCGAATCCGCCGAGGGTATTCCCCCACCTTGCCGAGAAATCCGGCAACCGGGAGAGCCGAACCTTCGCTGCTTGCGCCTTCCTGTCTCAATTTCCTCGCCGCCTCTGCCATGACCCCGCCCGCCTGCGCATCGCTGCCCCGCTTGCCGCGCGCCGCGTTTCGCTTCGCTGCCCCGCCGCGCCGCTCAAGAAACTGGCAGGGGAGGAGGGATTCGAACCCCCACTCTCGGTTTTGGAGACCGATGGTCTACCGTTGAACCTACTCCCCTACGGATGACTACTTGACCTCTTTGTGCGCCGTGTGCTTCCGGCACGTGTTGCAAAACTTCTGCGTTTCCATCCGGTCGGGATGCTTCTTCCGGTTCTTCATGGTGGTGTAGTTCCGGTTCTTGCACTCGCCGCACTGCAGTGTGATGATTTCTCGCATAGTCGTTTACTCGATAATCTCAGTCACGGCGCCGGCGCCCACCGTGTGCCCGCCTTCGCGAATCGCGAAGCGCAAGCCTTTCTCCAACGCGACCGGCGTGATCAAACTTACTTCCACCGACACGTTGTCGCCCGGCATCACCATCTCCACTCCCGTCGGCAGCTTCACATCGCCCGTCACGTCCGTGGTGCGGAAGTAAAACTGCGGCCTGTACCCCGTGAAAAACGGCGTGTGCCGCCCGCCTTCTTCCTTCGTCAACACGTACGCTTCAGCCTTGAACTTCGTGTGCGGCGTGATCGATCCCGGCTTGGCGATTACCTGCCCGCGCTCTACGTCTTCTTTTTCCGTGCCGCGCAGCAGCAACCCCACGTTGTCGCCCGCAATCC
>DAITPO010000169.1:0-6654 GCA_036833535.1 Candidatus Acidiferrales bacterium | reverse complement strand
CCCACTCCAAACTAAATTTCACCCTTACCCCCCGCCTTCCGGTCAAACATCCGGTAACCGGCCGCATCCCGAGATAGAGCATTTTGTAGCGCCGTGCTTCAGGGTGAGTGTTAGAACGACGGTGCATTGTCAGGGCATGACCTTAGTCATGCCGCAAACGCCGCCAAATCACTTCGGCCCTAGCCGCTGAGGTTCGCCTCATTGCGTTCTAACATATTCTCCCGTCGCATCTTGGTGCCGTGATCGCTATTTCTTCGTAGCGGCGCCGCTCGCTGCGCCCTCCGACGACCGCCGACGTGGACAACACCCGCAATCAACCGCGGACTGCCAGCCCTCAATCCATCGCTCTCCGCCGTCTTCTTTCTCAAATTTAAAATTTCCGTTGCCCTCCCCTCCGCAATTCCGCAGACCGTACCTTTGTGCTCGCCCCCGTATCGTGCTATCCACGTCATTGTCATGTCTGCGCCCAAAAGCCTCAACGCATACCACCTCGGAGCGCGACATGTGGCGCGACGCTCTCCGATGATCGGCACAGGAAATCACACCGAAAAATCGTCTCGAATTTCCCCAAATCGTGCTCCGGGAGCTTCATCAAAATGTCCCGATTAGAAATGACTCCTTTCGTTTGTTTTGTTGAACTTACGCCTGTTTCTATTCGGACAGTTGTCCCGATTAGAGCGAATGAAAATCGAACCCCTTTTCGCGCCCCTCAAGCCTTCTCATTGACGCCGCCGCGTCTCATGCGATTGCCTGCATCGGTGTGCTGCGGTAAACTCTGCGGGCTGTGGCGGATACTTCTCCCATCCCGATTATTGGGCGCGCCATTTCGCATTACACCGTCCTCGAAAAATTGGGCGGCGGCGGAATGGGCGTCGTCTACAAAGCCAAGGACACGCGCCTGGGCCGCAACGTCGCGCTGAAATTTCTTCCCGACGACATTTCGCAGGACGCGCAGGCCATCGAGCGGTTTCGCCGCGAAGCGCGCTCGGCATCCTCGCTGAATCATCCGAACATTTGCACCATTTACGACATTGGGGAATTCGAAGGCCGCCCGTTCATCGCCATGGAGCTGCTCGAAGGGCAAACTCTGAAGCATCGCATTTCGGGGAAGCCGATCGCGGTGACCGAGCTTCTCGAGGTCGGCATTCAGATTGCCGATGGGCTTGAAGCGGCGCATTCGAAGGGCATCATTCATCGGGACATCAAGCCCGCGAATATTTTTCTGGTCACACGCGGTCCGGCAAAGATTTTGGATTTCGGCCTGGCGAAACTGACGACCAATCGGCAGCCCACGGCGGAATCCATGAGCGAGTCGGCGCTGCGCACGAAGACGCACGTCGAGGGAGCCGAGTTCGTCACCAGCCCGGGCAGTTCGATGGGCACGGTCGCGTATATGTCGCCGGAACAGGCGCGCGGGCAAGAGCTGGACGCGCGCTCCGATCTGTTTTCGCTCGGCGTGGTGCTCTACGAGATGGCTACCGGCGTGGTTCCGTTCTCCGGCTCGACCGTGGCGCTGATCTTCGATGGCATTCTGCATTCCGCGGCGGCGCCGGCTACGAAAGTGAATTCGCGATTGCCCGCGGCGCTTGAGAATATTTTTTCGAAGGCGCTCGAAAAAGATTCCGACCTGCGTTACCAGACCGCCGCCGAACTGCGCGCCGATCTCAAGCGACTCAAACGCGACATTGATTCCAGCCGCCACCCCGCAGCGGAAAAGCCTGACGCGTCAAGTGCGCATCCAGCCGCCGCTGCGCCGGTGAGTAAATCGGTCGCCGTCCTCTATTTCGAAAATCAAAGCGGCGCGAAGGAAGACGAATACCTGCGCGACGGTATCACCGAGGACGTCATCACCGAGCTTTCGAAGATCAAGGGCCTCAACACATTCTCGCGTCCGACGGTCCTGGCGTTCCGCGATAAATCGGTAACTCCCGCGCAAATCGGCCAGCAGCTCGGCGCGGCCTACGTTCTCACCGGCACATTGCGCCGCGCCGGCGCGCGCCTGCGCATCACTACGCAGCTCGTCGACACGCACACAGATTTTCCGCTCTGGTCGGAGCGGTTCGACCGCGAAATGAAGGACGTCTTCGAAGTGCAGGATGAAATCGCGCGCAAGATTGCCGAGGCGCTGCGCATTACGCTTTCCCCGCAGGAGCTCGAAGCTCTGGCCGACAAGCCCACGGAGAATCTGCAAGCCTACGATCTTTATTTGCGCGGCAAGCGCTATGCGCGGCGGCTCACCCGTCAGGACCTCGAGTTCGCTTTGCAGATGTTCGAGAACGCCGTCGTCCTGGACGCCAGTTTCGCGCTGGCTTACGCCGCCTGCGCCAACGCCTGCGCGATGTACTACTCCTTTTTCAGCCGCGACGACGTGTGGGTGCAACGCGCTCGGGAAGCTTCCGGCAAGGCCGTGGCATTGCGCTGGGACCTGCCCGAAACGCACGTTAGCCAGGCTTGGGTGCTTTATGCCGCGGGACTTTACGACGAAGCCGTGCGCATGGTGAAGAAAGCGATCGAGCGCAAGCGTGACTGCGAAGGCGCTTACTATCTGCTTTGCCGCGCGCTTTTCGCCGCGGGACGCTATCAGGAAGTCGTGGACATCGCCGAAGCCGCGATCGAGGCGAGCGGCGAGGATTACAACGTTTATGTCCCCATCAAAAACGCCCTCGGTGCCATGGGCAGAGAAGCGGCCGAGCACGTGATGACAGAGCGGAGGAGCGCGGCGCTCGAGAACCACTTGAAAGAAGTGCCCGAAGACGCGCGCGCGCGGATTTTGTTGGGCGCGGGCTACGCGGAAATGGGGCGAGAAGAAGACGCCTTGCGCGAGCTTAACCTGGCCATCACTTTGCGCGCCAACGAAGCCGGGATTCTCTACAACGCTGCTTGCGTCTTCTGTCTGCTGAAACGAAAAACGGAGGCGCTCGACGCGCTGCGCAAAGCCTGGGAAGCGGGCTCGAAGGACGCCGTCTGGGCGCGCCGCGACCCAGACCTTACGCTTCTTCACGGCGACCCGGAGTTCGAGCGCCTGTATCCGGAAAAGCCGGCTTCGCCTCCCGCAGCCGGCGCGCGCTAGCTCGACGATTCGCGGATCGAGCGACAGCGAGGGACACGGGCGCTGCGCTAGCCTGCCGGTGCTATCGTGCCTCCGCACTTGGTCACTTGAGGGAGCTTCATGCGCGTATTTGGCCTGGATGCGACTGTAGTTTTGTTCCTCTGCTCTATTTTTTCTGTTTCGATCGTCGCGCAATCGGCGGGCTCTCTTGAATCGCGGCGCAAGGCGTTTCGCGAACTCTTGGACGAGCAATGGGAATACCGGCTGAGCGCCAGCCCGCTCTTTGCTTCTTTCCTCGGAGATAAGCGCTGGAACGACAAACTCGACGACTACTCTCAGGAAGCCATCGACAAGAATTTGCGGGAGACGCAGAAATTCCTCGATCGCTTCGAGGCTATCGATAGCTCAGGCTTTTCCGAACAAGAGGCGCTCAACAAAGTCTTGATCGTGCGCGACCTGCGGATGCAACTCGAGGGCGCGAAGTTTAAGCCGTGGGAAATGCCGGTGGATCAGCAAAACGGCGTGCAGATTTACCTGCCGCAGATTGTCAACACGCTGTCATTTGAATCCGTCAAAGATTATGAGGACTACATTTCCCGGCTGAAGCAAATGCCGCGTCTGCTGGAGCAGAACGTCGCGCAGATGCGCAAAGGCATGAGCGATAAATTGATGCCGCCGCGTTTTCTGCTGGAGAAAGCCGCCGGGCAGTCCAACGCCATCGCTATCGAGGAACCGGAAAAGTCTCACTTCGCTGCGCCTTTTTTCAGATTTCCCACGAGCATTTCGGAATCGGATCAAAAGCGCCTGCGCGAAGCAGGAATTGCCGCGATCAAGGAATCAGTTTTGCCTGCCTATGCGCGCTTCACCGCGTTTCTGCGCGATGAGTACGCACCGAAGGGCCGCAGCGAACCCGGCATCTGGTCGCTGCCCGACGGCGGGGCGCGCTATCGCTTTGAAATCCGCCACATGACCACCACCGAATTGACGCCGGACGAGATTCACGCCATTGGACTCAAAGAAGTGGACGAGACCGAGGCGCAGATGCTCGAACTCGCGCACAAGCTGGGATTCAAGGATCTCGCGAGCTTGAACGAGCACATCAAGAATGGCCGGCGCTTCTACGCTACGTCGGGCCAACAATTACTGGATCTCTATGCGAATTACGTTCACGAAATGGAGCCGGAGCTGCCCAAACTTTTCGGGCGCCTACCGAAGAACAAGCTGGCCGTCATTCCCATGGAGGCCTCGCGATCGAAGGATGCCGTACCGGCTGATTACACAAACGGCACCGCGGACGGTTCGCGCCCGGGGCATATCAATGTGAATGAGTGGGACCCGGAGCATCGCTTGATGCTGAATGTCGAGGCCATCGCCTACCACGAAGGGATTCCGGGGCATCATCTTCAGCTCTCGCTGGCCCAGGAGTTGGCCGGGCAGCCTGCGTTCCGGAAATATGAAGACTACACGGCGTTCGTCGAGGGCTGGGCGTTTTACTCCGAGAGGTTGGGTAAAGAGGTGGGCCTCTATCATGATCCTTACAGCGACTACGGGCGGCTGGAGAATGAAATGTGGCGCGCCATTCGCCTGGTGATTGATACCGGCGTTCATGAGAAGCATTGGACCCGCGATCAAATGGTGGCTTACTTTCATCGCTACACGGCGATGGATGAGCCGAACGTGCAGAGCGAAGTGGATCGCTACATCGCGTGGCCCGGCCAGGCGCTGGCTTACAAGCTCGGACAGCTCGAAATTCTCAAGCTTCGCCAATTCGCGAAAGATCAGCTCGGCGACAAGTTCGACATTCGCGCCTTCCACGATGAGGTTTTGGGAGACGGCGCGCTGCCGCTGGACGTACTGGACAAGCGCGTACGGGATTGGGCCGCGAGAAAAAAATCGGAATCCGCGAGTGCGTCCACTGACGGCAGGTCCGGCGGCAGGTACACGAGATAACCCAGGACCTCTCCGCAATTTTCGGGTGAGTCAAAGAGCAAACGGAGTGGCCGGGCTTGGTTGGGTTGTGTTAGGATTCCGGGTTCATCGGCCTGATGCCACGCCAATACATCCCGATCCTGATTTACGCCGTGCTCGCGGCCGCTTTTCCCGCTATAACGCTCATGGTTTTCAAGCTGATCCGGCCGGACAGCCGCGCGGATGGGGCGAAGCTTGAGCCTTACGAATGCGGCGTGCCGGCGGAGAGCGATTCGCGCGGGCGCTACTCGGTGCGCTTCTATATCATTGCAATCCTCTTTGTTATCTTCGACGTGGAGATCATTTTTCTGTTTCCCTGGGCCATCCGTTACAGCTTTTTGGGGACTTATGGGCTTTTCACGATGCTGGTTTTTCTGGGCATCCTGATCGTTGGATATATTTGGCTGTTCCGGAAAGGCGCGCTCGATTGGGAATGATCGATGCGGGCGTTGGCCGCGCGCGGGGGCGGCGCTTGGATGCGAATTTTTCGGGCGAGACTAACAACTGGGCTGACGGAAGCGCGCCGCTTGGCGCTAATCCTTTGATTCCGGAAGCCGAAACCCAATAGACAAATGGCTGACGATCCATCGAAAAAGGACGCCACCACTCCGCCGTCCGGAGGAGGCGGTGGCACGCCTCCAAAAGCAGACGAAACGCCAGCGGCTCCGCCTGCAAAAGCTGCCGAGCCTGCAAAGCCGGCCGAGGCGGTTAAGCCTGCAGCGCCTGCCGCGGCTGCTGGGGCGCCACCTGCGCCGAAACCCGCGCCCCCGCCGAAGGAAGCGCCGCCTAAGCCCGCGCCTCTTGATAACGAGTTGGTGCAGCGATTGAAGGCGCGATTCGGGGCGGCGATTATCGAGCCAACGATCGATCGCAAGCAGGCGATCGTGCTGGTTGCTGCGGCGCAATGGCTTGAGATTTCGAAATATTGCCGCGATGAGGAGAAGTTCGACTATCTCGCGGACATTACGGCGGTCGATTGGCCCAAGCGCGAGAAGCGTTTTGATCTGGTGGCGAATCTTTATTCGTTTGCGAAGAACGAGCGGTTGCGGTTGAAGGCGCATCTGGGTGAAAACGAAACGGTGAGCACGGTCGTGAATATCTGGCCGACGGCGAACTGGCTCGAGCGCGAAATTTTCGACATGTTCGGGATTCGCTTCGACGGGCATCCGGATTTGCGGCGCATGCTGCTGCCGGAGGAATGGGTTGGCCATCCGTTGCGGAAGGATTACGACATCCTGAAGCAGGATGAGGCTTGGGTGAAAGAGAATTTGGGGATTGAGAGCGGGCAGTAGAGAGCGCATGGACGAGACGCGGACTAGATCGGGGACGCAGGTTGAGACGACGGTGCTGGGCGCCGACGAAATTATTCTCAACATGGGGCCGCAGCATCCTTCGACGCACGGCGTGCTGCGCGTGAAGCTGAAACTCGATGGCGAGCGCGTGGCGGGATCCGAATGCATCATCGGCTACCTGCATCGCGGCGTCGAGAAGATTGCCGAGCACCGCAGCTATCAGCAATTTGCGCCGTACGTGGACCGCATGGATTACGTCGCGGCGGTTTCGAATGGGCTGGGTTACTGCGAGGCTGTCGAGAAGTTGCTCGGGGCCGAAGCGCCGCCGCGGGCGCGCGTGGTGCG
>DAITPO010000168.1:0-6681 GCA_036833535.1 Candidatus Acidiferrales bacterium | reverse complement strand
AAGACTCAAACGAGAGGGCAAGCGAATGGCTCATACGACCAAGGACAAGGACAAATTGCTCGCGCGGGTGCGCCGCATTCGGGGGCAGCTCGAGGCCATCGAACGGGGGCTCGAGTCGGAGGAAGAGTGCGCGAGCGTGCTGCAGTTGATGGCCTCTGCGCGGGGAGCTTTGAACGGATTGATGGCCGAAGTGATGGAAGGGCACATCCGGTTTCATGTGTTGGCGCCGGATGGCGCGAAAAATCGAGCGCAGGCCGAGGCGGCGGAGGAACTGGTAGACGTAATCAGGGCGTATTTGAAGTGAAGTTGACTGGCGGCGGGTTGAGAGCCGTCTGGTGGGTGTCAAGAGAGCGGCCGTTGTGAGGTGGCGTCATGGATCAATCGAGAGCAACGCAAGCAAGAGGAATGGCGATTGGAGACATCAACGATAAGCATGCTGGTCATGCTCAAGCTAGCGCCGAAGAGCACGCACATGCTGTTGGCTGGCGGGAAATCAATCGGCCGCTATTTGTGGCTGCGGCAGCGGCGGCCATTTGGTTCTTGCCGCAGCCGAACGCGTATTACACGGCCGTCGGGGTAATTTGCACACTGGTTGGCGGCTTTCCTATTTTCCGCGAAGCCTACGAGAACATGGTCGAGCGGCGGATGACCATGGAGCTTTCGATGGCCATCGCCATCGTTGCGGCGCTCGCAATCCGAGAGGTTTTTACCGCGCTCGTAATCACGCTGTTTGTACTCGTCGCGGAGATTCTCGAGGGTCTAACGGTCGGGCGTGGGCGCAGAGCGATTAAGCGTCTGATCGAGCTGCTCCCGAGCACGGCAACTATTCAGCGCGCGGGAGAGTGGGAGGATGTGGGCATTCAGGAAGTGGCACCGGGCGACGTGGTGCTTGTGCGGCCCGGCGGGCGAATCCCGGTTGACGGCGCCGTCATCGGTGGACATTCGTTTGTAGACCAGGCGCCGATCACGGGCGAATCGATGCCGGTTGAGAAGCGGCCTGGGACTAAAGTTTTTGCCGGGACGATCAATCAATCGGGCGCGCTCGAGATTCGCGTCGAGCGACTCGGTCGCGACACGACGTTCGGGCAGATTGTGGAGGCGGTGGAGCGCGCCGAGGCCTCGCGCGCACCCATTCAGGGGATTGCCGACCGGCTCGCGGGCTATCTCGTGTATTTGGCGCTGGCCGCGGCAGCGGTTACGCTTTTTTTCACGCATAACATGCGGTCGACGATTTCGGTGGTGATCGTAGCCGGAGCGTGCGGAATCGCGGCGGGGACACCGCTGGCGATTCTCGGAGCTATCGGACGTTCGGCGCAGAACGGCACGATCATCAAAGGCGGGCGATATCTCGAGGGGCTGGCGGCTGCGGATACGATCGTACTCGACAAGACGGGCACATTGACATATGGCGCGCCTGCGATCGAAGAGTTGTGTCCAGCGGCTGGAGTCAGCGCCGAAGCGCTGATCGAAGCGGCGGCGACCGCCGAATGCCGGTCCGAACATCCAGTGGCGAAGGCGATTATGGCGCGCGCGACGGAGATGAAGCTTCCTGTGAGGCATCCTGAGGAATTCGAATACACGCCAGGGCGCGGCGTCGTGGCGCGGATTGACGGCGAAGAGATTACCGTGGGCAGTTGGCAGCGGGATGGGAATGACGGAGGTAATGGCGCGGGATCTGGCACGTCGGATGCCGATGAAGCGGTGCTCGTGACGCGTGGGGGGCATCTGCTGGGCTCGATTCGGGTCGCCGATCGGTTACGGCCGGAGGCGCGCGCGGCCATCGAAAAACTGCGGGGCATGGGGCTGAAAATCATTTTGCTTACGGGCGATTCGAGACGCGTGGCCGAGGAAATCGGAAAATGGCTCGGCGTGGATGAAATACTCGCAGAGTTGATGCCGGAGCAAAAGTTGCAGCACATCGAAGGGCTGCTTGCGCAACGGCGGGTGGTGGTAATGGTAGGCGATGGAATAAATGATGCGCCGGCATTGACGCGAGCGACGGTCGGCGTAGCCATGGGCTCGGGGACCGATGTGGCAAGAGAGAGTTCGGACGTCGTGCTGATCGGGTCGGACCTGTTGAATTTTGCGGAGACGGTGCGTGTGGCAAGGTGGTGCCGCAGGATCATCATGCAGAATTTTGCGGGCACATTGATTGTGGATAGCGTTGGCGTGGGATTGGCGGCGGCGGGAATTCTGAATCCGCTGCTGGCGGCGTTTGTTCACGTTTCCTCGGAGCTGGCGTTCATCTTAAATTCCACGAGGTTGTTGCCGCGACGCCGGGGAGTACATCGTTAAGGCCACAGACCGAGCACATGCCCACTACGAGCTTCACCAGACCGATGGCCCCCTACCTGAGCGCTTAAACCGGGCCTGGCCCCTAATTCTTCCGGCAAACTCTTGAGACTTTCTTGCGTCTAATGGTCTTTTGGCGCATATAATGAGTAGGCGATGAAGTCCTGGGCAAACCCGAGGCACCACAAGGCGCAGGTTTTATTCGTCTGCCTGGCCGTCTTCGCGCTGCTGTTCCTGGCGACCGAGTCAACCCTCGCGCACCACCATGCGGGGAGCTCCGACGCGGCCTGCCCGGTTTGCCACGTCGCCCATCACGCGCCGATTCAATCGGCTACGGTCGTCAGGCTGCCGGTTTTGGTCCCGGTGGCTCACGGTGTGCAGTGCGAAATCCGCACGCCCGAGCTGGATCTGTTTGTTGCCGACCATTCCTCCCGCGCACCTCCTTCCGCGTAAATCCACCGACTGAACACTAGTCTGAATCTCACGCGCTGAGCCCGATACGGCCTTGGCGCTCCGCCTATTTTGCGGCGGCCCTTCCAACGATTAGCCCACGACAGATCCCCGACGAATCGGGGAACGGAGGAAAAATGCGAAGTATATTTCGGTATTTGGCGGTTTTGCTATTGACGCTCGGCGCGGCGCTAACCAGCGGCAGTGCATTTGCGCAGACTGGGAATTCGGGAACGATTTCCGGAAATGTGAAAGATGCGACGGGCGGCGTGGTCAGCGGCGCGGCGGTGGAAATCACGAATCCCGTGAGCGGGTACACGCGATATGCCTCGACGGGTGCGGATGGTTCGTTCAAATTCCCGAACGTGCCGTTCAATCCTTACCATCTGGTCGTGACGGCGAAGGGATTCGCGCCTTACACGGAGGACGTGGACCTCCGTTCATCGGTTCCGGTGGCGCTGCAGATTGGGATGCAGATTGCGGGGACATCAACGACCGTGACGGTGGAGGCGAACGGCGGCGACTTGGTCGAGACGGAATCGACATTTCACACGGACGTCGACCGCGACCTGTTCGAAAAGCTGCCGCTGGAGAGCGCGTCGTCATCAGTGAGCTCGCTGGTTACGCTTTCGACTCCAGGAGTTGCCGCGGATTCGAACGGTTTATTTCACGGGCTCGGCGACCACGCCGAAAACTCGTTCTCGGTGGACGGCCAGCCGATCACGGATCAGCAGAGCAAGGTGTTCTCAAACCAGATACCGGCGGATTCGATTCAATCGATCGAGGTGATTTCCGGGGCGCCGCCGGCGGAATACGGCGGGAAGACGAGCTTGGTGATTGATGTGACTACGCGCTCGGGCCAAGGCGTGAAGCGCCCGACGGGTAGTGTTTTTGCCTCGTATGGAAACTTTGGGACGGCCACCGCCGGGTTTGACCTGGCCTACGGCGGAGACAAGTGGGGGAATTTCATCGCCGCCAATGGACTCAATTCCGGCCGGTTTCTCGATCCGCCGGAGTTTGTGGTGATGCACGCGAAGGGCAACGAAGAAAACATCTTCGACCGAGTTGACTACCAGCTATCGCAAGCGGACTCCATCCATCTGAATTTTCAGTACACGCGCTCGTGGTTTCAGAATCCCAATTCATTCGATCAGGAATTTCATGACGGAGTCGTTGACAACGTTACAGGAGGTCCACTCGGCACAACCGACCAACGCGCGAAAATCGGGACGTTTAACATCTCGCCGACCTACACGCGGCTGATCAATTCGTCCACGGCGTTTACGTTCGGCGCTTTCGTGCGCCAAGATCAATACCACTACTACCCAAGCGGAAATCCCCTTGCGGACCTAGCCCCGGACTTGCAGGCAGAAACGGTGGGGCAGTCCCGAAAGCTCACCAACGCGGGCGTGCGGTCGAATATTTCTTTCGTGAAGGGCATCCACAACCTCAAGGCCGGAGTCACGTATCAGCACACGTTTCTGACGGAGAATGATACCTTGGGGATCGTCGATCCTACGTTTAATCCTGTGTGCTTCAATGCCGACGGAAGTCCGAACACCGATCCTACGGTAACGAACAGCGCGCAATGCGGAGGCCCGCTCGATCCGGGCGGCAGCATCAATCCGGCGTTCAGTCCGATCCTGGCCTGCAGCGACCTGACCCGGCCGCTGCCGACCGACCCGGCGGATTCGTGTGCGGGTTCGCCGAGCGCCCTATTCCCGTTTCGCGGACATACGGACGTGAAAGAACTCGCACTCTACGTCCAGGACTCGATCAGCTTGAAGAACTGGACGTTCAACGTCGGAATCCGCGGCGATTTGTACAACGGACTGATCAGCGCGCGGCAGGCGGAGCCGCGGCTGGGAGTCGCGTACAACATCAAGAAAACCAACACCGTGATGCGCATATCGTACGCGCGGACGCTCGAGTCGCCGTTCAACGAGAACCTCGTCCTCTCGAGCACGGGTTGCAACGACCCGACGGGATTCATTCCGGCGCTGATCCCGTGCGTGCCGGCAGCACTGGCTCCGGGCTACCGCAACGAGTTTCACGCGGGTTTCGAGCAGGCGTTTGGGAAGTACCTTGTGGTTGACGGCGAGTACATCTGGAAGTACACCCACAACGGCTATGACTTCAGCACGTTCGGAGCGACGCCAATTACATTTCCGGTGGCGTGGCAGAGTTCGAAAATTCCGGGATACGCGATTCGCGCGAGCGTCCCGAACTTTCACGGATTCACGGCGTTCGTTGTGATGTCCAGCGTGGCTGCACGCTTTTTCCCGCCGCAACTCAGCGGGCTGGGCGTGACGGTCGGTCAGGGCGGAGAGGTCTTCCGGATCGACCACGACGAGAAGTTCAACTCGACGGCTCACTTGCAGTACCAGCCGTGGAAGAAGGGCCCGTGGCTCGGCCTCAACTGGCGCTACGACAGCGGACTGGTGGCTGGTGCACTGCCGTGCGCGGGAGGGAATTGTGCAAATGGGCCGTTGGGAGACAACAGCACGGTGGATGTCTCCGGGTTGACACCGGATCAACAGTTTCAGGCGGGACTATTCTGCAACGGTGTGCACGCGACTCCGACCACGCCGATCAGCTCGACGGGATTGTGCCCGGCGTCGCTGTACGGATCCACGCTGTTGACGGTGCCGAAGGCGGGCACCGAAAATGATGATCACAATCCGCCGCGCGTTGCGCCCCGGAGCTTGTTTGACGTGGCGCTTGGCGAGGACAACTTGTTCCGCGGAGATCGGTACAAGTGGAGCTTGCGGTTGACGGCGATCAACGTGACCAACAAGTACGCGCTGTATAACTTCCTTTCTACGTTCAGCGGGACGCACTACGTTACGCCGCGCTCCTATTCCGCGGAGCTTGGCTTCCACTTCTAATTCTTCTGTTGTAGCTCTCCGGTGGCCGGCAGGGGCGCAGCAAGCGGCGCCCCTACGGCCGCGCGGAAGAATCTAGCCGTTCCGACTTGACCGTCCTGGGTGACATTTCCATGGGTGTGGGTGAGTTTTTACTTGACACTAATTTACAGGTGGCTTAGCCTCAGCTACTTGAGAACGATTATCAACTAGGGGGGTGCGTGCGGTTTGCCTGGATCCGCTGCGTGTTGTGGCTTTCCGCCCTGATCGTGGCAGGAACGGCTGCGGCGCGGCCGGCCGGTGCGCAGGAACCTCCGTATTTTGTTGCTTATGGCCAGGCGATGGAGGAGCCCGGAAACCTGGAGATCAATTTCAACGCGAGCTACGGCACGCAGCGCGGCGGAAACGACTACATCGCTTATTGGACGGAATTCGAGTACGGCGCGACTGGTTGGTGGACCACGGAGTTCTATCTCGACGGGCAATCCACTTTTCACGATAGCTCGGTCTTTACCGGTTTTCGCTGGGAGAACCGCTTTCATCCGCTGATGAAGCAGCATTGGATTAATCCGGTGCTGTACGTCGAGTACGAGAACACCACCGAAGCCGACAAGACGATGAAGGAAGTGGTGGGATTCGACGGGCAGGACGACTTCGTTCCGCGCAATGCAGAGCTGAACGGAACCGATCACGAGCTGGAGACAAAAATCATTCTGGGAAGCAATTTCAAGGGCTGGGACGTCAGCGAGAATTTCATTGGTGAGAAAAATGTGGGCCACGAGCCGTGGGAATTCGGCTACGCGGTGGGCGCGAGCCGGCCGCTGCGGCTGGAGGCCACGCCGCGAGTGTGCGCATTCTGCCGCGAGAATTTTGCGGCCGGCACGGAGATGTACGGCGGCCTGGGCACCGTCTCGAATTTCACGCTCAGCGGGACGTCGCATTATTTTGCGCCGATACTCGCGTGGCAGTTGCCCAGCGGTTGGAATCTGCGCATTTCACCTACATTCGGGCTGACCGACGCGAGCCATCGGTTTATGTTGCGCTTTGGCGCGTCCTATGAATTCGCCGAGCTGGG
>DAITPO010000167.1:0-6785 GCA_036833535.1 Candidatus Acidiferrales bacterium | reverse complement strand
GGCGGGTGGCCCACCCTTTCCGGGTCTCCGTATCTTCCGGGCTGGAGCTCAGGCTTGCCGAGGGGCACGATACCACTGTGTGAAGTAACGACGCGGTACTGGTTTTGGGGGTGGCCCATCCTTCGCGGGGTGTGCGAAGGGTGGGGCTTTTCGGCCCCTTCTTTCGGCTCCGATGTTCGGCCCCTTTCCCAGTTTCGAGTTTCGGCTCACCTTTTATGCCCCTTGGACTCAAGCGCTACTATGGCCAGCACGATCTGCACTATATTACTCTCACTTGCTACCGGCGCGCGCCGCTACTGCGATCGGTGCGTGCGCGCAATTTGTTTGTCAAAGTTCTCGGACAAGTCCGCGATGCCTACGGCTTCGCCTTGGTGGGATTTGTGGTGATGCCCGAACACGTCCACTTGTTGATCGGCGAGCCGGCCGAAGGCACACCTTCGACGGTGCTGCAAGTGCTCAAGCAGCGAGTCGCGCGTGGGCTGCGCCGGCGGAGGCGCGCCGCGGGGCAGTTGCAATTTCGATTTGGCGACGAGGGTGCGCTGCCGCAGTTCTGGCCGCGGCGCTTCTATGATTTCAATGTCTGGAGCCGCAAGAAGCGCATCGAGAAGCTGGGTTACATGCACATGAATCCGGTGAAGCGAGGCTTGGCCAGCTCGCCGAGGAATTGGCTGTGGAGTTCGTATGCGTGGTACGAGGGCAAGGACGATGGATTAATTCGCATCGATCCCGTGTGAAGGAAGGAACAAGGAGGAAGAAAAAGCGGGGCCGAACTGCGGGGCCGAAAAGCCCCACCCTTCGCAGACACCGCGAAGGATGGGCCACCCCTAAAGGCAACACCATCGGAAGGCGTGGGACACTCGCGGGCCGAAACGTCCAGTTCAAAACCGAACGGCCTCAGGTCTGAAGACCTGAGCTACATTCTTATTTTAGGATCCAGTCGGTGGGGGGGCCTATGAATTGGAAGCCGTAGAGTTGGCCTGGGGTGTTGGGCCAGTCGATGCGGACGGTCATGGCTTTGCCGGTGAATTGCTGGCGTTGGGAGATGTGGAAGACGTCGATGGTGGAGTTCATGGCTAGATTTTCGCTGCAGGGGCAGCAGAAGCCGTGGGCGCTGACGTTTTCGGTGATTGTGACGCACTCGAAGGGGCGGCCTTTGGAATCGAGGCCGCGGAGTTTTAGGGAGATGCGCAGGCGGATGCGCGGTTCGCAACGGCGATCGGGGCGATCTACGCCGGTGGCTTTGGCGAGGCAGGCTTGCAGGGATTCGAAATTCACGGGCTTCTGGAAATAGGCTTTGGCGCCGAGATTTTCGCAGAAGTCTTTGTAACGCGCGGCGGATTCGCCGCTGACGATGAAGATGGGAATGAGTTGCGTGAAGCTGAGCGAAGAGAGAGTCTGGCAGATTTCGAAGCCGGAAAATTTGGGCATCATTAGATCGAGGAGGATGGCGTCGGGCTTGTGGCTGAGCGCGAGGGCGAGGGCCTCTTCGGGGACGCCGGTGTCTACGATTTCGTAGGTGTCTTGCAGGCGGAAGCGCATGACTTTGCGGACGGATTCATCGTCGTCGATGATCAGCAGGCGCGGCATCATGGTTCCTTTCGTTGGGTGCGGATGAGAAGTGCTTCGCTTAGATCCTGATCCCGCATGCGGGATCAGGATGACAGCTTAAAACATATGCAAAATGCTGGGCTCTAGCGCGCTTGTGAGAACGCGAAAAACTCGCCTCAGCGGCTAAAGCCGGACTGCTTTTGAAAGCCTTTCGGCACGACTGAAGTCGTGCCCTGACAAAGCACATCGCTTTCCTGGCGCGCGGCCAGGCGCTGCATACGGCGCTACGTACGGCGCCAGGCACGGCGCCACGTACCGCGCTACATACGGCGCTACGACGCGCGCGATCGGAAGTCGCATTGATGATCACGAGCGGCGATCGGCATTGGCGAATTTTTGCGCTAGGGATTCTTCTACGCGGCGGAGCAGGACATCGCGCGTGAAGGGCTTGCGCAGAATGAACATGCCGGGATTCAAGACGCCGTGGGTGACGATGGCGCCGTCTGGATAGCCGGACATGTAGAGGATTTTCATGTCCGGACGGAGAGCGCCCAATTTTTCGGCGAGAGCGCGGCCGCTCATGCCGGGCATGACCACGTCGGTCAGGAGCAGATCGATCGGTGCTTCGGATTTGGCGGCGACGGCGAGCGCGGTGGCTGCGTCGCGGGCTTCGAGGACGGTGTAACCCTGGCTTTTCAGAGTGGTGCGCGTGAGTTTGCGGAGAGACTCCTCGTCTTCGACGAGCAAGATTGTGGCGGCGCTTTGCGCGGCGGCCGCGGAGGAAGGCTCTTGCGAGTCGGAAGATTCTTCGGCGACATCGTCGGCTAGCGGCAGATAAATTTTGAATTCAGTTCCCTTCCCGACTTCGCTGTCGACCCAAATGTAGCCGCCGCTTTGCTTGATGACGCCGTAAACGGTGGCCAGGCCGAGGCCGGTACCCTTGCCTTTTTCCTTGGTGGTGAAGAAGGGCTCGAAGATGTGGGATTGCAGAGCGGCGTCCATGCCGCAGCCGGTGTCGGTTACTTTAATCAAAACGTACTGGCCGGGAACCACATAGCGGAAACGAGTGCGGTCGGCTTCCGTGAGCTGGGCGTTCCTAGTCTCGATGCGCAGCTTGCCGCCTTGTTGCATGGCGTCGCGTGCGTTGACGGCGAGATTGAGGATGACTTGCTCGAGCTGGCTGCGATCGGCTTTGACGCGGCCGAGATGACGGGAGAGCGAAATCTGGAGTTCGATATCTTCGCCGATGAGGCGGCGGAGCATTTTCTCGACGTCGCTGAGAACGGCGTTGGCATCGAGGACCTTGGGCTCGAGAACCTGCTTGCGGCTGAACGCGAGAAGCTGCTGCGTGAGAGCGGCGGCGCGATTGCCGGCGGTTTGGATTTCGTCCACGGCTTCGCGCATGGGATCGGTGGGAGACATGCGCTGCTGAATGGCTTCGGCATAGCCGATAATTACGCCGAGGAGATTATTGAAATCGTGGGCGATGCCTCCGGAGAGGCGGCCTACGGCTTCGAGTTTTTGCGAGAGGGAGAGCTGCTCTTCGAGCAGCTTGCGCTCGGTGATGTCGCGATTGACGACGACGAGCTTCTCGACATCGCCGGCGTCATTTTTGACGGCGCTGGCGGTGGATTCAAGAGTGAGCCAGCGGCCATCCTTGTGCCGAATGCGATATTCGATGCGGCGGCCCTCGCCAGTGCGGCGGGTTTCGAGCGCGGCTTCCATCACTTTGCGGTGATCGTCGGGATGGATTTGCTCGAAGGAGGAAGTGTCGGCGAGCTCTTCCTGGGAATAGCCGAGGATGGTGACGTAGGAAGGGCTGTTGTAGATGCGGCGGCCGCTGACGTCGACGAGAGCGATCATGTCGGCGGCATTTTCGCTGATCAGGCGGAAGAGCTCTTCGCGCTCGGCGAGGCGCTTGCGGAAGCGATGAATCGTCAGCTGCTGGAAGAGGACGTAGAGATCAAAAAGCAGCACGACGCCGATCAGGCCGCGAATGCCGATGCTGGTGCTGATGGAATAAAAATTCGATACGCCGGGAATCATCATCGGCAGAGCTATGAGCACGATTCCGGCGGTGAGCAGTAGCGTGACGATGATGCTGGAGGAGGAGAGCCACCACTGGCGGCGCTCGATGCGGCCCGAGGCGGCCGGGATGCTGGGGGCTGAATGCTCCGGCTTGTGTTTGGTCGAGATCACTGGTGCCTTTGCGAAGCGGCTGCGGGCTTGATCATTCTTGTACGCCCGGTGTCGCTCCAATCGCTTGTATCTATAAGGATAATTCAGTAGCACGGCGCGCGGGGCGCGCGTGCATGCGTCCATGCTGTACTAGATACGGTGGAGGGCGGAGCGGGAGCGGAGGGCTGCTTTGGAAACGAAGCAGGGTTAGGTGCTGAGGGGAGAGGGAGTTACGGGCGAGGGTTGATGCTTCGGGCACGTCGCGAAGAGCGGTCGCGGGGTGACACCATGTGGCTCGGTTGTTTTTTTAATCGCGAAGTTGATCGCGCGCCCGAGACTACGGGGATCGGCTCGAACGGAGTTGGTGGCGAGCGATACCTGGGGTTACTTGGGCGGGTGCAGCTAGCGGCGCCCCTACGACCGGTAAAAATCAGAGCTGCGCTGCGGCACCGCCGATACGTTGAAAACGTTTCGTGCGCGGCGGCGTCTATCAGGGGAGCACAAGGGGGTGCGCATGAAGCGGTGGTTGATCATTTTATTGCTCGCGGCGTGTTCGCCGGCGTTTGCGCAGGAGGCTATGTTTCGCGGGAATGCGTCGCATACGGGCGTTTATGACGGGCCCGGCGTGGCGCAATTTTCGAAGATCAAGTGGCAGTTTCATACTGACGGTGCGGTGATTTCTTCGCCGGTGATTTCTGGCGGAGTGCTGTTTGTGGGCAGCAGCGATCATTATCTTTACGCGCTGGATGCGGGGAGCGGCGTTTTTAAATGGAAATTCAAGGCGGAGAGCCGGATTACTTCTTCGCCGGCGGTTTCGGCGGGGCTGGTTCTCTTTGGCAGCTATGACGGGAATTTTTATGCGCTGGACGCGGCTAGCGGGAAATTGAAATGGCGCTTTCAGACCGAGGGCGAGCGGCGATTTGCGGGCAAGCATCTGCACGGCTCTTTGCCGGCGGCGGAATTGATGCCTGACCCGTTTGATTTTTATTTGTCGTCGCCTGTGATTTCCGGCGGGGCGGTTTATTTTGGCAGCGGGGATACGAATATTTATGCGCTGGATTTCGCGTCGGGGAAATTGAAATGGAAATTCAAGACTGGGGACGTGGTGCATGCTTCGCCGGCGATTGCGGATGGCGTTTTATATGTGGGGAGCTGGGACAGTTATTTCTATGCGCTGGACGCGGCGACGGGCGCAGAAAAGTGGCGATTCAAGACCGGCGAGGATCATGACATCGCCAACCAGCAAGGGATTCAGGCTTCGGCGGCGGTGATGGATGGAGTGGTTTATTTCGGCTGCCGGGATTCGAATTTTTATGCTGTGGATGCGGCGAGCGGGAAGCAGCTTTGGGCATTTTCGAATCATGGGTCGTGGGTGATTGGATCGGCGGCGGTGCGCGACGGGAAAGTTTATTTCGGGACTTCGGATTCGGGGATGTTTTATGAGCTGGACGCGAAGTCGGGGGCCGCGGTGTTTTCGCTCGATTTCAAGCATTGGCCGATGTTTTCTTCTCCGGCGCTGGTGGGCGATTTTGCGTTCTTCGGATCGAATCAGGGGCGGCTTTATGCGATCGATTTGAAGGGGCAGAAGATTGCTTGGACGTTTGAGACGGATGGAGCGAAGAAGACTGGGGATATGTATACGAAGGGCGATGGGTCGCCGAATTATGAGGCGGCCTTCGTGGATTTTTTCTATGACGATATGGTTTCGGGGGTGCAGAAGATGATGGCTTTGGGGACGGTGCTATCTTCGCCGGTGGTGCAGGGTGCGGTGATTTATTTTGGGAGTGCGGATGGGAATGTGTATGCGTTGATGTAGGCGGCGAGGACTTATGACGCAGACTCTCGGGCACGTGGCGCTGGTGGTGCGCGACTACGATGAGGCGATTGCTTACTTCACGAAATTGCTTGGCTTTCGCTTGATCGAAGATAGCGATCTTGGAGGCGGCAAGCGCTGGGTGGTCGTGGCGCCCGATCGTGTGGGTGGGACTTCGTTGTTGCTGGCGCGCGCGGTCACGGCGGAGCAGGAGAGCCGCGTGGGGAATCAGACGGGCGGGCGCGTGTTTTTGTTTTTGCGAACCGATGATTTTTGGCGGGATTACCGGGCGATGAAAGAACGCGGGGTGGAATTTCTGGAGGAGCCGCGCGAGGAGAAGTATGCAACCGTTGTAGTGTTTCGGGATTTGTATGGGAATAAGTGGGATTTTTTGCAGATGAGGGCGCAGAACGACTCGAAATGAATTCGTGGTCCGTCCGGTGCCACGAGTTTTTGCGCGCGATTTAGTCGCCGGATGCCGGCGGGGACGCCGGCGCTACACTTTCAGAACTACTTTGCCGAATTGCTCGCGATTTTCTAGGCGGGCGTGGGCTTCGGCGGCTTTTTCCAGCGGATAGATTTTGTCGATTACTGGATTCAGGATGCCGCGGTTTACCAACTCCAGGACGGAATAGAGTTCGGCTTTGCTGCCCATGAAGCTGCCTAGTAACGATAATTGGCGGCTGAAGAGGAAGCGCAGATCTAAATGGACGTCGTAGCCGGTGGTGTTGCCGCAGGTGACCAGGCGGCCGCCGGGAGATAGCGACGCTACGCTCTGGTCCCAGGTGGCTGCGCCTACGTGTTCGAAGACTACGTCGGCGCCGCGGCGATTGGTCAGGCGTTTTACTTCTTCGTGGATTTTGTGCGCGGTGTGATTGATGGTTTCATCGGCGCCGAGTTTCTTGGCTAGTTGCAACTTATCTTCGGAGCCTGCTGTGGCGATTACTCTCGCGCTCATGGCTTTGGCGATTTGAATGGCGGCGCTGCCTACGCCGCTGCCTGCCGCTAGGACTACTACGGTTTCGCCAACGACGAGGCGAGCGCGCGTGATTAGCATGTGCCACGCGGTGAGAAAGACGAGCGGGACCGCGGCGGCTTCTTCGAAGCTCAGGCGCGTGGGCATGGGGACGACATTTACTTCCGGCGAGCGGACGAATTCGGCGCAGCCGCCGGGATGCGGCTCGCCGAAGAGGCCGTATTGGCGGCAGAGATTGTCGTTGCCAGAGAGGCATTGCGGGCATTGGCC
>DAITPO010000166.1:0-6867 GCA_036833535.1 Candidatus Acidiferrales bacterium | reverse complement strand
GCGATGCGTTGGCAAAAGGCCCGCCGGATTCGTGCCGGGCGATACCGCCGAACGGCGGAAGATTCGTGATCGTGACTTTCCCATTGGCCGAGGTGGATGACTCTTGCGTCGAGACGAAAAAGAGCTCGTTGGGAGAGATGAGGTAGAAGATGAAGCCCTCTTGATTCGGGTCGACGAAGATCGTGAACGAGCCGCGCCCGTTTGCCGAGATGCTTGCAAACGAACCGGTGATAGCCGCGAAGCTGGTGGTGGTGCCGGAATCGTTGATGTCCGCGGCGCCATTGGTGATTTGCGACGATCCATCAGCGCGGAAGCGGCCGGCCATGACGCTGCGTTTGTTGGTGGCATCGTAGCCGGGGAACAGGAAGGTGTAATCGCCGCTGAAGACGCCGGACGTAAAGGAGGTTGATGTTTGGCGGCGGATAATGCCCGCGCCGCGATTGCCCGAGCTATCCTGCTCGGAGAAAGTCAGATTTCCCTCGGCGTCGAGCGCCACCTGAAACGTAAGAGTGAGCGTTGTGTTGCCGCTTTCCGGGATGCTCCAGGTCATGCTGCCGCGACCGTCCGATCCCATTGAGTAGTCGCCGGTGAACGATTGACCCAGCTTCAGACTGTTGGAATGAACATCCAGAGTGCCCGCGGAGATCGTTCCTTTGCCGTCGGCGGTGAATTGGCCGGCGAGTATCTCGGGGAATTCCGGCGCGCCTGCGGCCTTGCCGAAGCCGCGGAAGAAAAATGCGTAAGGACCGCTGAGCAGAAAGTTGTCTTGGATCAGATTTCCGTTTGCCGCCACTGGAAGCGTGTAGGTCATCGTGGCGGTCTGCGGCGTTGATTCGGAATCGGCGACCTGCACGGTGAAAGTCGAGGAGCCTTCGCGGCTGGGAATGCCGGAGAGCGTGCCTGTGGACGGAGTGAGCGAAAGGCCGGGAGGCAGTAGTCCGGCAATCACGCTCCAGCTCAGAGGAGCAACGCCGCCGGTGGCTTGGATGGCTTCGCTGTAGGGGACAGCGGTGGTGCCTCCTGGCAGAGAAGGAGTTGTGATCGTGAGAGGCGAGGGAGCGTTGATGGTGAGGCTCAGAGCCTGCGTCGCGGTTTGCTGCGGAATGGCGGAGTCCTGCACTTCAACCGTGAAGATCGACGTTCCTTGAGTTGTGGGGGTGCCGGAAATTTGACCGATGGTGGTGGTCACCGGCGGAGTGCCAGAGGTTGTCGTGATCGTGGTTAACGTCAAGCCCGGGGGCAGAGTGCCCGAGAGAAGGCTCCACGTTAGCGGCGGAATGCCGCCGTTGGCGCTGATGGAGGCGTTGTAGAGAACGCCGACGAGGCCCTGGGGCAGCGCCGTGGTGACGATGGAAATGGGCTGCGCGGGCGCAATGGTGATGCTGAAGGATTGCGACAGCGTGGCAGGCGGAGTCGCGCCGTCGGCAACTTGCACAGTGAACTGGGAAGTCCCCGAGCCGCTGGGAGTCCCGGCGATCGCGCCGTCCGTGCCCAGGCTCAGGCCCGCCGGCAGAGTGCCGGATGCGATCGTGAATTTCAACGGAGTGACGCCGCCGGTGACGGCAATCTTCTGGCTGTACGGTACGCCGTTTTCACCGCCCGGAAGAGTGGTGGTTGTGAACATCATGCCGACGACGATGTTGATGGTCACATTGACGGTGATCGAAGTATTGGCGGCGGACGTGGCTCGGAGCATCACGGATTGTTGCGCGGCGATGTTGCCCGGCGCGGTGTAAGTTACGGTGAAGGGCGTCGAGGCCGAAAGCGTGCCGCAGTCCGGGAGCGTGCAAGTCGGCGGATTCGTAGTGGTGTCATTGAAAATGAGCCAGGTCACGCCGGAATTGGTCGTGTCATTCAAGACTGTAGCCGTGAAGGGAACTACCTGCAGTGCGTCCACCGAAATCGTGCCAGTGGGAACGAGCTTGATCGAGATGGCGCCGGGGCCAGCGGAGCCGCCGTGGCAGCCGGCAATTAGAAAAATCGCCGCAAGTACGGGGGCAAGGCGAGCAATGAAATTCGGGAGGCGGAACCTGGCACCCGCCATACTGTGGCTGCAAGCCATCATGTAATGTTCAGCCGCGCGAGTGCGGGGCAACTCTCCTTCTCGAAGGCACTGCTAGGGCTTTGCAGGTGCGCATTCTGAAGCCAGCGGGGATTCAGACCCGAGTCCCACAAAAAAGGCGAACAAGGTGAATAGCAAAAGGAATTGAGGGTGTCAACGCGCTTTTCGGCGGGCGAGGGCTTCCGATGGAGGGCCTGGCGGCGGCGCTGCGATGCGACGGGTCGAAGGGCTGAAAGCGGCAGGGGATTATGGCGAAATGGAGGCGCACCGGGAGCCGCGTATCGCGTCGACACGTCTAAACTCATCTGGGATAATCCCCCCGATTGCGTCAGGAGGCTGGATGCGCAGGGTTGCTCGTTCGTTGCCCGCGGTCGGAATCATCGCCGCATTGTTGGCGCTTGCCGGCGGGCTTTCTGAACGGCTTCTGGCGCAGAATCCGCGCGGAGCGGTTCGCGGGACGGTGGAGGACAGCAGCGGCGCGGTGGTTCCGTCGGCTCGAGTGGTGATCCGGGCGGAGGCGACATCGGTCGAGCGAAAGGTTGCGAGCGACGGGCGTGGGGAATTTCGAGTTGAGGATCTTCTGCCGGGCGAGTACCGAATCACGGTAAGTGCGAAGGGATTTGCGGACGCGCAGTCGGACGTGACGGTCGTCGTCGGAGTGATACGCGAAATTACCGTCACGCTGCAGGCGGAAAGCGTGCGCGAATCGGTGAGCGTTCATGCGCAGGCGTCTTCGATTTCGACGCAGCCGATTGATACGGCTAGTGTGGTGCAGCAGGGAATTGTTTCGGCGGGCGATCTGGAATCGATTCCGCTGGCGCATCGCAGCTTCGCGAACATCGCCTATATTGCGCCGGGCACGGAGCCCGTCGAGCCATCCGACCCGACCAAGGCGCGCATCACCGCGGTTTCGTTCGGGGGAAGTTCGGGGTTGAACGTCGAGCTTTCGGTGGATGGCGGAGACAATTCGGACGATTACATCGGAGGATTCCTGCAGAATTATTCGCCCGATGCGATTGAGGAATTTGCGGTTAGGACGGCGCAAGAATCCGCGGAGACGGGGCGCACGACGGGCGGCTCGGTGCTGTTGACTACGAAGCAAGGCTCGGATGAATGGCACGGCGGCGCGGCGTTCTACGAGCGCGACGCGGCGATGAATGCGCGCCTTCCGATCGATAATCCCGCGCCGGAGCCGAAGCAGCCTTTCTCGCGCCAGAATTACATCGGCACGCTTGGCGGGCCGATCCAGAAAGGCAAACTCTGGTTTTTCTCTTCGCTCGAATATGTGCACGAGGATGCGAGCATTTCCTACAGCCCGGCGAGCCTCGGCGAATTTCAGGCGCTGGCTTCGCTTGCGTCGGCGGGACTGATTACCGGCGTGAATTCGATTTCGGTGCCGAATCATGTTCCGGTGCCATTCGATGATTTTCTGGGAACCGTGCGGGTGGATTGGGCGCAGTCGGCGAAGGCGCAATGGTTTTTGCGCGGGGCGCTCGACACTTATACGACGAAGAACGATCTCGTGCAGCAGGCGACGCTGGAATCGACAGGCGCGACGTCACATTCCAATTATTTAAATGTTCTGCTCGACCAGCACTATGCGTTCAGCCCTACTTGGCTCGGCGCGTTCGTATTCGAAGCCAGCGGCCTGCATGATACTGAAGCGCGCAATTCGAATTTCGGATTCGCGCTGGCGTTCCCGTTCAGTTCGACTTCCAGCACAATTTCGGGTTTCGAGACTTTTGGCGACAATCAGTTCGTCACGCCGATCACGGCGTTTCCGGTGCTGCGCAATCAGGAGAAGTATCAGTTCCGCTACGACGCGACGCATGCCTCGGGCAGCCACGCGCCGCGATTCGGAGTGAATTTTATTCATGAACCGGTGTTGAGCGGGGCGCTCGCGGGCACTGCGGAAACGCTGCTGATTTATCCGAATGATCCGAGCTTCTACGCCGCCGATCCGTCGCAATTTTTCTTCAGCAACGGTTGCGTGACGCAGCCCTCCGCGGCCTCGGGCATCACCTGCCAAGTCACGCCGGCCGCGAACGGCGTGTTCACGCAAAATGTGCAGCGGCTTGGGTTGTACGCCGAAGATTCCTGGCGCATCACGCCGCGGCTCACGCTGAACTACGGCGTGCGCTACGACACTACATTTGGGCTCTTCAATGCCGAAGGCCGTTCGCAGCTCGAAAATCCTGCGCTGCTCACCCTGCAGGGGCTGCAGATCCCGCTCGTCGGCGGCGCGCCGCATGATTACCGCAAGGCTTTCGCGCCGCGGCTGGGCATTGCGTATTCGCCGGGACAATCGGGGAACACGGTCGTGCGCGCGGGATTCGGAATGTTCTTCAACGATCTGGCGCAGAACGGTTGGGTGACCGCGCTGCAAGCCGTGAATTCGCCGCTGGCTGGCCCATGCGCAGTGCCCGGCGATTCGGGATGTGTTCCGGGAGGCGGCGACGGGGCTCTGATTGATCCACATTACAAGACGCCATATGCGATTCACGTGACCGCGGGCGTGGCGCACGCCTTCAACAAGAAATGGACGCTCAGCGCGGACTACACGCACGAGCTGGGCGTTCATGGCTATGCGCGCTATCAATATGTTGCCGGCTCGACGCTCTTCACACCGCTCGCGGGCGACCAGGCGGATGTCCCCAACGTGGCGGTTTTTCGTAGCGATAATCGCTCGAGCTACAACGCGTTGATGGTGCACCTGCAAGGGAACGTGTCGCGGCGCTTCAATTTGGTGGCGAACTATACGCTTTCGAGAGCGAACACCTGGGGCTGCGTCCTTGGGGAGCTTTTCGATTATGTGGATGGCATCTGCAATCCGCTACACGCGTTTGGGCCCGGCGACTACGGCCCGTCGGGTGAGGACGTGACGCACCGATTCGTTCTGGCCGGCACTTTGTATGCGCCGTTCGGCTTTGAGGTGTCCACGCTGGCGCAGGCGGAAAGCGCGCGGCCTTTCACTATGACTACGCCTGCGGACGTGAACGGCGCGGGCGACAAGACCGACGATCGCGCGGTGGTGAATGGAGTGCAGACTTCGCTCGATCAATTTCGCGGGACGCCTTATATCCAGATGGATTTGCGGGTAAGCCGGCCGTTTCATTTTGCGGAGAGATTCAGCGTGATGCCGTTCGTGGAATACTTCAACGTGTTCAACCGCAATAACCCTGGGGCGAATTACGTTACCGATATCTCCGCGCTTCCTACCCCGGTGAACAGCCTTACGAATGCTACGGCGTTTTGTCTGAACGCGGCATGCACGCAGACGCAGCCCATCACCAGCTTAAATCAATTGCGCGTGCCTTCCGGGGCGCTGGGCGATTTTTTTGGGCCTGGGACGACGGTGGGTATTCCGTTTGCGGCGCAAGTTGGGGTCCGGCTGGCGTTTTGACGGTTGGTAGCACCGGCGTCCGGCGCCAGCGCTAAGGCGCATCGTTAAAGACGAGGCATTTCTCGGAGCGCTTCCCGATACAGACCATCGGGACGCAAAAGGCGCGGAAGCTCTCCTTCCCCCGCATAAATTTGCGGGGGCTCCCTCCTTCGCCAAGGCTGCGGAGGGCAGGCCCACCGAACCGCGGGGACTCCTACCAAGCGGTTTTCAATTCAGCTAACTTTTTTGGTATAAAGGAGTGTTTGCGAGCGTGCCGAAACGCTGCTCTTGCCCAGTGTTCAATCCTCGCATCTAAATCGGGAGCGGCGAGAACTGCCCGCTTGGGAGGCCGGCATTGATAGAAGTGCAGGACTTAACGAAATCGTTCGGCGATAAGACCGCGGTTGACCACGTTTCGTTCAAAGTGAATAAAGGCGAAATTCTCGGCTTCCTTGGCCCGAACGGGGCGGGGAAGACTACGACGATGCGCATTTTGACGGGCTTCATGCCCGCCACGAGCGGAACGGCGCTGATCGGCGGATTTGATGTTTCGACGGATTCGCTCGAGGTGCGGCGGCGCATCGGCTACCTGCCTGAAAATCCGCCGCTTTATACGGACATGAGCGTGCACGCCTACCTCGATTTCGTGGCGCGGATCAAAATTGTGCCGGCGGAAAAGCGGGAGAGACTCATTGCTGATGCGATCAAGAAGACCAGCCTGGAAGACAAGCGCGACGAGCTGATTAAGAGGCTCTCGCGCGGTTACAAGCAGCGCGTGGGCATTGCGCAGGCGCTGGTTCATGATCCGGATGTGATTATTCTCGACGAGCCGACTGTGGGTCTGGATCCGAAGCAAATCATCGAAGTGCGGCATCTGATCAAGGGCCTGGCCGGGAATCACACGATCATTCTTTCCACGCACATTTTGCCGGAAGTGAGCATGACTTGCGACCGCGTGGTGATCATCAACAAGGGCAAGATCGCGGCCGTGGATACGCCGGCGAATCTAACTTCGCAGCTTAAAGGCGGGCAGCGCGTGCATATCGAAGTGCAGGCGGATGAGAAATCTGCGCGTGCGGCGCTGCAGGAAATTCCGGGGATTCGGAATGTGAGCGTGGAGAGCGCCGGCGGAAGCGGGCGGATTGCGCTGACGGTCGAATCGGCGCAAGGGCAGGACGTGCGCAGCGCTATCGCCGCCAAACTGGTGGGAAAAGGCTGGCCGCTTTTCGAGCTGCGCGGGATGCATTTGAGTCTCGAAGATATTTTCCTGGAACTGACGACCGACGATTTGGCGCACGCCGAATCAAGCGCCAACTGAGGAGCGGAAGACGAAATGAAAGGCCTCTACGCGGTGTATCGCAAGGAAATGAGCCACTACTTCGTCTCGCCGATCGCCTACATCATTGGCGGCGTGTTCCTGTTT
>DAITPO010000165.1:0-6904 GCA_036833535.1 Candidatus Acidiferrales bacterium | reverse complement strand
CGCTCGACGGCGTTGCCGACGCCCGTGAGTTCGATGGCACCTACGTGCTGCACTCCTCGCGGCCGCCGCAAACCATCGTGTCGCTGGTCAAGCAACTCGAAGCCGACGGCAGCGAACTGCAAAGCCTCGAAATGTTTTCGCCGTCGCTGGAAGATGTCTTCATCGAACTGACCGGCCGGAGACTCAGAGAATGACACTGCGAGGGATGAATTCGTGAGGCACACCTGGGCGCTGACGAAGATCCGCATTCTTCTGTCACTGCGCAACAAGACGTTCATGTTCTTCGGCGTGGTCATGCCGCTCGCGTTTCTCTTTTTCTTTGTGTTTATTTTCGGCAACGGCAAGAGCGATCGTATCGCATATGTTTTGGGCTCGATTCTGACAATCACAGTGATGGGGAGCTTCTGGGGCCTCAGCGTCCAGCTCGTCATGTTTCGCGAGCAAGGAATTCTTCGCCGCTTCCGGCTGGCGCCCGTGGGCGCCGGCGCTTTGCTAGCGTCGAGCGTTCTGTCCAATTACGTTCTAATCCTTCCGCCGATCGCCATCGAAATCCTGATCTGCCGCCTCGCCTTTCATATGACCACTTGGGGCAATCTCTGGTACGTGTATGCGCTCGTGACGGTTGGAGCCGGCACTTTCTCTTCCTTTGGCCTTATCGTTGCCAGTGTGACCAACACGATGCAAGAAACGCAGGTCATCAATAACCTGATTTGGTCGGGTTTCTTGCTTCTGTCCGGAGCGACAGTGCCGCTGGCCAGGTTGCCGGGATGGATTCAACGGGCCTGCCTCTTCTCGCCGGCCACGTACATGGCGACCGGCCTGCAGGACGCTATGACGCGCCGGGCGATACCCAGCGAAATATTCGTCGACGTGATCGCCCTCGCAATCGGGCTTTTCGTGTCGTTTGAAATCTCCCGACAACTCTTTCGTTGGGAACCCGAAGCGAAAGTGCCGAGCCGAGCCAAGCTGTGGGTGGCAGTCGCCATGATTCCTTTTCTTGTCTTCGGCTTCTATGAAAATGTACATGGCAACCGGCTCAAGGATGTTCGCCAGGGCTTCGGTAGTGTTTTTGGCGGCGATGATTCCTCACAAGCTCCGGCGCGAAATTGAACGGGATCTTCTGAATCGAACTCGCTCTATCTCGAATCAAACGATGTTGCGGCACGAGCATCTCCCCGACTGATTTCGGAGGTTTCAATGGAACGCAAAGCATCAGCCGTTTGGAAAGGCAATCTGCGCGAGGGCGCGGGAAGCGTCTCCACGCAAAGCGGGGTTCTTCGCGACACTCCGTATTCATTCACCACGCGCTTCGAAAATTCCCCCGGCACAAACCCAGAGGAGCTAATCGCCGCGGCTCATGCGGGATGCTTCTCCATGGCTCTCTCAGCCCAGCTCATGACGCTGCGGCTGACGCCCGATAAGATCGCGACGTCTGCCACGCTGACGTTCGAAAAGCTCGAGCCCGGATGGACGATCACGAAAATCCACCTCGACGTCACCGCCCGCGTGCCGGGCGCCTCCGCCGAGGCATTTGCCGGAGCGGCCGCGTCAGCGAAAGCCAATTGCCCCGTCTCGCGCGTCCTCAAAGCTGACATCACCATGTCGGCGAAGCTCGAAAACGAATGAACATCTTTCTGGTCATCCTGGGAACTGCGATTCTCTTCGCGGTTCTTCTGGAGGCATTTGAATCCATAATTCTCCCGCGGCGCGTCACGCGCCGGTTCCGGCTCACGCGTCTCTTCTATCGCATGACCTGGATTCCCTGGCGCGCCCTCGGCCAGCGGATGAATTCGTTGAAAACGCGCGAGTCTTTCTTCAGCTATTTCGGCCCGCTGTCATTGCTGTTCTTACTAGTCGTCTGGGCCAGCGGCCTTGTCGTCGGTTTCGCGTGCCTGATTCTCGCCGCAGGCCCGCCGGCTGAAACATACAAAATTCCCATGCACTTCGTGGATGCTCTGTACATGAGCGGCACGAACTTCTTCACGCTGGGACTTGACGAAGTAGTCCCAAGAACAGCCTCCACTCGATTTCTGACGGTCACCGAAGCAGGCGTAGGCCTGGGCTTTTTGGCGCTGGTGATCGGCTATCTCCCCGTAATCTTCCAGAGCTTTTCCAACCGCGAAGTCAGCGTCGTGCTCCTCGATGCCCGCGCGGGATCGCCTCCGACGGCCGCCGAACTCCTTCGCCGCCACGCTTACCGCGGCGGCTTCGAAGCTCTCGAGCGGCTCTTTTTCGAATGGGAACGCTGGTCTGCCGAATTGCTCGAGAGCCATCTGTCCTATCCCGTCCTCTGCTATTTCCGCTCGCAGCACGACAATCAATCGTGGCTCGGCGCGCTGACCGCCATTCTCGATGCCTGCGCCCTCACCATCGTCGGCGTCGAAGGCGCATGCGTGAAGCAGGCGCAGCTCACCTTCGCAATCACGCGCCATGCCGTCGTCGATCTCGCTCAGATCTTTCACGCAACGCCACGGCCGCCGCGTCAAGATCGCTTGCCGCCCGCCGAACTCGCCCGGCTTCGCCAGTCGCTGCGAGATGGTTCGCTCAAGCTGCGCGCCGGCGACGGAGAAGACCGCCAGCTCAATGATCTGCGCGCGATGTACGAGCCGTACGTAAATGCCCTGGCCGAATTCCTCGCCATCAAGCTGCCGCCATGGATTCACTCCCAGAAAATAGTCGATAGCTGGAGCACCAGCGCTTGGGGACGCATCTCCGGCGCCGGACACGAAGATGACATCGGCGCGCGCATTGACGAACACTTGTAGCCCTACTCGAGGACACACATGGCCAAGATGCTGGAACACGTGGAGCGCATGGTGCGCGGCGAGGTTCCTCCCGCCCCCATCGGAAAGCTCATCGGATTCAGTCTCATGGAAGTCCGCCCGGGCGAAGCCATCTTCAACATTGAGACCGCCGACCATCACGCGAATCCAATGGGCACGTTACACGGCGGTGTGCTCTGTGACATCGCCGATGCCGCAATGGGCTGCGCGTACGCCGCTGCTCTGGAAGAAGGCGAATCGTTTACGACGCTCGAGCTCAAGATCAATTTCCTGAAACCCGTCTGGAAGGATCGCCTTACCGCCGTGGGACGCGTAGTGCAAAAAGGCCGCACCGTCGGGCTCGCCGAGTGCGTCGTTACGAACTCGAAAGGTGAGCGTGTGGCGTATGCTACCTCCACCTGCATGACGCTGCGCGGAGACCAAGCCCGCGGCCGCTGAGCGATCGTATCGTCCGTCCATTTTGTCTTTTGGAAACCGGCGAACCGCGTCGGCCGCGCCGAACACTCTAAAACGCGTATGCTATACTTCGAGAGCAATCGGAGACTTGGAGCGCTCTGCATCGCCTGGAGAAACGGATGGCCCTGACGAAGACCCAGAAAATTTGGCACAACGGCAAGATGATCAATTGGGATGACGGCAAGATTCACGTCGTCTCCCACGTGGTCAGCTACGCCTCCTCGGTTTTCGAAGGCATCCGCTGCTATCAAACCACTCAAGGTCCGGCCGTTTTCCGTCTCCGCGAACACATGCAGCGCCTCATCAATTCCGCTTATATCTATCGCATGGAGCTTCCTTACACGCACGATGAAATCTGCAATGCCGTGATCGAGCTCGTGCGCGTGAATAAGCTCGATTCTTGCTACATCCGGCCGATCGTCTTGCGCGGCTACGGCGACGCGGGCGTGAATCCGTTCAACTGCCCCATCGAAGTCTATATGGCCTGCTGGGATTGGGGCCGGTATCTCGGCGATGAAGCGGTGCGCGAAGGCGTCGATGTGGGCGTGAGTTCGTGGCAGCGTCCTGCTCCGAATACATTGCCGCAGATGGCCAAGGCCGCCGGCAATTACATGAATTCCGCGCTGATTCGCATGGAAGCCATGGTCAACGGCTATGCCGAGGGCATCGCTCTCGATGTCTCCGGTCAAGTCAGCGAAGGCTCCGGCGAAAATCTCTTTCTCGTTAAAGATGGTGCGTTAATTACGCCGCCAATCTCGGCCGGAGCGCTTCCCGGCATCACGCGCAACACGATCATCACCCTCTGCCGCGACCTTAACATTCCCGTCTCCGAGCAAGTCGTACCGCGCGAACTGCTGTACATCTCTGATGAGCTGTTCTTCTGCGGCACCGCAGTCGAAATCACTCCCGTCCGCAGCGTCGACCGCATCAAGATCGGCAGCGGCTCGCGCGGACCAGTGACTCATCGCCTCCAGGAAGAGTTCTTCGCCCTCACGAGCGGCAAGAAGAACGACCGCCACGGCTGGCTCTCGCCCGTTCGTGTTCCCGAAGGCGCCACGGTCCGTTGACTCGCCGCTCCTTAGGGCGTTGCAGCCAACACTCACTTCGAAATTTTGACTCTCGACCATTGATTCAGTAGAATCGCCGCCGCTCCACACCTTGAACTCGCCTGCGCTAGGAAGCGCAACCCTCGCTTGGGAGGCATGACGTGTACAATCTATCGCAAAAATTGCTCGCCGAATTCATCGGCACCTTCACTCTCATTTTCATCGGCGCGGGATCAATCTGCGTCGATCAATATGTCCACGTCTCAGGCGGATCAGGCATCGGCCTGCTGGCGATCGCCGCCGCGCACGGCCTGGCCATCGGCATCATGGTCACCGCAATTGGCCATATTTCCGGCGGCCACCTCAATCCAGCGGTAACAATCGGTTTCTGGGTCACGAAAAAAATCAGCACACTCGATGCTCTCGCGTACTGGGTTTCGCAACTCGCCGGAGCGACGCTCGCGGCCTATCTGTTGACCGTCGTCATGCCGGAATCGATCTGGCGCGCCGTCGGTCTGGGAACACCGGACCTCGCAACGGACTTCACGCGTTTTCACGGCATCGTGCTCGAATCGATCACCACGTTCCTGCTCGTGTTTGTGGTGTTCGCCACCGCCGCCGATCCCAAAGGCGCGTTCAACAAAATCGCCGGCTTCGCCATCGGCCTCACCATCACCATGGATATTCTGGCCTCTGGTCCGTTCACCGGCGCGGCCATGAATCCGGCACGGGCTTTCGGCCCGGCGCTGATCGCGCATCACTGGACCAATCACGGCGTCTATTGGGTCGGTCCGCTGATCGGCGGCGTGGTGGCCGGCTGGCTCTACAACAGCTTTCTGCTCAAAGAATCCTGAGCCGGCGGGGTTGCCGACTTGGAAATCCCGTAGCCGCGGGTGATTGTACGCCCCTATTTCGCATGCTACGTTTCTGGGTGAATCTGCCGAAGGGGTCACCCAGTCATGGCTACAGGTATCGACGAACTCCTGCGCCGCGCGGTTGAAAGCAAGGCGTCGGACCTTCACCTAAAAGTCGGGAACCACCCCTATCTGCGCGTTGACGGCATCCTCAATCCTGTCAGCGACGTTCCGCGCGTCACTCCTGAAGAAATGCTGTCGATGGCCTTCAGCATGATGACCAACCGGCAGAAGCAGAAATTCAAAGAGACCGCCGAACTCGACATGGCTTACGGCGTCGCGGGCCTCGGCCGCTTCCGCGTCAACGTATTCCAGCAGCGCGGCAACGTCGGCATGGTTCTGCGCGTCATTCCCACGAAAATTAAGACCATCGAGGAACTCGAGCTTCCGCGCGTCCTTACCAAGATCTGCGAAGAGCAGCGCGGCATGATTCTCGTCACCGGCACCACCGGATCCGGCAAGTCAACCACGCTCGCGGCCGTCATCGATCGCATCAATTCGATCCGTCAAGAGCACATCATCACCATCGAAGACCCCATCGAATACCTGCATCGCGATAAGAAGGGCTTCATCAACCAGCGCGAAGTCGAAGTTGATACTTCGAGTTTCTCGACTGCCCTGCGCGCCGCCCTTCGTCAAGATCCCGACGTGATTCTAGTCGGCGAAATGCGCGACGTTGAAACAATTCAGACCGCGCTACTCGCCGCTGAAACGGGCCACCTGGTTCTCTCGACCTTGCACACCCTCGACGCCACGGAAACTATCCAGCGCATCATCGCCGTCTTTCCGCCGCCCGAGCAGAAGCAAATTCGCTTGCAGCTCGCCAGCACATTGCGCGCGGTCATCAGCCAGCGCCTGGTTCGCCGCGGAGATGGCGCCGGCCGCGTTCCGGCTGTCGAGGTGATGATCACCACCGGCTTCATTCGCGATTGCATCATGAATCCCGACAAGACCCGCAACATCCGCGACGCCATCGCCGCGGGCACCAGCCAGTACGGCATGCAGACCTTCGATCAATCCATCTACGATCTCTATTCCCGCGGCTTGATCACCCTCGAAGAAGCGCTCATGCGCGCATCGAATCCCGACGAGTTCCGCCTCCGCATTCAAGGCGTCCGCAGCACCGCCGACGCCGCCCGCGAAGAGATGGAACGCGCCATCAGCGAATTCGATCGCAGCCCGCGCTAGCCAACTCTCAATCAAATCATCCGCGGCCGTTTACATCGTGCGCATGGAATAGTTTTGCGGCAGCAGGGCACCGCCTTGCGCTGGCCCACGAGCGACTCGGGAGGCTTCCGGGGGGGTGCGATTTTGTCACGGCCTGAAACGAGCTCAGTCGTTTATTTTCAGTGAGTTACAGCGATTTATGGTCGTTGGGGTGTATCGACCATAAATGCCCTTGTCGGGCTGCGTGCTGGGGGCATTTTTTTGTGTAGAGAGCGCACACATTTGCAATTTCCTGCGAAAGGCTAGCAGCAAGTTTCGGCGAGCACCAGACTACGGACTGCGCAACTACGTACAACAAGGCGGAGACTATTTCCCTCGAGCCGATTCGAAGCATCACGAAGTGTCCCGGCCATGACGTAGCCTGAACGCTGAAAGCTCCGCTTGCTTCCCTTCCCGCGTGCCTCTATCGTTCGATGGTGTTCTCCCGAACGAAAAAGAAGCTGGCGACGGAAAGCCAGATCTACGCCTCGGCGGTGCG
>DAITPO010000164.1:0-6923 GCA_036833535.1 Candidatus Acidiferrales bacterium | reverse complement strand
TGTCTGCGTGCTGCTGGGCCTGAGTGCCACCTTGCCTGCTCAGCTCACCGAAGGAACGATCGCGGTTACCGTGAAAGATTCATCGGGTGCCGCGGTTCCGAACGCCAAGGTGACCATTAAAGATTTGGGCACGGGCAGCGAGGTCGAAGAGGTCACCGACAATATCGGCTACGCGCGCGTGCCGCACCTGGCGCCCGGCACCTATCAAATGCACGTTTCCGCGAACGGCTTCAAGACCATGGTCAGCGACAACCTCGTGGTCAGCGTCAATGTGGTGAACAGTTTGACCGTCGTGCTGCAGATCGGCAGCGTCACCGAAACCATCGAGGTCAATACCAACGCGCCTCTGGTGCAGACCGAAGAAGGCCGCCTCGCGAACACCTTGAGCACGCGCGAAGTCACCGACCTGCCGCTGAACGGCCGCGACGTTTTTCAGCTCATCACTCTCGAGCCCGGGGTCACAGCGACGAACGCGCCCGTCGTTTCCAACGTCTCTTCGCCCACGTCCTCCACCACATTCGACGACGGATTCATCGCCAACGGCTCCACGCCGCGCGGCAACAACTTCATTCTCGACGGCAACTCCAACAACAACGAATGGCTCGGCGGCACGCCGCTCATCTTTCCATCGCTGGACGCAGTCCAGGAGGTGCAGGTTCAGACGCTGAACTTTTCCGCGGAATATGGCCGCAATGACGGCGCCATCGTCAACGTCATCACCAAGTCCGGCACCAACAATTTTCACGGCGACGCGTTCTATTCCGGCAGAAACACGGCGCTCAATGCGCGGAACTTCTTCGATGCCGTGAGCAAAACACCGCTGCAACAGAATCAATTCGGCGGATCTGTGGGCGGACCCATCTTCAAGGACAAGACTTTCTTCTTCGTAGATTACGAAGGATCGCGGTTAAAAGACGGCGCCCCCGCCCTGGTTACCACCGAGACGCCGGAATTTCGCGCCAGTGTGATTGCCAATTTTCCCACGAGCCTTGCCGCCCAGTTTTATCAGGATTTTCCAGGACCCGCGTGTTTGCCGGGAACTGAAATTTCCACGGGAAGCGTCGCGCCGAAGATTGACGGACCGCTCGCCGTCGGCCCTCCCGATCCGAATCTTCCCGATCAATGCGTCGGCGCGGCATCGCAACTCGAGCCCAACCAGGCCGATCAATATACGATCCGCGTGGACCAGCATCTCGGTTCGCGGGACCAATTTTATGGACGCTGGATCGCCACATCGGCTTCCGGCGACGTCGCGCGCGAAGAATTGTCCGGCGCAAACATTCGCGGATTCACCTCGCCGCAGACCGGCTTTTTCGCCGACCTGAGCCTCGGCTATACGCACGAATTTTCATCGTCCACGCTCAACGACTTCCGCTTCGCCTTCTCCAGAAACGATGGCGACCTCGGCTTCGGCATGTCCCCGAACACTCAGACCGCCGCCACTCTCAAAGCCGCCGGCCTTTCTCTCGAAAAGTTTGGAACGCTCTTTTTCGATGACGGCGTAATTCCCATGGGCGGCGAAATTTTTCAGCCCCGCCATTTTGTTTTCAACACCTTCGCCGTCAACGACATCCTCACGCATATCGCCGGCCGCCACAGCTTGAAGTTCGGATTCGAATTCCGCCGCGTCCAGGAAAATAGCGACTACGGCCTTCTCGCCAATCCTTTCTACGAATTCAACAGCAAGTTCAACTTCGCAAACGACGATCCCTACCTGATCTCTGCCACGATCAGCCGCGCGAGTGACGCGACCTTCGGACAGTTCACGGACTCGCCGCGCCATTTCCGCTGGTCGCAGTGGGCCGCGTTCGTTCAGGACGATTGGAAAATCACTTCGCGCCTCACCGTCAATCTCGGACTTCGTTACAGCATTTTTGGCTCTCCCAGCGAAGTCCACGGCCTCCAGAACAACATCATTCTGGGCCCCGGAAGCAGCTTGCCGGAAGCGATGACCATGGCAACGGTGGGCCGCGTCAGCCAGCTTTGGAAGACAGACAAGAATGACTTTGCGCCGCGCATCGGCATCGCTTGGGATCCCTTCGGCAAGGGCACCACGGCGATTCGCGCAGGCGCCGGCATCGCCTACAACGAACCGTTCTCCAATCTCTGGTCCAACGGCTCGCGATTCGATCCCCCTAACTCGGCGAGAGTTGTGGAAGATCCTGTCTTCGGGTTCGGAACGAATATCAATTACACGTTTCCGTTTCAGCCCAGCCCTGATTTCCAGGCGCCTGCGCTGGCAAATGGCGGCATTCAAGGCCTGAACATCAATCTCTACGGCACGGACCCGAACTTGCGTTCCGCTTATGCGGAACAATGGTTCTTCGGCATTCAGCATCAATTCTTCCGTGATTACGGCTTCACCATCAATTACGTCGGGACGCACGGCGTGGGCAACTACACGCGCGAGGATTACAACCGCTTCGATGGCGATGTGTGTTCGCCCACAGCATGCGATTTCACCATCAACCGCCTCAATCCCGGCTGGAACAACGAGTACTACACTTCCAACGAGGGCAACTCGATCTATCACGGCATGAACGTCTCGCTGCGCAAGAACTACAGCCACGGATTCATGTGGACCGCGAATTACACTTACGGCAAAGTTCTCGACAACGTCACCGAAGGCAATCTCGGTGACTACTTCAACGTCAACGGCTATTCCGCGCTTTATACCGGAGTCGCGGACATCAGCAAGCCGAAGCTCGATCGCGGACCATCGGAATTCGACGTCCGTCACCGCTTTACTCTCGCCGGCGTGTGGGATCTGCCTTCGCCAAAAGAAGGCGTAATGAAACAGGCTTTCGGCGGATGGAAACTGAATCCGCTGCTCGCGCTGCAATCAGGACGGCCGTTTGACGTGGACTGCGGCTTGGCGTGGTTTCAGGGCTGCGACTTCAATATGGACGGAATTCCATACGACCGTCCGAACGCTCCCGCAAATTTGAAGACCTCGGGCTTCAACAATCAGCAATTCGTCTCCGGTGTTTTCGGCAGTCCTTCGCTGACGTTCTCAGGCCCGGGCCCGACGCGCATGTCGCAGGCGATCAGCGAGTTCTGTCCCAACGGAATCGTCCCATTCTTTGACGGCACTCCGTGCGTGCCCGTGGCTCAGGACGGCACGCTCAGCCGCAATGCATTCCGCGGACCGAAGTACGCTTCGGTGGACCTCGGCGTTTTCAAGGACTTCAGCATTCGCGAGTCGCTGAAAGTCCAATTCCGTGCCGAGGCCTTCAATCTGTTCAATCGCGTCAACCTCTACAATCCCATCGGAGATATGGGCAGCCCCCAGTTTGGACAATCCACCGCCGCCTTTCCGGCCCGGGAGATTCAACTGGGACTGAAAGTCCTCTTCTAACCGGATTGCCATTTAGCGCCGGATTCGGCAAGCTGAGTGCAGACGCATCGAGCGCTCCGCCCGCGCGTGCATTCGTGCCGCTGAGCGCGCCGCGTCCCGTGGAGCGATCATGCCTGTCGCAGAAATCATTCCGAACTATATTGGCGGCGAGTGGAGGAAAAGCTCCGCTCGCGACTCGCAGCAAATACTCAACCCGGCCACGCAGGAATCACTCGCCGAACTCCCGCTTTCGACCGGTGACGATGTCGCATCCGCCGTCGAAGCCGCTGCCGCAGCCTTTCCAAATTGGCGGCGCACTCCTCCGGAAGAGCGCATTCAGCCGCTTTTCAAATTGAAGCAACTCCTCGAAGACAATCTCGATGAACTATGCCGCATCATCACCAAAGAAAACGGCAAGACCCTCGGCGAATCCCGCGGCGAGATGCGCCGCGCCATTGAAAATGTGGAAGTCGCCTGCGGAATTCCCATCCTGATGCAGGGCTACAATCTCGAGGACGTCGCGCGCGGAATCGATGAGACCATGATCCGCCAGCCGCTCGGCGTCGTCGCGGCGATCGCTCCATTCAATTTCCCCGGCATGATTCCGTTCTGGTTTCTTCCGTACGCCGTCGCCACCGGCAACACATTCATCTTGAAGCCGTCAGAGCGCGTGCCGCTCACCATGCGCTTTGCTTTTGAATTGCTCGAGCGCTCTGGATTTCCAAAAGGCGTTCTAAATCTCGTCAACGGCGGCAAAGCGGTTGTGGATGCTATGCTCGATCATCCCAAGATTCGCGCCATCAGTTTCGTCGGCTCAACGCCCGTCGCCAAGTACGTTTACGCTCGCGCGGCGGCGAACGGCAAGCGCGCGCAGTGCCAGGGCGGCGCGAAAAATCCGGTGCTCATTCTGCCGGACGCGGACATGGAATCGGCCACGCAGATTATCAGCGACAGCGCGTTCGGATGCGCCGGCCAAAGATGCCTCGCCGTTTCCGTCGCCGTCGCGATTGGCGACGCGCAAAAAACTTTTCGCGATGCCATCGCCGGAGCCGCATCCAATCTGCGCGTCGGGGACGGATTAGATCAAAATGTTCAGATGGGGCCGGTCATCACTCCGCAAAGCAGAACCAGAATCGAAGACCTGATCGGCCGCGGCGCAAAGGACGGCGCGAAGATTCTCGTCGATGGCCGCAACGCAAAGATTGCCAATCGCGAATCCGGCAATTTTATCCTCCCGACGATTCTCGATGGTCTGCCGTCAACAAGCGCTCTGGTGGATACCGAAATCTTTGGCCCCGTGCTGAGCCTGATGCACGCGGCAGACATGGACGAAGCGCTCGCCATCCTCGAGCGCAGCCCTTTTGGAAATCAAGCTTCGATTTTCACTTCGAGTGGCGCAGCAGCGCGCCGTTTCAAATACGAAGTCCCCGCCGGAAATATCGGCATCAACATCGGCGTAGCCGCGCCGATGGCCTATTTCCCGTTCACGGGATGGAAAGACAGTTTCTTCGGCGATCTTCACGGACAAAGCCGCGATTCCGTAGAATTTTACACCGACAAAAAAGTAGTAGTAGAGCGCTGGGCCAAAGAACACTCGCGAAAGTTCTAAGCCGAAATTCCGTCCGTCCTGAATGCGCCATGCCGACTACGCGCTAAGATTCCCCGTAGGGGCGCCGCTTGCTGCGCCCGCCCCAAGTAAGCCCAGCCGCAAAGTCCGCCACGAATCTCCGCGGTTCAAATTGATTCTCGCTCTCGGCGCTCCATGAGTCCCGCATATCGCACGATTCAATCCAAGCCAATAAACTTCGTCCTACTTACACATCGGCGCGACCTTATTAATCTCGCGCAGCGGCAACTCCCACGGAAATTTCCCCCCATCGCTGAAAATGTAGTAAGTCACCCCATCCGGCAGCATCATCACAATATTCCCGCCATAACCCGCCATGGATGAAGTCCAGAAGTCGCACGAATACTCCGGAAACTCCGCGCTCGTGATTTTCCTGCCCCAAAATCCGTGACTGTACCGGCGCACATTCTCATCGCCCGATTTCCCATGCTCGGCCGGCGGCGCGCCCAACAACGAAGCGGCGCTGCGCCCTTCAATCGCCACACCGGCCTCGGCAACATTGGCCGAACGGAAAAGCGCTTCATTAAGCCGCGACGACTCAAGCACCTGCTTACCGTCGATCATCCCGCCGCTGTTATTCAAGAAATTCCCGATCTTTGCGATGTCGTCTTGATTGAAGAAAAGCCCGTAGTATCCCGTCGGCGCCCCCGTCGCGCTGTCGTCGGTGCGGATGGTAGTCAATCCACCTTCATTCACGTGCAGCGGCTTGTAAATATCGTCGCGCACCATGGTGAAAATGTCGCCGTGCCCTCCTCGTTGGTGAAAGTAGGCGTTCATCGCCTGCGTCACGATATAAGTCGCCGCGCTCTGATACACCCACTTGGTTCCCGGCGGCGCGGAATGATCCTTGAAGTCGAAGGCATCCGCCAACTTCCCCGCGAACGCTTCATCGATCAAGAATTTGTCGTTGACCGGGCTGTCTTCATCGGCCTCGTAGCCGCCGAGATTGAAATTCCCCGTAGCCATGTCCGAAGTGTTGCCAAATGTCGTCGCGTCCCAATTCCCGCGGATCACGGACGCTGGAGTGAAATCCTTGATCTTCAGGTTGTAGACTTCAGGGCCGTAAAGCTGCCCGAGTCTCATCAAAGCCACTCCCGCAAACACCGACTTGGCAATCGAGTACGACGGCACGCGCATCTCCGCACAGAACGCATACTCCCCGGAGCGCGTCGGGCATCCGGAAACATAGTTCGTGCCGTGAATCATCAGGCCGTACGTCGTGACATTCTCGGAGTGCTTATACGCCGCAGTAAACGCTGCGAGATCGATTTTCGCATCTGGAAAATCCTTCGCCAAATCCGCGAATGGCTTAGTCGGAATGCGCTGCGCCAGATCGGCCTTGTGATTGGCCTTGATTGCCGCAGCGTCCGCAACCGCGCCGGGCATGTAAGTCGCGGAAATCATGCCCCACAAATTGAACTTCATCGGGTAGCAAGTTTCCTGCGTGATCTGGTAATAGACGTTCGAAATATTGGGCGCGCCCCCATTTTTGAAAAGAAATGTCATCTCGCCGTTGTGCACGCAATTCTGATTGCGCTGCACCAGCGCAAAAGGAAAGGAAGCCCGCGCGTAACCATCGTCGCTCTTCTCGCTCCACACTCGTCCGGGACCAACAATGTAGTTCCACACAGGACTGCTGCCAACAATCGCGAGCCCCTGCTGCGCGGGAATCAGGTAGCTGCCGGATTGCACGAATTGAAATTGAAACGGCGCCAGATGCTTCCATGGCGAATCGATGGCCGGAATCAATCTGAAGATATCCGCAAGCTGGCTGAAATTTCCGTTGGCTACCACGTCGTTCAACGTCAGTGTTCCTTCAAATGATTGCCCCGCCTCCGCGGCATCCGCAGGAATCGCAAACCCCGCAGTGTCGTCCACAGGCTTCGACGGCGATTTCTTCGCAAACAACTGGCTTCGCGTCAGCACCGATCGCGCTACATCGCCGTTTTCGGCCGGTTC
>DAITPO010000163.1:0-7018 GCA_036833535.1 Candidatus Acidiferrales bacterium | reverse complement strand
TCATCCATGCGATGGTTCCGCGTGTTGCTAATCACCGGATATCCCGCTCGCGCGAAATCCTCTTCGATCGGCCCGGCCACGTTGGAATCGAGCGCCGAAAGTACGAAATCGCAATCGAGATCGGGCGTGACTCCCTTCACCTCGAGATCCGCGGCCTCATCGGGAATCGCGCATTCCTGCATCCAGCGCGCGGCTTCGCGATAGCTGCGCCCGGACGAGCGCTCCGACGCCGCGACCTCCGCGATTCGAAACCACGGATGGCCCGTCAGCCCTCGAATCATCTTTTGGCCGACAGCGCCGGTAGCGCCGAGGATGCCCACACGCCAGGTCATCGCGAGCCCCCGCTTGCAGCCTCCCGCTTGTCCTCTCTACCTACCCAAGTGCCGGGAGCATCCGGCCGCAGCGCATTGCGCACCAGCAGCGGAATGCGCTCGTGCATCAGGAAATTGAAAGCCTTCGGATGCACCACTCTCGCTCCGCGCTGTGAATGTTCGAGCGCCTCTTCGTAGGTAAGATTCTCGAACTGCTGCGCCGATGCATCGTGACGCGGGTCGGCGTCGAAGAAGCCGTCCACGCTTGTCCAGATCGTGAGGTCATGCGCGCGCAGAGCGCATGCAACGATGGCCGCGGAAAAATCTGAGCTGTTGCGCCCGAGCGTGGTAATCCGGCCTTCGGGCGTTGCCGCTACGAAGCCGGTGACTACCGGGACCGTCCCAGCTTCGAAATAGCGGTGCAGCGCCTCGTTGATTTTCGGATACGACTCCGCGAGCTTCGGATGCGGGTCTTCGCGATCGCCGTCGGTGACGATGAAATGAAATGCGTCGATGGCTTCGGCGTTCACGTCGAGCTTGCGCAGAGCTGCCGCGAAGAGGCGGCTGCTCCATCGCTCGCCGAACGAGACGACTTCGTCCGTGATTTCGGCGGGAGTCTGCCCTTCGCCGCCCCCGGAAACCACAGTGGCCAGCTCCAGCGAAAGCTCGGCCAACTCGATGCGCAGTTGAAATTCCTGCTCATCGCCGGAGTAAAGATCCCGCGCGACGTGCAGATGCAGCTGCGCGACATCCTGAGCCTCGGTAAGCGCGGATTGCACGTCGCGAAGCCGCAGCGCGCGCGTGATGCTGTAGAGACGGTCGGTCACGCCGCGCAGCGCCGATACAACCACGGCGACGCGCTCGTTCTGCGCGGCCTCCGCCACATGCCGCGCCGCCAGCAAAATATTTTCCGCCGAAACCAGCACGCTTCCGCCGAACTTCATCACCCGCACGCGATTCGACGGCTGCGTCTCGTTCGCGCGATTGCCCGTGCGATCAAGCCCGCTAAGCACCGCATCGCTGCGGGCCGATTCCTCGTTCCTCTCGTAATGCATTTCGTTAGCCTCAGGTGCCATTTCATCCTCTTCTCTGACGGTAACCTTCGCTGGGTAGGCCCGCCTGCGTTTTCTGCCATGTGCGGCCCTGCTTTGCCCTTCGCAGCGCCCCGAAAACAAAAAACCCGCCTGCCAGGCTATCTTCTGGCGGCGGGCTCGGGCTGCTGATTTTGGGTTAGGCTCAGCTGCCCGCGGTGCCAGAAGGCGTATCCGTAGTGGTGCGCGTAATGGGGCGCATCCACTTGGCCGGCGACGGGTTCTGGCTCCGAGAATTCATGACCAACTCACTTTAAAGGTCACGAACATTTCTGTCAACGGACAAAATGGCCTGAATATTACAATCTCGTGACAAACGATGTGTGGCTCATGCGTGGAATGATCGCAAATACCTGGGCCCCAGTTTGCGCTAGGGCCTCGATAGTGCCTTTCAAGCCGAGTTAGCGCACTTGACGTTTGCCTCGCCGTTTAACAACTGGCTAGAATCTTTCGTAATGGACGCGCAATCCTTCCGCGAAGCAATGACGGACGCGATCCGGTATTGGGAGCCGCGGCGGCTGATCTACAACGCCGTTCTGGCCGCGATCGTTTTGGCGTGCTTCTGGATCGGCTATCCGAAGTCGAAGGAGATTCTGACAATCAATCAGTTGCTCCTTGTCTTTCTTTTGGCCGTACTTGCGAACGTGGCGTACTGCGCGGCGTACCTCCCCGACGTCTTCGCGCAGCTATCCGGTTTTCGTGAGCCGTGGCGCAAATACCGCTGGGTTGTGCTCGTGATCGGGCTCTTATTCGCGGGCGTAATTGCCCGCTTTTGGGCGCTAGCCATGTTCTCCGCTTACAATTCTTGAAAGAATTTCCGCGTCGATACGTCTGGCCGCGAAGTGATAGTATTCGAGCATGATGGATCGATTCACGATTGGGCTCGTCCAGATGAAATGCTCGACCACGGTGGACGAGAATCTGACGATCGCGCTGAAGAAAATTCGCGAAGCGGCTGCGCGCGGCGCGCAGATTATTTGCCTGCAGGAATTATTTCGCTCGCAATATTTTTGCCGCGAGGAAAATCCGGAGCTTTTCGGCTTGGCCGAGTCGATTCCCGGGCCATCGAGCGACGCGTTGGCGGCGTTGGCAAAAGAGCTGGGTGTTGTGATCATCGGATCGCTGTTCGAGCGGCGCGGTTCGGGCGTCTACCACAACACGGCTGTGGTGATTGACGGGGATGGCTCGCTGCTCGGCCTCTACCGCAAGATGCATATTCCGGACGATCCGCTCTACTACGAAAAATTCTATTTCACTCCGGGCGATCTGGGCTTTCCGAATTTCGATACGCGATTCGGCCGCATAGCAGTGCTCGTTTGCTGGGACCAGTGGTATCCCGAAGGCGCGCGCCTCGCCAGCCTAGGCGGCGCGAGCATTTTGTTTTATCCCACGGCGATCGGCTGGCACCCATCGGAAAAGCAGCAGCACGGCGCATCGCAACTCGACGCCTGGCGGACGATTCAACGCTCGCACGCGATCGCCAATGGAATCTACGTTGCGGCCGTGAATCGCGTCGGCTACGAAGGCACGCAAGATAGCGGTCTTGAATTCTGGGGCAATTCATTCGTCTGCGATCCGTTTGGCCAGGTCGTCGCGGAAGCGCCGACGGATCGCGAAGAAATTCTGATCGTCGAATGCGATCCGCGCCGCATGGAAGATGTCCGGCGGAACTGGCCGTTCTTGCGCGACCGCCGCATCGACGCCTACGCACCGATCCTGCAACGATGGCGCGATTGAGAGCGAAGATCGCGCGACCTCCCGTCCCGCACGCCCTCGGCTACCGCATGCCCGCCGAATGGGAACCGCACGAAGCCACGTGGCTCGCCTGGCCTCACGAAAAAACCGACTGGCCAGGAAAATTCGAACCGATTCCGTGGGTTTACGCCGACATCGTGAGGAATTTGGCGCGCGTCGAACGCGTCCGGATTCTGGTTCGCGACGCGGCGATGAAGCGCCAGGTGCGCGAGATATTAAAGAAGAGCGAAGCGAATCTCGCCGCCGTTGATTTCTATCTGGTGCCCACCGATCGTGGATGGATACGCGATTTCGGGCCCATCTTTATTAAGGATGCGGACGGCGATAGCGCGATCACGAATTGGCGATTCAATGGCTGGGCGAAGTACGAAAATTGGCGCCGAGATGATGCCGCGACTTCAAAGCTGGTATCGCGCCTGAAATGCGCCGCCTGGGAGCCGATGCATCGCGAGCGGCGCGTAGTTCTCGAAGGCGGAAGCATTGATGTGAACGGCCGTGGCACGATGCTCACGACCGAAGAGTGTTTGTTGAGTAAGGTGCAGGAGCGCAATCCGGGATTCGGCCGCGAAGATTATGCGGAACTCTTTCGCGATTACTTTGGGGTTACAAACGTGCTCTGGCTCAATCGCGGAATCGCTGGCGATGATACGCATGGCCACGTAGATGATCTCGCGCGATTTGTGAATCCCACAACGGTCGTTGCGGTAGTTGAAGACGATCCGGCCGATCTGAATTACGAGCCGCTGCAGGAGAACGTCGCGCGCCTCAAGAAGATGAAAGATCAGGATAGCCGGCCGCTCAATGTTGAAACGCTCCCGATGCCGCGGCCAGTCTATTTCGACCGCCAGAGATTGCCTGCCAGTTACGCGAATTTCTATATCGCGAACGGCATCGTTCTAGTGCCGACATTTAACGATCCAGACGATCGCATTGCGCTAGACAAGCTTGCAGCCTTGTTCCCCGATCGCAAAATCATCCCCATCGCCTGCCGCGATCTAATTCTCGGCCTCGGCACCATCCATTGCATGACGCAGCAGCAGCCCCGTACCGCTGGCGTCCCCGCCGGCATCCGGCGACGGTAGCGCCACCAAGTGCTGGAATCATGCGCGGACCTCTCCTCTCACCGAGAGAGAAGTATTGAACAAACAGCGCCGCGGACAAATCTTGCCCTCGTCGACGATTCCGCTCGTCAGATGCCGGCAGGGACGCCGGCGCTACGAACGGCCGAAATGTTCAGCGCGCTGGCGGATTACCGCTACAAATGCAGTGGCCGATCGTGGCAAATGGCGGTCGCGCCGATAAATCAAGCCCAGTTCTCGCCACAATTCCACGTCCTTGATGGGAATCAGCCGCACCTTGCCGGCGCGCTCATCATCAGCGGCATAGGATGCGGTAATCAATGACACGCCCAGTCCCGCCGCAACAAATCGCTTGATCATACTCACGCTCGGCAATTCCATGGCGACGTGCAGGTGCGAGCGGAATGGCCGGAAATATTTGTCGCATAGCTGCCGCGTGAATCCGGTCTTCGGAAAAATAAGCGGCTGCTCCGCAATATCCGCCGCGCTCACGGACTTGTGCCGCGCCAGCGGATTCTTCGGGCTGGTCATCAGCACCACGCGATCGCGGAAGATCGGAAACACTTTCAACCCCGGCGACTTTACCGGCAGCGTCACGATTCCGACGTCGATCGATCCGTCTTCCACTCTCTGCAATATCTTTTGCCCGAAATTGCGATAGATGCTGATTTGCACTGCGGGATAGAGTCGCTGGTATTCGGCGAACACATCAGGCAGCACATAGAGGCATGTGGCTTCGTTCGCGCCGATCAGGAGTTTGCCGCGCGGCGTGGCGGCTTGATCGGCCATCGCTCGGTGCGATTCTTGCCGCATCGAGATCATGCGTCGCGCATATTCAAGCAGCACTTCGCCGGCAGGCGTCAGCCGCACCGCTTTTCCCACGCGGCCAAAAAGCTTTTCGCCGTATTCCAATTCCAGTTGACGGATCTGCGCGCTTACAGCCGATTGCGAGCGGAACACTTTTCGCCCGGCGAGCGAAAAACTGCCGTTCTTGGCGACTTCCACGAAGGTGGTGAGTTGGTCGAAATCCATGAAACTGGGATGAGATTCTAGCGGAAACCACGCCGCATCACACGCAGAACCGGGCAACCGGCGAAGGAACGCAACTCTCGCGGCCGTGCCGCCGAAATCCGCCGGCAATTAAATGGGGGAGGAAGCTGACGTCCCGGCCGTGGGGTGGGCCGAGGAGCGCGTAAAACCCGGCGCCGCGAGGATTCGAATCGGCGATCGAATTCCGCTTTTTCCTCCCCATGTTAATTTCTAACCCGCGAGGCCGCAGAAAGTACAACGTAGATTTTCGATAGCAACGATTGATTTTTTCGAGCACCCAGCGACGTTCAACCTAGCGTGGCCCACAGCTACATTCCCAGAAGATTTTTTTGCACCTTTGTATAGCCTTGCTCACCGGCCCACAAACTAAGCGGAAGAGCCGCGAGTTCGTCCACGAACGCAACCGCGCGGCCATCTTTTGATAGATCGACGGTCACGATATAAGCTTTGCAAGAATCGCAAGCCTCAACGCGCAGGTAATCGAATTCCTTCGCCGCGTAAACGCACAACTTCTTCTCATCTTCTTCTCCGCAGGAAGGGCACAGTATCCGCCGGTACTCCCATTCTGCGCCGCAGAACGCGCAGAGCAGCGAGCGGCGCGCCCCATCGCCCTCGGGACGCAGAATGCCGAGCTGCGGCAAGCCATCGCAAAGCGGGCACGATCCACGTGAGATCGACGGCGGAGGCAACTCGATTGAATCGGCCAAAGATTCGGCGTAAGGCTGAAGGAATGCGCGCGCGCAGAATGTGGCGGGCTCATCGAGCTCCGGCTCGAAGCGGCCGCCTTTCTCCCAGTATGGCGTCAGCAACCGTTGCATTTCGCCCGCAGGCTTCTTAGCGAGCTCTCCAGCAAACGCCGCGAGCGGCGGAGGCGCAATCGCGGCGACTTGCGACAAAAATCGCGGGAATTGCGGCAACAGCGCCGCGGGTTCTAACAAGTGACGCAAACCGCCGCCGAAATTCCGGCGAGGCGGCGGGCTTTTCGAGACAAACTGCGCGGCGAGTTCCTTCTGAAGACGCGCGACCGCAGCGTAGAAATTTAGAAGCTCCGTCGCAAAAGAAAACCCAGCGGCAAGATCCGCGGCGCGAGCAATGCGCGCGTCCCAGCTCTTCGCGCTCATCTCCGCGCGGAAGTGTCGCCGGTGACCTTCTCGTACCACAGGCGGTGGTGCTTCTTCGCCCAAGCTCGCGATACTTCCCCGCGCACGATCGAAGTGAATCCGCCGCGCACCATGGCCGTGCCCATGTAAACGTGAATGATGAACGCCCCGATGGTGATCAGCGACGCCCCCACGTGAACGATCACCGCGGCGTACCGCAAATAGCGCAAGCTCCAGGGAATGCCTTCCACAAACCACAATCCAACGCCGGAGATCAGCAACAAAATGATCCCCCAGAACATCACCCAAAAGTACTGCTTCTGCCCCCAATTGAAGCGCCCGATCGGCGGCAGATTATCGTCTTGATTGCGGATGTAGTCGCCAACCTTTTCTTTCCACGCGAGGTCGGCGTTCGTCGTCCGCATGTCTTCAGCCCACATCTTGTACATCCACATCATCGAAACGAAGAAGACCAGCCCGATCCACGGATGCCAGAATCGCGACGCAGGACCTCCTCCAAAAATCACCGCCATCCAGAACAAGTACGGCGACCAGAACGCCAGCCCCGTCAGCAGAAGATAAATGTAAGTGAGCCCGGCGATCCAATGATTCACGCGCTCGACGAGCGAATA
>DAITPO010000162.1:0-7189 GCA_036833535.1 Candidatus Acidiferrales bacterium | reverse complement strand
CTGATGGAATAAACATAGAAGCCGCGCTCGGAGAGCCGGTGACGGGCTTCATTCTCCGAAAGAGCGGTCTCAACCTGCTCGAATACACGGCCGGTCGAATCTGCAATTTTGCAAACGTACTCAGCCATTAAGCGGAGGCTTCCTCAGGCTTGGATTTTTCCACAGGGTCAAAGTTTAGCACATCCCCGAGGCGCGGCATCCGGCAGCGGAGGGTGCTGCTGCGAGTACTGAAATAGCGGGCCGCGGCGCGTCGGGAGGCTGCGGCGCGCTTTCGGGGACGATAGCCCACCCCTTTAAAGATGCCGTTGGAGGCGAAAACTTTGCCTTAAGGGCGCGCCTTTCGTGCGCAAGAAGGCAACGGCTGCGGCCGGCTTGGCGCTGGGTTATCCAGATTGTCTCGAATCTCGCCGGCGCTTCGATTAGCGGATCCCGCGGGCCAAATCTTCGGCGTTTACTACGGTCACGCCTGGTGGCGGATCGAAATGAAATTTCGATTCCGGGACGGAGACATTCTCCTGCCAGCCGCCGAAGCGAAATTCGGTTTCGGTGTCGCCGGGCTCACGGATTATGACGCGAGCGAGGCGATAATCGGGATCGATCTCAAAGAGAATTTCGCGGAACGCGGAGGTGTCCCCCGCCCCGCTCGAAGTTCGCGGCGAGCAGCGCAAAAGAAGGTCGCGCGGATCGAGTAGAGCATCGCTCGAAGCATCGCCCTGCCCCGACGCGCCGAGCAGATCAATCTTCCCGCACAGGCGATCGAGATGGACTTTGCCGGTGAGTAGAGCAAGGGGCGTGCGCCAGTCGTCGCTCTCTTTCAGCTTGGCGCGGCTGGCGGTGCGATCGGCGGGGACGTAGAGCCAGACGTTAATGCCATCCACGAGAAAAAGCTTTGTTGCGGGCGACTCGTACTCCCAGCGCATGCGGCCGGGCTTCGAGAAATATACGGTGCCTGATTCCGATTGTCCGGGCTGGCCGGAGGCGCGATAGCGCTCGTAGAATTTAGCTTCGAGAGTGTGCGCGCGGGAGTAGCGCGCTTCGACGGACCGGACGATCTGAGGCGCCGTTTGCGCCGCGCCAGAAACGATCAAGAAAATCAGGAGAGTGGTGCCGGGGACGTTCACGCGAAGAGTCTAGCAGGATGCGTTATAGCGTGAAAGCGGGGCACTCACGCAGCCGGATTGCAGCGCTTCGCAATCTCGGAAGCGGAGAACTCTGACCGAAGGCTACTGGAGCGCTGGGAGAGCTTCGCACGCCGCCGGGGTGGCCGCTTGCGCCGCCGTGGTGTCGAAGTGGATGATGCCGGGTTGATCGCTGCAAAAGCTGCGATTTCCGGTGAAGCCGACAGTTAGAGGGACCGCCGTGACGACATACTGAAAATAGCCCGGCTTCGAGCACGTGGGAGCCACGATCGCGGGAGGACCCGTGACCGTGTAGCTATATTGATAGCCGCTCTTCTGAAACGGCGCGGTGGTCAGCGTGGGATCGACGAGTTGGGCGAAATCGCAAGTGGAAGAATTGCCGCCCGGACCTCCGAAAGTTCCCATGTCCGGCGGAAAACCATTATTCCAGGTGGAATTATAGACCACGGCCGCGGTGGTGATGGTGCGCAGGTTCTCGGCCGCGGAGGCTTCGTTGGCCGACATGCGCGCCTTCAAGAGATTGGGGATGGCGATGGCTGCGATGATCAGGATGATGGCGACAACAATGAGCAGCTCGATCAAAGAGAATCCCGATGCAGTTCGATGCGCTTGAGCGTCTTCGCCGAGTTGAACTTGAGTGACCATCAGAATCCTCGCGGTGTTTCCCTTGCTAAGACGCGAATGGGGAGAGAGCCCAGGCTCTCTCCCCGTCGCGGAGTAATAACTACTGGAGCGAAGCGAGTGCTTCGCAAGCTGTGTCAGTGCCCTGCGCTGCGCCGCCCGCCGGATCCACGTGGATCACGCCGGATTCGTCGCTGCAGAACGTGCGGTTACCCGTTGCGTTCACCGTGACCGGCACCGCGTTCGATACGTAGGTGCTGGCGCCGGCGTTGGCGCAACCCGTGGCTGCTACCTTTAGAATCTGCAACCCGGTGAAGGTGACCGTGTAGCCGCTCTTCTGGCCAGTGGTGGTCAAAGTTGTGTCCAACAAGTTCGACAAATCGCAGCTTCCCGGAGGTGGGCCACCGAAGTGGGCGAAGTCCGGCGGAAAGCCGTTGTTATACGTGGACTGATACGTTACCGCTGCGGTGTTCATGGTGCGCAGCGTGCCGACCGCCGAAGCCTCGTTAGCCGCAATGCGGGCCTTCAAGAGGTTCGGAATAGCAATCGCCGCGATGATCAAAATGATCGCCACGACGATCAAAAGCTCGATCAGCGAGAAACCCTTCTGACTCTTCTTCATCTTCTCTCCTTGTAAATTCCTGCTTGAGCATCCAGCTATAGCTCTCGGGGGCTGACTCGCTGGCGTCATGCCTGAGTTAAGTGCAAGCGCGTTGCCACGAGCCCGCTTCTCCGTGGCTGTGATGCCCGGTTCCAATAAGTCTTTCCATATCAGCGATATACGAAGATTCTACAAACCAAATAAGTATCGCGAGCGACATCCCAGTTTGAAACGTCCTGCGAAAGTGACAATTTTTGTCGACCGAAATTGCTTTATATGACCGACTGTTTGATCTCTCTCGCGAGAGTTCCGTTGCTCAGGAGAATCTAGGAAACGGAATCGGTCTGTGCCCGTACCTAGGATGCCAGTCTGGCGGTGCCTCGCAGATTCGCGCGTAGTTGAGACCCGCATGAGCTCCGCTGGGAGTAAATCACACCGTTCGAGCCATGCGGCAGAAACTGGGCGGCCGGGTGGACTGCGGCTCTGCCGCTCGGAAAACCACTGCTAGTATGGCAGTCCAGCGATGCGTCCGCAAGGCATGGAAAGAACGGGTAGTGTCCTACGTTCGAGATAAGACTTGCAGGTCCGTGCTTGCATGTAAAGCTGCTTGACGGACTCGCTCCGAAGTGCCCGGCGCTAGAGCGAATCCGTGGTTCGCGACGCTTTTTCGGAGCGCCGAAGCGCTCCTCCCCCGCATAAATGCGGGGGCTGCCACCTAACTGCAAAGGCTTTCGGGCTCGATTGGCGGTGCTGCCACCTAGCTGCATATTTTGGCCAGAAATGCGAAAAGGGGAGAAAGAATGATCTTTCTCCCCTTCGCAAAGTGGGACTGCTAAATATTTACTGCAGAGCCGAGAGAGCTTCGCAGGCGGTGTCGGTGCCCTGCGCCGCGCCGCCCGTCGGATCCACGTGGATCACGCCGGATTCGTCGCTGCAGAACGTGCGGTTACCCGTTGCGTTCACCGTGACCGGCACCGCGTTCGAAACGTAGGTGCTGGCGCCGGCGTTGGCGCAACCCGTGGCTGCCGTCTTCAAAATCTGCAACCCGGTGTAGGTGACCGTGTAGCCGCTCTTCTGGCCAGTGGTGGTCAAGGTTGTGTCCAACAAGTTCGACAAATCGCAGGTTCCCGGAGGCGCGCCACCGAAGTGGGCAAAGTCTGGCGGGAAACCGTTGTTATAGGTGGACTGGTAGGTCACCGCTGCAGTGTTCATGGTGCGCAGCGTGCCGACCGCCGAAGACTCGTTGGCCGCGATGCGGGCCTTCAAGAGGTTCGGAATAGCAATCGCCGCGATGATCAAAATGATCGCCACGACGATCAAAAGCTCGATCAGCGAGAAACCCTTCTGACTCTTCTTCATCTTCTCTCCTTAGGATTTGGACGGCAAAAGGAACTCTTCGGGCTCCCTGGCGGGGGTGCCGCAGCTATAGTTTGCAACTGTGCTGCCAGAAGTAGTCCTAGTTCCAGTACTCGGTCGTGATTCCATATATCGTTTCGTTTCATCGGCTTACATGTTATCGATCACCATCCGCCGCCAGCGCTCGTTCCCGAAACGGCGCGTCCGGCCCGGAAGTTGACATTTTCCGTCGCCCCGTCCTGACCTTGCAGGGCAGATTCGCTCGCCAGTCGACATCCCCGGTCCATCCCCGGCGTTTTCGCGAATTCGAGACTCACTGGACGCATTGCCGGGCAGTCGCAGCGCCCTCTGAAGAATCGGCTGAATGGGAAGAAGCATGAGATGGCGACAAAGCAGGAGGGCTAGACGCCGTGCTTCTTGGCGTAGTGACGGAATGAGCGGTAGCTCATCTTGAGAAGCTCGGAAGCGCGGACGCGAACTCCGCCCGTGCATTCCAGCGCGGCAAGAAGGTAGGCGCGCTCGATTTCACCGATCTTCTGTTCCAAGTCGAGGCCACCCTCCGGTACCAAGAGCTCCCGGGAAGCGGTCTTTAGATCGGGCCGATGTTCTTGATAATAGCGGGTGATGCGCTCGGGGAGGCCTTCCATGGTGATCCAGCGGCCGGTTTCCAGGGCTACAGCGCGTTCAATCGTATTCTCTAATTCGCGGACGTTTCCCGGCCAGTCGTAAGTTTCCAATCTCTCCATAGCCTTTGGCTCGATGGCTTCGACGGACTTGGACATGGATTTCCGGTAGCGATCCAGGAAGGAACGTGCCAAAAGCGGAATGTCCTCGCGCCGCTCGCGAAGAGGCGGCAGATGGATGGGAATCACGCTCAGCCGGTAATACAAGTCCTCGCGGAAACGCCCTTCGGCGATCTCTTTCTCGAAATCCTTGTTGGTGGCGGCGATTACGCGGACGTCGACATCTTCTTCCGCCGTGCTGCCGAGCGGCCTGACCTTGCCTTCCTGGAGCACGCGGTAGAGCTTCACCTGCATGGTGAGGCTCATATTTCCGATCTCGTCCATGAAAAGCGTTCCGCCATCGGCAGCTTGAAAGAGTCCGCGGCGATTCTCGCCGGCGCCGGTAAAGGCACCCTTCATATAGCCAAACAGCTCGGACTCGAGGAGCGTCTCGGGGAATGCTCCGCAATTGATGGTGATGAAGGGCTTCTTGGAGCGCGCGCTATTCTCGTGGATGGCGCGTGCGACGAGCTCTTTTCCCGTGCCGCTTTCGCCGGTGATGAGCACGCGGCTGGACTGTGGCGCGATGGTCTGAATCAGCTCAAAGATTTCACGCATCTTCGGGCTGGTTCCGATGATGTGGTCGAGGCCCGTAAGACGGCGGATCTCGCGCCGGAGAATGCCGGTCTCTTTCTTCAGTTCAATGTTCTCGGAAATCTTCGCGACTGCCTGGCGCAATTCATCGACGAGAGTGTCGCCTTTGATGACGTAGCGGTCGGCGCCGAAATTGACGGCATCGATTGCCGTGGAGAGCGTGGGAACACCGGTAATCAAGATGAAGACGGTCTCTGGAGAAACTTCGCGGGCAAAGCGGAGCAAGTCCACGCCGCTCATGTCGCGCATATTGATATCGGAGACGATGATGTCAAAAAGCTGAGTTTCCAGGCGGCGCTTGGCCTGCTCGCCGCTGGAAGCCAGCTCGACGCGATGCCCGTCTTTTCGAAAGGTGATTTCGAGGAGCTCGCAGATGGATCGTTCGTCGTCAACCACCAGAACGTGAGCCATGACTTAGCCCTGCCTCACGGCTTCGACGGCCGGTTCAGACTCAGTTTGTGGCGCGGAATTGGGCTTGCGGCGCCCGCGGCCCATTTTCGGCAGCTCAATCGTAAATTCAGCGCCCTGGCCTTTTTCGGAATTGAGATGAATGCGGCCTCCGTGAGCCTGGACGACTTGATAGACGATGGCTAGGCCCAGTCCGGTTCCTTCGGCAAAACTGGATTGGAAGGGCTCGAAAATTCTGGCGGCCTCAGAGGGATCGATTCCGATGCCCGTGTCGCGAATGGAGATGCGCAGCCACACGGCTTCCGCTTCGAGATTGATGGTGATGGTGCCGCCATCGGGCATGGCGCGCACGGCATTGTTCAACAAATTCCAGAAGACCTGCTTGATACGATTACGGTCCACGCGGGCGCGGACGGCGGTGGAGGCGAAGCGCCGCTCAATGCGATAGTTCTTGCTGAACTCCGGCTGGTGCTCGAAGAGCATCAGGGTTTCGTCGAGCAAGGCCACGACGTTGTGATCGCTGAATTCGTAATTCTTCTCGCGGGAGTATTCCAGGAAGTCGGTGATGATCTGATTGAGGCGCTGCGATTCACGCGCGACGATCTGTACCAGGCGTTGATCGTCATCCTCGAGAGGAGCGAGACGCGAGAGAGATTTCAGCGCGCCGGTCATGGCCGAGAGCGGCTGGCGGATTTCGTGGGCGATGGCGGCGGAGAGACGCCCCAAGGCGGCCATGCGGTCCTGCACCGCAACTTCGTGCTCCAGGCGCTTGAGCTCCGTCAAATCCTGGAAATTGAAAACATACCCGCTCAATTGATTCTGCCCAGTGCGCAGCGGAGAGATGGAAATTCCGAGGAAGCGCACTACGCCGTACGGCGTGCGGCATTCGACTTCCTTGCGCAGTGCGAGGGGCGTTCCGCGCTCATCCATTTCGATGGGCCAGAATCCCGGGAAAACATCGCGCACATGCGCGGCGCGATTCGGACCGTCTCCGCGCCCGGTAATTTCGGCGCCGGCGCGGTTCATCAGCACGATGCGTCCTTCGAGATCGATGGTGAGCAAGCCGCCGCGCATGGAGCGGATGATGTCTTCATTGAAGGCTTGCAGGTCCTTCAACTGTTCGCGCTTTTCCTCAAGCTCCACGCCTTTGTGGCGCAGCGAGGCGGATAACACCGAACCGAGATAGGCGACGCCGACGAATGCCATGAGGTTCGTCGACAGCCAGAATTCCAATCCGCGCGGGCTGAGCACCGAGGAAGAGTTTCGCGGAATCACATCGTAATAGGCCAACTCGACGACGGCGCCGAGCAAGATAAAGCTTCCGGCCGCAGTCAGGATGGCACCGCGGCGCGAAAACAGGATGGAGCCCATCAGGACGATGAGCAGATAGAGCGACGTGAAGTAGCTATCGTGCGCGCCGGTGGCGTAAACGACGGCCGAAATCATGATGGCGTCGCAGGACACTTGAAGCGGCGCGTGCCAGGCGGCGCGAGGCATCCAGCGCAGAAGAATCACGAAGAAAATGGCCAGGGAATACCAGAGGACGACGGTCGGCGCGAAGAACTTCGTGGGCAGGGCCAGATGGGTTACGTCGCGGACGAATAGCACCAACGCAACCAGCGAAGTGATTACAAGAAAGCGAACGCGGCCCAGCCACGGTAGCCATTCGCCAGTGTCGTGAGAGAGTT
>DAITPO010000161.1:0-7219 GCA_036833535.1 Candidatus Acidiferrales bacterium | reverse complement strand
AATCCAAAATGATGCTAAACCTACCGTTCGACATGCCCCACGGCCAATTCTTCGAAGAATACCTCCGCCGCCAATCCATAGCCCTGAATTCCCCCGATCACCAAGAAGCCCTAACCGCCTACCGCGAGAAACGCGGCCCAATTTTTTCGTAGCGCCGGCTGCCAGCCGGCGTATTTCCGCGTCGTCACTCCGAATGAAAATTGTCGGCAAGCCGCTGGCGTTAAGGTTCGCGCGTTTGCCACGATCCTCGGCGATTTCTGCTCGGAGGCTTCTTCGCATAATTTCATCCGTGACGCGTTTCCGCTGGCTGCGCTACGATGTGCCGCGCTCCACACGCTAGCGCGGAGCGATGAGCGCACTGATCTCCAGCTATGTTCTCTGATCTCTCGCCAGTCTGGATTTCGCTCGCGACGAGCATCGTCGCGACTGCCATCACGATGGTCCTCGGCGTCGCCACGGCGTTCTGGCGCGAACGGCGCAGTGGCTCGGCGTTCGCCATCTTCGACGGCGTCGCCCTGCTCCCGCTTGTCTTGCCGCCGACTGTCGTCGGCTTTCTTCTTCTGCTGCTGTTCGGCCGCCACGGTCCGCTTGGCCGGCTTTTTTTGCGCATCGGCATGACTGTTGTTTTCTCCTGGCCCGCCACTGTGATTGCTGCGGCTGTGGTTTCGTTTCCGCTGATGTATCTCACCGCGCGGGCGGCCATCTCGCAGGTGGATACGCCGCTGCTGCAAGCTGCGCGCACGCTTGGGGCTTCCGAATGGCGTGTTTTTCGCCGCATTGTCGTGCCGCTTGCTGCGCCGGGGCTTCTTGCCGGCACGATTCTTTCTTTCGCGCGGGCGCTAGGTGAATTTGGCGCCACGCTCATGCTTGCAGGGGATATCCCCGGCCGCACCGAAACGATTCCTCTGGCCATTTATTTCGCGGTCGAAGCGGGCGACATGAGGCGCGCGATCATTTGGTCCGTCATCGATGTCGCCATCTCTCTCGCCGTTCTTTTCGGCCTCTATTATTGGACGCGCGCACAATCCGCCTCGCGCGCGCAGTTCGGGCGTGGTTGAGATGGCGCTCGAAGTCCAAATCGAAAAGCGCCTCCCGGCTTACACGCTCTCGGTCGCATTCGCGACTGGCGCGAAGACCCTCGCCGTCCTCGGCCCGTCGGGCGCGGGCAAGACGATGACGCTGCGCTGCATCGCCGGCCTCGAGCGACCGGACAGCGGCCGCATCGCGCTGAACGATCGCGTGCTCTTCGATTCCGCGAAAAATATCAATGTCCCCAGCCGCGATCGCCGCGTCGGCCTGCTCTTCCAGAGCTACGCGCTCTTCCCGCATCTCACGGTCGCGGAAAATGTCGCCTTCGGCCTCGATCGCATCGCGCCCTACGACCGCCTGACGCGCACGCGCGAACAAATCAGCGCTCTTCATCTCGAAGGCCTAGAAAATCGCCGCCCGCGCGAACTCTCCGGCGGCGAGCAACAACGCGCGGCCCTGGCCCGCGCGCTAGCCATCGCTCCCGAAGCGCTCCTTCTCGACGAGCCGCTCTCCGCGCTCGACACGCACCTCCGCTCGCAAATCGAGCACCAGCTCCTCGACACGCTGAGCGCCTACCGCGGCGCCGCTCTGCTCGTCACGCACAATATCGAGGAAGCCTACCGCCTCGGCTCCGATCTCCTCGTCCTCTCGCGCGGCCAAGCCTCCGCCTTCGGCCCCAAAGAAGAAATCTTCCGCCATCCACCAACGGTCGAAGTAGCCCGCCTGACCGGCTGCAAAAATTTCAGCGCCGCCCGCAACATTTCCACAAACGAAATCGAGGCGACAGATTGGCGCTGCCGCCTGCGCGTCACGCAGACAATCGCTCGCCCCGCCACGCAAATAGGCATCCGCGCGCATCAAATCGATTTCGTCGAAAGTCACAATTCCGGTTCTACCGATGCCGCCGACAACGTTTTCCCCTGCTGGCCCATCGGCGCGAGCGAAACCCCGTTCCGCATCACGCTCTATCTGAAACTCCACACCGCGCCAGCCGCCAACGACCACGCCGATTTCCAAGCCGAAGTCTTCAAAGAAAAATATCAACGCTTCAAAGACGCACCCCTCCCCTGGCACGTCCGCCTAGCCCCCGAATTCCTAGTGGTCTTTCCGGAGTGATCAGAATCTGCGGTTGCGCTTAACTACCTGACGCCCCGGGAACCTATACTGTTTTCATTTAAGGCGGCTCAAATGGATCCGGCAAATAAGAAGAGATGGCTTCGAAGGAGCGCGTTTGCAGCGTTCTTTGTGGGAGTCGGTTTGGTTTTAACAGTTGCAATCCTTGTCGCTTGGATGGGGACCTATACCGACGCATCGGATCCCAAGAACATTTACTACGTGCTGTGGAAGCTCGGACTAAATAACAACATGAATCTCGATTCCGCTTTGGGGGCAATGACTCACGATGGGTCGCGCGAGAAGCAAGTACAGGGTCTGACCAGAGAGCAACTGAAAAACCGTTTCGGCTACATTCGAACTTTAGATGAGGAAACGCCCTATCTTCGCGACTGCTACTCAACCCCGGGCGGTGTTGGGGAAGCGCACGTCAAACGAGAAAATGTAGTTTTTCTGCGGGACAGCCCCTGGATGGTTGTCATTGAAAACGAAAAGGCTGCCGACCTAATCCTTTGCAAGGGCTATTGACTATTTGAAATGTTTCGTGAATTCCACGCTCAAGCTGAACGTGCCGTTGATATCCCGCAGCGCGATGATGGAAATATCCCGCCGCACTGCATACTCCACCTGAATCACCTGCTCCTGCTGCGAAGCCGCATTGGTGCTGTAAGTAATCGTCAAAGCCTTCCCGAGCTGCTCCTCAATCGTCACGCGCGCCGCAGCGTTCTGCTCCGAAGCCGTCCCCGCCAAAAATGGATCGACGCGAAAGCGCGAAATCCCGAACAATCTCTGAATTTTCCCGCCCAACTCGCTGGAAATCGCCTCGGAAAGCAGCGCCGTCGCGCCATACCCCTGCGTAGTGTTCGCCGAAGAAGATCGCAGCGCGCTCTCCGTTCCCGTGCTCCCGAGCGCCAGCAGCGCAACGATATCGCTATCCGGCAGCGGCGGATCGGAGCGATATGAAAGCGAAAGATTGCTCGCCGCACCGGTAAAATCCAAAGTGATCTCATACTGGCTGATGGTAGTGGTCGCCTCGACATTCAAAATCGGATCGAGGCGGAACGGATTCGAAAAAATAATATCCCCGCGCGAAAGCTCATATTTATTCCCGCGAAAAGTCATCTCGCCATTCAGCAAATGCACATTCCCCAGCAAAATCGGCCGATCCCAAGTCCCGCGCAAACGCACGGTGCCCTCGACTTCCACCTGCGCCCCGCTCCATTGCATGCGCGCATTCGGCGCCGTAGTCCCCTCGAGATCGAATTGCAAATTCCGCAAATAAGCTGAAGTAGTCGCCGGCCCCTGCACACTGCCCTGTGACGCGGTCAAAAGCGTAGCCATGTCCACGCCCTCGGCAAAAAGCAGCCGGCTCACCTGCACGCTCCCCGACAAAATCGCTCCATCTGTCCCGCCCGCCAAATGCAAAGTTCCGCCCACCATCCAGCTCATTCCCACCGGATAACGAATCCGCACCTGCGGCGCCACCGCATCAAGCTGATAGCGCAGCGGCCCGTCGCCGTAGCTCAACGATCCGCTCAATGTCAAATCCCCGCCGCCCGATTGCGCGTGCATATTGTCAAAAATCGCCCGGCTGCGGTCGAACACGATGTCCCCGTTCATATGGCTCAATCCCGTCGGAAAGTCATCATAGTTCGCCGCAACATCGGTGAGCCCCACGCGCCCCGTAATCAGCGGCGTCGACATCGTTCCCTCAACCACCACGCGCACATCCGCTCCGCCGCGCGCATTCAAATCCGGCAAAATTCCCGCTAGCAGTTGCAGGTTTACTTTTCCGGTCACGTCCATGTTGATCGGCCGCGTCCCATCGAATCGCGCCGAACCCGAAATGTGAAAATCCGAATCCGTCCCGCGCAAATTCGCCTGCGCCACCGAGACTTGCTTCCGCCGGAACACAATTTTCACCGGCCCCTCATTCCGCAAACTCACAAATTCGTAATCGAGCGCAATCGTGGAAATATCCGCGTCCACGGAAAGCGATCCGAAATCCGCCAATCCTCCCGCCACGACAAATTTGCCGCTTACGCTCGTATGTCCCGTCAATCCCTTCGCTCGCGCCCCTTGGCCCAGCAGCGGATCGAGATCGAAATTCGCAGCCGTCGCACTTCCACTCAACGGATAATTCCCGCCCAGCCCGAGATCGAAATCTCCATGCAAGCTTCCGCTTCCCATCTGCGACGCCAACTCCAGATGCAATTGCCGTCCATCCGCAACAACATGCGCTTCGAGATTCCCCTCCGCCTCCGCGCCAAATTTCACGCCCTCGAATCGCAGCGCCGCCTCGCCCTGCGGCGCCGTCACCGGCCCCTGCCCATGCGCGTCGAATCCCAGCGTTCCGCCCACCGGCACCAGCCGCGTCTGCAGCGCCGGAATATTTTCCAGCGCGAGCCCTTCTCCGTTCAGCGCAAATGCAATCTCTTTCTCGTCCGGCTTGTAGGAAACCTCGCCCGTGATTCGTCCCGTCGCTCCCTGCGAAAGCTGCGCCTTCGCAAACTGAATCTGGTCGCTGCGCACGTGCAGTTGCCCCGTGAGCCGGTCGAACTTCACGCCCCACGCCTCGATCTGCTCAAGCGTTACGTCGCCATCAAACGTTGGCTCGGCTCGCGTCCCGGCTCCCGTAAATTGCCCCGAGAGCACGCCGTTCACAGGTAAATGCGTCCCGGCAAACGCCTGCAAATCCTCCAGCGGATTGCGCGTAAACTCCACTCTCGCGCCCCACGGGCTGCTGGGCAAAAACCCAAAATCGCCATCGAGCGTAAGCCGCAACTCGCCGGTCGCCGATGAATGCCCGCGCTTCAGCGTCAAATTCGTGAGCTGCAAATCATCCGGCGAGTAATCCATGTCGGCCGTCATCTCGTCCCAAGAAATATTGTCGTAGCCCGGCTTCGCGACGCGCAGATTCCCCGCAAATGTCGGCCCCACCAGCGGCCCCAGCACACGCCCTTTCCAATCCGCCGCGCCCGAAATTGAATGTGCGCCCGACTCCTTGCCGCGAATCGCGCCGATAAATTCATCCCACGGCCGCAAATCGTCGGTGTGAAACGTCACCTCGAGCCCCGAATCCTTTCCGCCGAGCGGACCATCCATCGTCAGGCGGCTCATCGGCGTCGAAATCTCGCTCTGCTTCACCATCACGCTCAGCAAATCCTGCGCGTAATCGAAATCAATCTTCGCGTTCGCCGGAATTTTCCCCGGCGCGAGCTGCGGCGGGTCCGTCCAGTGCATCAGGCCCTTCGTTTCGAAATGTTCGAAGCCGCCGTTCCAAGTATTCACCGCGTCCGCATCCAACGCGGCGTCCCACTCCAATTCCTGCACCGGAAAATTTGGATTCTCGAGCGCCGCAAATACCTGCGCCAAACTCATCCCCCGCAGTTTCGATTCCACGCGGAACGCCACGTTCTTGAATTGCATCGTCAGCCGGCCCTCGAGCGTCCCTCCCAGCGCCTTCGCATGCAGTTGCGGCACAATCAATTCCTGCGGCGTAATTTCGTAATCGCCCCAGGCCTCCATGTCGTCCGCATGGAACCACACGTACGGCAAATCCACTTTCTTCCCGTCGAAATGCCCCGATCCGATCCATTCGCCATTCGACACGTTCGCCGTTCCGGCAAATTCCACATCCGCATCCGGCGTCGTCGGCTTCCGGAAAATCGTGCGCAAGTCCTCGAGCGCCAATCGTCCGCGGTAACGCAAATTCCAATCATTGCTCGCGAAGCTGGCGGTCTCCGCCCGCAGGTCCACCTCCGAATGGGGCAACTTCCATTTCAATTCGTCAAGCGAGAATCCCTCGCGCGCGAGCGTGAATTTCGCCGCCACATCCGAGCGGAACGGAATGTATCTCTTCGCCGCAAACTCCACTTTCTCCCAGCTCAATTTCCCCGCGTACGTGTCCTTCCCCGGAACCATAGCCTCGTAATTCATCACGAATTCGAAATTGGCGCCTTCCGCCGCCAGCGGCGCCTGTGCATCGTTATAAAAAATTGTCCCATCATTAATCTGCAGCCTGCCGATCTGCAGATCGAAAAGCTGTTCGCGCCATGGCTTCGGCGCCCCTTTCGCATGCGCCGGAGAAGGCACGTTGCTCTTTCCGTCCGTCCCGAAGCGGATCCCCGCTTCCGGCTTGTCCAAAATCAATTCATCCAGCGCATATTTCCGGCTGAAGAAGGAAACGATCCTCACCGTCGCTCGAATTTTGTCCGCATGAAACAGCGGCGGCATTCCCCGATCTTCCAGCCCGTGCAGCGTCAAATTGTCCAGCTCCAAGTGCAATCCCCAGAGCTGCAACCGGAACGTACCCAACTCTACACGCGCTCCGGTCGCTTTCTCGATCTGCCCCACCGCGTAACGCCGAAGCCAGAGGTTCGCAAGCCCCGTATCCCAAATGAAAAGCAGCACCACGGCGATGATCAGCGCCGTTATCCACGCCACATGAAAGAAATGTTTCCAGCGCAGCTTCATGATTTTTCCGGCGCCGCGAAGACTTCCACTCGCAGCCGCGGCCGCGTTTCATCCAGCCACTTTTCTGCTCGCTGATTGATGATTTTCTCGGTCAATAACCGGCGAATATCCGCGTGTACATCATCGAGCGGCGGCACTTGCTCGCCCCGCGCCTGCGCCAGTTTGGTGAATTCGCCGTTGTAGTATTCCTGAACCTCACTTTCGCTCACCTGCGCCGCGGGACGGAATTTGTAGTCCAGAAATCGCGAGAGGAAAATCTGCAATTCAAGCTGGCGCCGCACCGCCGATTCCGTAAGTCCCGCGTCTACGATCGCCTTCTGAAACGCATCCCCCGAAGCAAACCGCTTCGCCAAGTCGTCGAAGGCCTGCGTCACGTCCTCAGCCTTCGGCCGCCCGAATCGCGCGGTCTGGGCCTCCGCATTTACAATCCACTGGTCCGTCAACTCGCGCAGCAAATCCGCCCGGTTCCCCGCCTTGCCCTCCACCAGCTTCTGAAATCCCGCCAGTTCGTTGAGCTGGCTCTCCGTAACAATGTCCCCCTCAATTCGCGCCGCAATTCCATCCACCGTCACAGTCGCGCTCTGCGCTGAGGTGCGCGTCC
>DAITPO010000160.1:0-7633 GCA_036833535.1 Candidatus Acidiferrales bacterium | reverse complement strand
GACGCCAAGGCCGTCCAGCTCAACACCGAAGGCATGCAGCTCTATCAAAACGGGAAAGTTGACGAAGCCATCGCCAAATACCGCCAAGCCCTTGAGCGTCTCCCGAATTTTCCCGAGGCGCTCGACAATCTCGCTCTGGCCCTGGAATCCAAGGGCGGCGATGACGAGGCGGTCGCCGATCTTCAAAAGTCCTTAGGTCTCAGGCCGCGAGACGCCGTGGCGTATTCCAATCTCGGCCTCGCCTATCTGCATCAGCGAAAAAATGAAGACGCGGCCACGGCCTACCAGAAAGCGATCGATCTGCGCGCCGATTTTCCGGAAGCCTATAACGGTCTGGGCGTCGCGCTGATGAACAGCGGAAAAACCGCCGACGCGATTGCCGCTTATCGCCGCGCCCTGGAACTTCGCCCCAACTACGTGGATGCCATGAATAATCTCGGCGTGGCGCTCCAGCACACTCACCAACCGGACGCCGCCATCGATCTTTATCAAAAAGCGCTGGCACTTCATCCCAAGGCCAGAGACATTCAGACGAATCTAGCCAGCGCCCTGCGCGAAGCGGGCCGCAACGATGAGGCGCGCGCCGCCTACGAACGAACGGTGGAAGACTATCCGGGCGACGCGATCGCCTGGCATCAACTCGGCCAACTGCAGTTCGCACAGGGACATTACGAAGATGCGGTAACCAGTTTCGAGAAGACGCTGCAAATCAAACCCAATCAGCCGGACGCCGATTTCAGCCTTGCCAGCGCTTACTATCAGCTCGGCCGCTATCCCGAAGCTGCGGCCAGTTATGAAAAGGAATTGGCGCTGCACCCGGATGATCCCGACGCGCTTTACGGCCTGGCGAACGCCTACTTTCGCCAGAATAAATTCGACGAAGCGATCGCCGACTACGAGAAAGCGCTGGCCATTAAGCCGGATTATCCTGATGCGCTTTTGAGCCTGGGCAGCGCGCAGTCTTCCAAAGGCGATCTCGATTCCGCTGCGAATTCATTCCGCAAATATCTGCAGCTTCGCCCCGATGATGCCGAAGCGCATTTCAATCTGGGCAACGCGCTTTACAATCATGGCGATTACGCGCTGGCGATCGACGCCTACCACGATACGATTCGCCTCAAACCCGACATGGCTCGCGCTCATTACAATCTGGGCATGGCGCTGATCGGGCAGCGCGATTTCAAAGCCGCCAAGGCTGAGTTTCTGGAAGCTAACAAACTAGATTCAACGCTCACCGCACCCAAAGGGCTGCCGGATAAGTAGCGCCGGCGTCCCCGCCGGCATCTTACGAGCGCGCTAGTCGGCGAGAACCGCGATTGTGCGCGGCGCGCAAAAGCAAACAAGCGGCGTTGGTTGGATTGTGTGATCCGCGCTTGAGTTTTGCCCCTAGCGGAGTTTGCACTCGCCAGATGCCGGCGGGGACGCCGGCGCTACTTTACTTCGGTTCATTCTTGCAGCTTGTCGAGTGGCGAACTTTTACCGCAGCGGTCCGCGCGTAAGTTTTGCCCGTAGCAGAGTTTGTGCTCGCCGGAGGCCGGCCCGTCGCGGCTCGGGGTAAACGGGGATGCCGGCGATACTGTGCGGCGCTTTACTCTTGGCGCGGGTCACCGTATCCTTTGGCTCGAACCTGATTGCTCGCTGTTTCCTGCGGTTCGCGAAACGCCGGAGGTGCGCATGGCATTTGTGATTCTCGTAGCAGTCGTTCTGCTCCTGATTGTCGTCGTGGTTGCGATGTACAACGGGCTGGTTCGCCTGAAAGTGCAGTGCGACAACGCCTGGGCCGATATCGATGTGCAACTCAAGCGGCGCTACGACTTGATTCCCAATCTCGTCGAAACCGTGAAAGGATATGCCGGGCACGAGAAAGACACGCTCGAAGGCGTCGTCGCCGCGCGCAATCGCGCCATGAGCTCCGAAGGGCCGGCCGCCAAGGCCGAAGCCGAAGGGATGTTGACGCAAGCGCTGCGCCAGGTTTTCGCGCTCGCCGAAGCATACCCGCAACTGCGCGCCGTCGAGAGCTTCACGCAGCTTCAGGGCACGCTGAATCAACTCGAAGACACGATTCAGAACGCGCGCCGCTATTACAACGCGGTGGTCCGCGATCTGAACACCAAGATCCAGGAATTCCCGTCGAACATCATCGCCGGCATGTTCAATTTCAAGCCGCGCGAGTTCTTCGAGATTTCCGCTCCGGCCGAGCGGGAAGCGCCCAAGGTGAGTTTCGGCGCCGGCGCCCCGCAGAAATAGAATCGCCGAGCCGTCCGCCCATGACCAAACAGCCGCGCCGCGTCCTAGCCATTTTTCTAGCAGCGCTCGCTTTTGCTCTTCCTGCGGCCGCGCGCGAACTCAAAATTCAGAATTTCGAATCGCTGGTCACCGTCAATCGCGACGGCACGCTCGACGTTTCCGAAACCATTTCCGCGACTTTCATCGGGGAATGGCATGGCATCTACCGCACCATTCCGATCGAATACTCCACCGCTCAGGGCTTGAATTACACGCTGTTCCTCACCGATGTTATTGCCACCGACGAGAGCGGCAATCGCTTCAAGCTGGAAATGAGCCGCCAGGGCCCCAACGAGCGATTCAAAATCTATGTTCCCGATGCGGTGAACGCCTCGCGCACCGTCGTCCTGCACTATCACGTTCTCGATGGCCTGCGATTCTTTCCGGATCACGACGAGCTCTACTGGAACATCACCGGAAATTCCTGGGACGTGCCGCTGCAAGCCGCCAGCGCGGAAATCGATTTGCCGGATGGCGCGACGGGAATTCGCACTCTGGCGTTCACCGGGGCCTATGGATCGAACTCGCAGGACGCGGACAGTGTAGAGGCCGCGAACCACATCACCGTTCGCACGCGTCATTCCCTGCGATTTCATGAAGGACTAACCGCGGTAATTGGCTGGGACAAGGGCCTGGTCCACGAACCAACGGCGCTCGATCTCGTCTGGCTCTACCTGCGCAGCAACTGGATCCTGATTCTTCCCTTCATCGCTTTCGGCATCATGTTCTGGCTGTGGTGGACGCGTGGCCGCGATCCGCGCCTGCAGCCGATCTCGGTGCAGTACGAGCCGCCGGATAAATTGACGCCCGGCGAAGTCGGCACGCTCGTCGATAACTCTGCCGCCATGCGCGACATCACCGCCACCATCGTCGATCTCGCCGTGAAAGGCTATCTGATGATCGAGCAGGTGGAACAGGATCAACTGCTCGGCCTGCTGCATCACAAGGAATATATCTTTCACATGAAAAAGCCGGCGACCCAATGGCAAGACGCGCGGCCGCACGAACTCGAAATGCTCAATGCGCTTTTTGATGATGGGGCGCGCGATACTGTGAAGCTCTCCGAGCTGCAGAATCATTTCTACGTGCATCTGCCCAAGATACGCGATTGTATTTTCGACACGCTGGTCACCGACGGCTACTATCTGCATCGCCCGGATCGCGTTCGCGCGTCTTACTTGGCCGGAGGAGTTGTGGTCGGCATGATTATTGTCGCGCTCGGAGTTTCTTACGGCGCGACACACGGCATCGCGCCGCTTTCCTGTTTCATCGCCGGCATCGGCAGCGCTGCCGCCATCTGCGGCTTCGGCTGGTTCATGCCCGCGCGCACAATGACCGGCGCGCGCACACTCGAGAAAGTTCTTGGATTCGAGGATTTTTTGGGGCGCGTGGAGGGCGATCGTCTTGACCGCATCGTCAAGACTCCCGAGCTCTTCGAGAAATTCCTTCCCTACGCCATGGCGCTGCAGGTCGAGAAGAAATGGGTGCAGGCGTTTTCTGGTATCGCCATGCAGCCGCCTAATTGGTATCAAGGGCCTTACGGAGCTGGATTCTATCCTTATCTATTGGTGAACGATTTGAATGTGATGTCGCACACGGCTGGCTCGACATTCGCTTCGGCGCCGCGCAGCAGCTCGGGAGGATCGGGTTTCGGCGGAGGCGGAGGATTCTCCGGCGGCGGATTCGGCGGCGGTGGCGGAGGCGGATTTTAGGCTTTAATGTAGCGCCGCCCTTTAAGGGCGGCACGTGCGGACGCGACGCAACAGGCGCACGGGTTCATTCGTCCTGCGAGGCGATGGTAAAGAATTTCCCGATCCATCCTTCCTCGCGCACGTGCTCCTCTTCGAACTGGCGCGTCCACGCGCTCAGCACGCTGGACCGATTTATGAATCCGACCAGCTTTTTTGGATCAGCGCGATCGACTACCGGCAAGCGCCCCACATCATTTTGAATCATCCGGAAAAGCGCATCGAACGCGCTTTCTTCTGGAAACGCGACTAACAGCGACTTCGCGGCCACCTCCAGCACCGAAATATCTCCGGCGGGATGCTGCTCCAATGCACGAAGCAAGTCGCTCTGTGTCAGCAAGCCTTGCAATTCTCCGCCGCCGGTCACAATCGGCAAACCGCGCGTTAGATTCATGCTGAAATTTCCTTTGGCGATGCGATCGCCGATCTCGCGCACGGTCGTCTCCGGCTCGATCGTCACCACGTTCTGGCGCATGATGTCGCGCACGCGCGCTTGCTTCAGCAAGTCGGCCTCGAATTCCTGATGCACGTTCAAGCCGCGCCGCGAAAGCTTCTCGGTCATGATCGAGCTCGGTAGCCATTCCAGCGCAATCATGTCCGCGATGACGCACACCAGCATCAGCGGCAGGATGGAATTGAAATCGTGGGTGATCTCGAATGCGAAAACAATGAAGGTGAACGTCGCCCTCGACGCGGCGCCAAATACTGCGCCCATGGCCACCAGCGCAAACGCGCCCGGCGAAAGATGCGCCGACGGCACGATGCGGTTCACCACCAGCGCGAAGACGCCGCCCATCGCTGCGCTGGACATAAACATCGGCGCCAGTAGACCTCCCGATGTTCCGGAGCCGAGTGAAATCACCAGCGCGAGCGATTTGAACACCGCGATCAGGATCAGCAATTTCAGCGTCAGGCTGTTATTCAAAATATCGGAAATCGTGTCGTAGCCCACGCCCAGCACGCGCGGCACGAAAAAACCGATGATGCCCAATCCCAGCGCCCCGATTGCCGGATGCCACAAATCGTTCACCGGCAGGTGCTCGAACAAATCTTCCACCCAGTACAGTAGCTTCGTGAAGCCGATCGCCGCTGCGCCGCAGATCAATCCCAGCAACAGGTAATACGGCAATCCGTAAGGCACGCGGAAATCGACGTTGCCGATTTGAAACATCGAATGCTGGCCGAGCAGCAAGTATCGAACGCTTGTCGCCAGCGTGCTCGCGATCACCAGAGGAATAAATGACCGCGCGCGAAATTCAAACAGTAATAGCTCGATCGCTAGAATCACGCCCGCAATCGGAGTATTGAATGTCGCGGCCATGCCCGCCGCGGCTCCCGCTGCGAGCAGCGCTTTTCTTTCTACCGCCGTCGTGGCGATGATTTGGCCGATGAGAGACCCGAAAGCTCCCCCGGTTTGAATGATCGGCCCTTCCGCGCCGAACGGCCCGCCGGTTCCGATGGCAATCGCCGCCGAGAGCGGCTTCAGCACCGCGACTTTCGCTTCGATGCGGCTGCGCGACGTAAGCACCGCCTCCATCGCTTCGGGAATCCCATGCCCTTTGATCTTCTCCGAGCCATATTTGGCCATCAATCCGACGATCAATCCGCCGATCACCGGAATGACGATCACCCACAAGCCCATATGCGATTGTTCCGGGCTGCGAAAGCGGAACGACCACTCGTGGTAATACGCGAGATTCGTGAACAGGCCGATGAGGTCGTACAAAACGAATGCGATGAGGCCCGCGGCGCATCCAATCGCGGCGGCCAGAATTGAAATCAATCCAATTCGATATCCGTAAGCTTGCGGGGGCTTCACAGCTTTCGCCGCTCCGGATGTTGCGCTACTCAAGCCTTCCTCCTTGGTTCCGTCTCAATCGCGAACCTATTTCCGGCGCTTCGCCTTCGGTCTTGGCCTCACGCCATCGTGCGAAATAAATGTCTCGAGCGCGCGCAACAATCGGCGCCCCGCGCTCTGCAGTTCGTCGCGTTGCGGCAGGGAGACTTTTTTCAATTTCGTCTCGCCTCTCTTGGTGAGCTCGACGATCACTTTTCGCCGGTCGCTCTGATTGCGATGGCGGCGAATCATGCCGCGCTTTTCGAGGCGATCCATCAATTCCACGGCGCTGTGATGCTGAATTTGCAGCCGCTCAGCCAGCACGCCGATCGTCGCGCTCTGCAGCGGCTCGAGCCCCTTGATCGCCAGCAGCGCCTGATATTGCTGCGGCTCGAGCCCTGCCTTACGCGCGTTGCGCTCGCTGAAATTCAGATACCGCCGGATGGCATAGCGAAAATCCGCCAGCGCTTCAAAGTTCAGGGGTTTGGAATCGGTCCGAGTCATATCCGAATACGATTATATCGTATTGCGATGTATATGAGAATAGCGACGAAAGTTGGTGTGTTCAGAATAAACCGGGGAGGAAAGCAGGAACTCGCCGCGCGTACTCTTCAAACTGCGCGCCGAAGGTTGCACGCAACAATTTCTCTTCACTCCGAATGCGAATTATCGTTCCGATCAAAAAAATCGCGATCGCGGCCAGGAGACCGGGCCAGATCGTCAGTGACAATCCGAACGCCACCATCATCCCAAACATCGCGAGATAAATCGGATTGCGCACCAGCCGGTAAGGCCCCTGCGTGATTAACTCGTGCCCCTCGATCGTCCGCGCCACGTAGGTCCACTGCTTCCCCAGCGTCCGCACCGCCGCGGCCGAGAGCCACACGGAAAATCCGCCGATCAGTATCTGCAAGGCCGCCACCACCCATGCGAGCCAATCCGGCATCGGCACGATCGACCCGAGCGGCCTTCTCCGCAGCCCAAAAACCGCGGCAAACGCGACCATTTGCAACCCGATGCCCACTCGCGACACTTGGTCTTTCTTCGCTTCCTTCACTTCTGTCTTGGGCTGCTTCTTTTTAAGAAAAAAGGTCGACACCCACCCAAACCAACAAACGATGAGAAAAACCAGAGCAGTTGCATTCGCCGTGCTGATCGTAACTTTCATGCCAGCCCCAATCTCTGCGGGAGATTTATCGCTTCAGCTCGACGTTCTCGGACTTTCTCTGTTCGTAGGGGCGGGGCTTGCTCCGCCCTCGGGCGTAACAACTTGCTAGTCTCTCAATTCGAAGCGCCGTTCTGGCGCCGCCTGCCGTTCCCCGTATCTCGCCGTCTACAATGTTTTTCGAAACGTCTTCTGCGTCTTGTAATGCTCGTAACCCAGCCGCTCGTAAAATCGATGGGCCCGTTCGCGAATCACATTCGAGCGCAAGCCGATCGCGGCGCAACCATTCTCCCGCGCCCAAGCCTCTGCCTGCTCGATAAGCACCTTGCCCACTCCCCGCGAGCGATGCGCATCGTCCACAACCAGCGCCGCGATTTCCGTTCGCGCGTCCGAATCAATCGTCCGCATCACGTACACATTTAAAAATCCGGCCAGCTTTCCATCGGCAGTCTCGGCGACAAATAATGCGTGCTCCGGCGCAGCTTCAATTCCGGCCAGCCGCCCCCGGATTTCGTCCTCGCTCGACGGATAACCCAACTGTCCGGCCAACTGCGCCAATTGCGAAATGTCCGACGATCGCGCGCGCCGCACGCGAAT
>DAITPO010000159.1:6124-7663 GCA_036833535.1 Candidatus Acidiferrales bacterium | reverse complement strand
TCGAGTTCAATCCGAATCTTCTTCGCAACATCTTCCGCCCGCCCCATTTCCGGCGTCATTGCCCCACGCAGCATCGAAATCCCGGCGCGCGAACGCTCGCCGAGCCACGGACAATGAAGTTGATGATGCCGCGCGGCCGATCCGAAATCCCACAAGATCGGTTCATCATTCTGCGGCAGCAGAGTAAACCGGTTCGCCTTGTCCTGCGCCCAGGTGCCGATGTGCGTCGCGGTCAGATAGCGCACATTGTTCATGTCGAAGCACAGCAGCGCGCCCATCTCCGACTTCGCCAGCAAGCCCTTCGCCTTCGCCAGCCGCTGCGTGCGCAGACGGTCAAAATCCACCCGCTGTTCCCAATCCACCGCCATTGTTCCGGAAGTCGGCAGCGCCATGGCATGCCTCCCGTTTTTGTTAATCAGGTCCGGCCGCAGAGTTCCCGCGCCACTTCAAATACCGAATTCTCGTTCGGCACGGTCGCATCCTCGAGCGGCGGCGAGAACGGAATCGGCACATGCATCGCTCCGATCCGCCGCACCGGTCCATCCAAATTATAAAAAGCGCCCTCGGCGATCACCGCCGCGATTTCCGCCGTCACTCCGTAACGCGCATAGCCCTCATCCACCACAATCGCGCGCGAAGTTTTCTTCGCCGATTCAATCAGCGTCTGCTCATCGAGCGGCCAGGTCGTCCGCGGATCGATTACCTCCGCGCTGATCCCGATCTCATCGAGCATCTTCGCGGCTTCCAGCGCCACTTGCACCATGCTGCTCGTCGCCACGATGGTCACGTCGCGGCCCTCGCGCTTCACGTCCGCCACTCCCAACGGAATCGTGTAGTCCTCCGCGGGCACCGGGCCCTTCATCTTGTACATCATCTTGTCTTCGAAAAAGATCACGGGATTTTCATCGCGAATCGCCGTCTTCAAAAGTCCCTTGGCATCGTAAGGCGTAGAAGGAAGTACAACTTTCAATCCGGGCACGTGGCTGAACCACGCATGCAGCGATTGCGAATGTTGCGCCGCCGATCGCCGCGCGGCGCCCAGCGTCGTGCGCATCACCATCGGCACTTTCCACTTCCCGCCCGACATGTAGTGGACTTTGGCCGCCTGATTCGCCATCTGATCCATGGTCAGCGTCACGAAGTCGCCGAACATGATGTCCACCACCGGCCGCATTCCTGTCATCGCCGCGCCGACGGCCACGCCCGTAAATCCCGCCTCCGAAATCGGCGTATCCACCACGCGCTCGCTGCCAAATTCCTCCACGAGCCCTGACAGCACCTTGAATGGCGTCCCCGCTTCCGCGACATCCTCGCCGAGAATGTACACGCGCGAATCGCGCCGCATCTCCTCCGCAAGCGCCTCTCGCACAGCTTCGGCGAAAGTGATTTCCCGCTGCCCAATCTCAGGCATAAACGTCCTGGCTCACTTCATCCGCCTTCGGGTAGGGCGCCGCGATCGCAAATTCGACAGCGTGGTTCATCTCCGACTCAATCTCCGCGCGAATCCGGCCGAACGATTCTTCGTCGGCCAACCCCTGC
>DAITPO010000159.1:0-6024 GCA_036833535.1 Candidatus Acidiferrales bacterium | reverse complement strand
TACAAATGCGCCAGCCCCGGCATCAGCGCCCGCTTGTAAAGTTCGCTCACCTGCTCTTCAAAAAGTCGAATCGCCAGCATTTTCCGGTACATCCGCAGCCACAACTCCACGGCAGCTTCCGGATGCCCGGCCGGATGCTTTGCAGCCGTCGTCATTCAGCCACTCCCGACATCTGCGCCAGCACATCGAAAATCACGGCAAAATCTTTTTTAGCCAAACCCATCCCTCGCGCAGCCGTCAGAAATTCATTGGCGACCGCAGTCGTCGGCAACGGCACATTGAGCTGCCGGCCCATCTCCAGCGCCAAGTTCATGTCTTTCTGCATCATGTTCACGTCGAACCAAGCGGGATCGGGCTGTTGCAACACGAATGGCCCGCGGTACTGAATCATCGGCGAGGCGATCGCGCTGTGCGTCAACACATCCACCGCCGTCTCCCGCGCGATCCCGCTTTTCTCCGCGAGCAAAACTCCTTCGCAAAACGCCAGCATCTGCACCGCAAGACTCAAATTCGTCGCGATCTTCATGGCAAGCGCCAGCCCGTTGTCGCCGACGTAGGTCACCTTCGGCCCAATGTCCAGCAGCAGCGGCTTGACGCGCTCAAAAGTCTCGCGCCGCCCGCCCACCATCACCGAAAGCTTCCCTTCCTGCAGCGTGATCACGCTTCCAGAAACAGGCGCATCAACCATGTCGGCGCCCTTCTCGCGCACGCGCGCTGCAAGCCCGCGGCTAAACGCAGGACTGACAGTGCTCATATCGACAAGGATCTTTGCAGGAGTGAGCGCCGCGAGAATTCCATCCGCGCCATCCATGATGGCTTCGAGCGCTGCGGAATTCGTAACCATCGAAAATGTCACATCCGCCGCCGCACAAACCACCCGCGGAGAATCTGCGAACTTCATCCCCCGCTCGACCAACCACTGTGCCTTTGCCCGCGTGCGGTTATATCCGGTGACGCTGTGACCTTTTTCGAGCAGCCGCGCAACCATCTGACTGCCCATCACGCCCAGGCCTACAAAGCCGAGATTAGGCATCCTGAGGCATCTCCCATCGCTCAACTCGTCTTCGAGTTGGCCTGACTTCGAACGTTCGGGGGAACGCGCGAATCGTCGCTGACCTGCTGCAGGTGGGCTCGCATCGTCGCGCGCGCTTTTTCCGCATCGCGGCTCTCGACGGCTTCCAGAATCCGCTTGTGGTGGAACTGCCCGCGTTCCGGGCCGCCGTCAACGTAGAATATTCCCAGCCGTTGCTCGCGCAAAAGTCCCACGATGGAATCCAGCAGGGAGAGAATCAGCGGATTCGCCGCCGCCTCCGCCAGAGCCAGATGAAAATCGAGATCGGCTTCGATGTATGCGTCAGGATCCTTCAGCGCGCGCTCCATCACGTCATACGCTTCGCGCATCATGGCCAGATGCTGTTCCTCAATCCGCGTCGCCGCCAGCGCCGCAATTTCCGGCTCCAGGATTGCCCGCACCTCGGCAAGGTGGATCGATCCGTCCGGCTGTCCTATCTTGATCATCAAATCCAGCGATTGCCGGATCGCCTGCGAAGTTCCATTGGTGATAAACGTTCCGCGTCCGGGAAACGCCTCCACCAGTCCCTTCTCGCGCAGCGTCTTCACCGCCTCGCGCACCGCCGTTCGGCTCACTCCAAATTGCTGCGCAAGGTCGCGCTCCGCCGGGAGTTGATCTCCCTCTTTCAAGGCGCCACTTAGGATCGACTCTTCGATCTGCTGAACGATTAGTTCGTACAGGCGGGACGCTTGAACGGTTTTGTACATGGATATGACTCCACTACGCCAGTGAAAAACGCCGGCTCGGTCGGGCAACTATATCACACGCAAATCTTGCGCCTAGGACCCGCGCTACAGCCGGCTCTGGGCGACAATTTACACCTTGGCGCGAGCGGGCTGAAATTGCAGGTCTTTAGGTCCGACCACAATACCACGCTACTCCTCATTCCTGTCAATATGCCACTATCCCTCTTTGCTGGTGCACCTTAGTTGATTTCAGCCCGAAATTTCTTGACACGGTTTGACCGATAGGTGGTAGAGTCTCCAGACCATTGGGGATCGATAGGGCATTCCGCCGTCGAGGAGGTCAAATGCATCATCTTGCCTCGAATTCCGCTGCAATTTCGCGCCTGAAGCCGCTCTCCCGGGCTCTCGCCGCCATATTTTGTTTCTTGGCTGTCAGCCTCGCGGCGTTATCGCAAAGTTACACCGGCCGGATTCTCGGCAGTGTGCGCGATCAAAGCGACGCCGCCATCGTCGGCGCATCCGTGACCATCACGGACGTTCAGCGCGGCATCTCTCGCGCGCTGGTCACCGACGAGACAGGCGACTACGTGGCACCTGATCTCCAGCCCGGCGTTTACAAAGTCGCGGCAACGGCCAAAGGCTTCAAGACCGTCGAGCGCCTTAATATTCAAGTCGAAGTTGCGCAAGACGTCCGAATCGACATCGTTCTCCAGCCCGGCGCAGCCGCTGAAACCATCACCGTCGTCGGGGATGTCCCCATGCTCAACACCACCTCCTCCACTCTAGGCGGCACGCTCAGCAACGAAACGATCAACGACTTGCCCCTCGCTGGTCGCAGTTATGAAAACTTGCTGCAACTCCGCCCCGGCGTCACTCGTTATCCCGGCGGCGGATTCAACACCACCAGCACCAATGGAGTCCGCACCGAAGACAATGCCTACTTCATTGACGGGCTCTTCAATAGCGAACCGTTTTCCGGACAGAGCATCATCAATGGCGCAGGCATCGTAGGAGAGTCGGCGACAATCCTGCCTGTAGACTCTATCCAGGAATTCAATGTCGTGGAGAATCCGCCGGCAGAATATGGCTGGAAACCTGGCGCGATCGTCAACGTCGCGTTGAAATCAGGCACGAATGACATTCACGGCACTGCCTATGGCTTCTATCGGGACACGATTTTCGATGCCCGAAATTTTTTCAACACGGTCGGATCGCCAAAGACTCCGCGCGCCCTGAAGCAATTCGGAGCCACAGCTGGCGGACCGGTCGTGAAGGATAAATTCTTTTTCTTCGGCGGGTATGAGGGCCAGCGCTATCGCGTAGGCAATTCAGGCTTGGAAGCGTCACCGTCTTTGGCTTCGTTGAGCACTCCCGCGACTCCCAATTGCACTTTCATCGCCGCGGGCGATTGTTCGCTCAGTGTTCCGGACGCGATCGCGGATGTCCACGCCGCATTCATGGCCGGGAAAGGTGCGAGCGACATCAGTCCTGTGAGCCTTCAATTAGCGGGATGTCAGCTCGGCCCTCCGGTTAGCTGCAACGGAAAAGGTTTCCCGCTCAACAATGGAACCAATGCCGCCGGCTCGGGCTTGATCAACGTTAGCCTTCCGAACACGGCGAACACCGACAACGCCCTCGGAAAGATCGATTACCACATCAACGATCGCCACACCTTGAGCGGTCTCTACTTCTTCGGAAATAATACGGGAACGGCCAACGACGCCGGCGAAACCCAGCCGGAGTGGCTGACCTTGATCCACACCCGCGCCCAGGTCGTCGGTGTGAACTGGACTTGGGCGCAGAGCTCCCGCTGGGTCAATGAAGCAAGATTTGGCTACAATCGCCTCTACCAACCCACTTTTACGGCCGATCATAACGTCGCCGCTTCCACATACGGCATCAATACGGGCGTCACCAATCCGCTCTACGGCGGCTTGCCGATCATCACTATTCTGCCTTTCAACGTACCGGAGATCCTGGGCGGCTTCGTCTGGCCCAAAGTGCAAGGACCCGACACACGATTCCAATTCGTCGATCACATTTCGTACACCTTCGGAAAACACGCGTTGAAGTTCGGAGGCGAGATCCATCGTGACGCTTTCACTGGCGGTGGTTACGCCGGCGGCCGGGGCCGTCTCAAATTCCTCGGTGGCGGTGACTTCGTCACGTCAAGTCCCCTCGAAGATTTCTTTGCCGGCCAAGTTGCCGTGGCAAGCGTCCTCATCGGCGATCCCACTCGCCACATTCACAATTGGTCCGAAGCAGGATTCATCCAGGATGACTGGCGCGTCACGAGAAATCTCACCGTGAATCTGGGCCTGCGCTATGAGTACAACGGCGTAATCAAGGAGGACCACAATCTCCTTGGCATCTTCGACCCCGCCGTCGGCGACCTCCAGGTCGGTCATGGGATTAGCTCGCCCTACAACGGTGATCACAAGAATGTCTCGCCCCGCATCGGTTTTGCCTGGGATCCCTTCGGGAACGGCAGGACGGTCATCCGCGCCGGCGGCGGTATCATCTATGAAACCGTGAACTGGGAATCGTTTCTTGCTTTCAACAACTCGATAGGCATCAGCACAATTCCCACCTCGAGTGCCTCCTTCGTGCTCCCGGGCAACGGTACCATTGCCGTCGGCAACATCACTACGTTTCCTTCAGTCACTGATTACAACAACGGCCCGATTTTTCCTTCCGGTACAGCGCCCGTTAATTGCGCCGCCAATCCATGCAACATTTTCTCCATGGATCGCAATATAACTACTCCCTACGTCACCAACTGGACCTTGAACGTGCAACAGGCTCTCACCGCGAAGCTCTCGGTTGAAGTGGCCTACGTCGGAGATCACGGCTCCAACCTCGTTGGCATCCGTGACATCAATCAACCAACTACAGGTGCTGGCTGGACTCCTGCCGCGATTCTTGCCCATGCATCGGATCCTGGAGCAGAGCAGAATGCCCGTCCCTTTAACAACCCAGCTAATCCTGAGTTCTTTCCCTTTCTCGGCTCTATCTATCAAATGTCGAACATTTACAAATCCAATTACAACGCCCTGCAGACAACTGTCGCTGCGCGCAATTACCACGGCCTGACGTTCGTCGCCGGTTACACCTACGCGCACGCTCTCGACGACGTCGGCGCCAACTGGGACTTCGGACAGGGTCTTGGCCTTCCTCAGGATAGTGCGCACCCCCAACTCGAATACGCCAGCAGCGACTTCGACATCCGCCACCGCTTCACATTCTCGGGCACGTACAACGTCCCCGGAAAGAAATCCTTCGCCGAGCTATTGGAGGGCTGGCAGCTCAATACCATCGTGACTCTCAACGGCGCCCAGCCCTGGGGACCCACGGATTCCGGCACTGATGTTAGCGGCACCGGAGAGTCTCGCATTGCCAGCACCGGAATCGAGCGCTGGGATTTCTTTGGTAAGCCCAGCGATTTCAAGTCGGGACCTAATCCGTTTCCATTTTTCGCTCCGGGACCGCTCGCCAGCTTCCCCACTGCCTGCCAAAATGCCGCCAGCACCCCCGGCATGCAGACTTCTCTCATGCTGTTCGGCTGCTACATGAAAGGCAACTCGGTTATGGTTCCTCCGTCGATCGGAAGCTTCGGCACCATGGGACGCAACATTTTCCGCGATTCCGGTTTCAAGAATTGGGATTTCTCCGTGGCGAAAACGTGGAAATTCGGCGAGCGATTCAGCGCGCAATTCCGCGCCGAATTCTTCAACATTCTCAATCATCCCAACTTCGCCAATCCCTTCGGTGGGCAGAATGGTTTCGGTACGGGCGGCTTCAACGACCCGTCGGTGCCTGGCGCCTTCGGTTGCGGCTGCGCTACGCCCGACAAGGCTGCCTCGAATCCGGTCGTCGGCTCCGGTGGCCCGCGCGCGACGCAGTTCGGCCTGAAGTTCAGTTTCTAACGCGACAGCGGTGCTGACGCTTAGTTTTGCGACGCACAAACCGCCGCGATTACAAGTCATCGGCAGCATCTCAAAAACGAGATCGTAGGGGCGCCGCTTGCCGCGCCCTCTTCGGCGTAACTTAAATTTCAACTTCCGCGCGCGGCCACGAATGCCCAAAGGAGATCCCACATGTCTCTCTCGCGCGCAGTTTGCACAGCAATCGCTCCAACATGCCTCTTCCTCGCGGCCTCACTCTTTACGTCATCTTCCGCCCACCCCCAGCAACGCCCCGAGCGCACCCTTGACGAAATCAAAGCCGAAGCCCTGAAGCGCGCCGAAAACGGAATGTATCCCGTCA
>DAITPO010000158.1:3010-7683 GCA_036833535.1 Candidatus Acidiferrales bacterium | reverse complement strand
TGACCGATGAAGCGCTCATCGATTCCGGCGGGCGCCAGCTTCAGCCCCACGTGCTACGCGCGCCAGGCATTCCTGGCCTGGACGTTGTGGCGGAACAGAAAGAAGTCAAGGTACTGATTCTGGAAGCCGATTCGCGCGCTCGCGAGTCCATGAGCAGTTATCTCGGCAGCGAAGGTTACGCCCCCATAACTGCCGCCACGGGCTCGAAGGCTCGCGAGATGCTGGCAACCAATGTTCCGGCCGTCGTGATCGCGGACGTCGAAGGCGACAGCATGGCAGGCTTTGATATCTGCGCCTTCATCAAGAGCGACGAGCGTCTGCGCCACGTGCACGTGATTCTCGTGACCAGCTCGGCGTATCCCAGTGATTACGCCAACGCGCACGCTGTCGGCGCAACGATTTGCATGGCCAAGCCGTTCAAGCAGGAAAAGCTCGGGCAGATGGTGAAGCTCCTGGCGCCTCCGAAACGGTTGACCGTGGACAAATCAGCGGCACGCGCGAATGTAGAGCAGACCTCGAACGCGGCAGGCAATACGAACGGAGCGGCGAAGAGGCCGATGGTCTCGACTCTTTCATCGAACGGCTACACGAAGCCGGCGGTGCCGACACCTGCACCCGCCGCGGACCAGCATGAGTTCCGAAAGCTGTGCGACGCCGCTGTGCAAGAGAAGCGCGTGCGCGACGGCGATCGTTACGACGTGAGCGACACGGATCAAAACATAAGTGCGGCTTCGTCGAAGGATGCAAAGAGCGAGTCGAAGGGCGGCTTCGCGGCCCTCCGTAACAAAGCTGCATCGCTCTTCAAGCGTTAATCGGAGCGCGGTTTTGTAGGGGATGGTGTGGCGACCCTGCCGTACGACGGCGTCGCCTTCTGCGCGCGATGCCACGCCACGCTCGTCTTCAAATGCCCGAAATGCTGACACGAGCAGAATTACGGCGGCCAGTGCGAGCAGCTGCCTCGCGCCCGAGCCCTACTCAATTTGGTCGCTCTCCGTCGCCGACATCCTGAAAGCAGCGTATTTCCAAACACTATCCGCCACCGTCACCGTATTCCACCCAGCCTGTCCTCTGAATCATCCATCCTCCGCCGAGAACACGCACGAAGCTCTGCTCTCCTCTCCGCGCATCGCCAACGCCTGCGCGGCCACGGAAGTGAGCTTCCGCATCGCCAACCGCGTAATCGCCTTTTTCACCCCCACCTACCCACTCGCGCCCCCTGACCCATCAGATCAACCCCACGCCAGCAACGCCTCGTAAGCCGCAGCTAATCTCCCCCTTCTACCCACCAGCCCCGATCCGAGCTTCAACCATAACTAACTTCCCGCGTCGTAGGGTTGATTGACGGAGTAGAGCGGTGGCTGACGGGAGCGGCATTCTCGGCGGAGCTTGAGGATGGGAATGACGGCTAAGGACTTGGCATCGGTTTCATTGCGAGGGTCTAATTACGCTTCCGGAACTGGAAGTGGCGGAGCTCAGGCGTGGCTCTTCGAGCAATCGGCTGCTTTGGACTCGTACGAACAACGCGCTTTCAGCGTGGTTAGAAGCGATTGCGAAGAGCCAGTGTGTTAGATTGCTGAAGTTGCAGGCGAGGTGCGGGCCGCGCGGAAATCTTTCGGGGAGCCGATTTCTAGGAGTTGTTCCTTGCGGTAGATCAGGGCGTTGATGTTGTATGGGGCTAGTTCGAAGCCGTGGCCGTGGGTGATGGCGTCGGTGGGGCAGGCTTCTACGCAGTATCCGCAGAAGATACAGCGCGAGTAATCGATGTTGTAAACCTTCGCGTAGCGTTCGCCCGCGGAGATGCGGTTGGCATCGGTGTTTTCGGCCGCTTCAATGTAGATGCAATTGGCGGGACAGGCTGCGGCGCACAGGAAGCAGCCTACGCATTTCTCGAGGCCGTTTTCGTCGCGGTGGAGAACGTGGATGCCGCGGTAGCGGGCTTCGAACTGCGTTGGGCCGATGGGAAAGAGCTCCGTTGTGGGCTTGCGGAACATGGTGCGGAACGTCACGCTGAAACCCTTAACCAAGGTAGCGAACGTTGCGCCGACTTCTGTGAGTAGCGAGCTCATTCTATTTCACTTTAGCAAAGTTGGTGGACGGCGGCAAATTGGACGTTCAGATTCCCTCGAGAGACTCGGGACAAGCTCTTAGCTTCGCTCAAAATGACAACGGTTTGATTTTTTGTGCAGCCTGTAAGGCCGTAATGACACTGCGCGGGTTGCGGAACGGCTGAATCCGTGCCCTGATAAACCACGTCGCTGTTCAATGGGGGCTCTGAACTTATTCGCCGGGGGGCGAGACGGGAGGCGGGCCTAGATTGCCGGGCTTGCCTGTGAGAGCGGAGATGATTTGTTTGCCGTGGAAGCGGCCATTTTCGATGAAGATTTCGCCTGTGTATTTTCCGCCGAGGATTACTCCCGCTACGTAGATTCCTGGGACGTTGCTTTCGAGCGTGGTTGGATTGCAGACCGGCTTGCGCGTTTCGGGATCGAGAGCGATGCCCATTTTCTCTAGGAAGGTGAAATCGGGGTGATAGCCGGTGAGGGCGAAGACTTGCGTCGCGGGAATTCCCTGCTCTCCCGCGCCGTTGCTCACTAAAACTTGTGCCGGTTCGAAGCGCAGGACTTTTGTGTTGAAGTGCGCGCGAATCTCGGCGGCACGGATGCGATTTTCGATGTCTGGCTTGACCCAGTATTTGAGAGTTGCGCCGAGAGTGGGGCCGCGATGCACCAGCGTTACGCGGGCGCCCGCGCGGTAAAGTTCCAGGGCCGCTTCGGCGGCGGAATTCTTTGCACCGACCACTACGACATCTTGCTGCCAGTAGGGGTGTGGATCGGTGAAATAGTGCGAGACGTGCGGGAGATTTTCACCCGGCACATTCATCAGATTGGGGCGATCGTAATAACCCGTGGCGAGGACGATCTTGCGAGCTTTATATGAATGGGGCTGGCCGTTGGCGTCGCGCGTAGAGACTTCGTAGGCGCCATCGTGGCCGGTTATGCCCTCGACGGTTTCATAGAGACGCAGCTCGAGGCCGTAGTGGTCGGCGGTGCGGCGATAGTACTTGAGCGCTTCTACGCGGGTGGGCTTGGTTTCGGCAGAGGTGAGCGGAAGATCGCCGATTTCTAGGCGTTCAGCCGTGGTGAAGAAGACCATGTTTGAAGGGTAGTGGTAAATCGAGTTGCAGAGGCAGCCTTTGTCGATTACCAACGAACGCATGCCGGCGCGCTTGGCTTCGATGGCGCAGGCCAGGCCGGTGGGGCCGGCGCCGATGGCGAGCAGGTCGAAAGTAGGTGGTTCGATTGAATTCATCGACTTCCTTCGAGGTTTGGAAACGAGCTTCGTTTTTGTTCGATTGGACCGCGGCGCCGTTCTCTTCCTTCAATGAGCTGCGTCATTTTCTAAACATATCTGTATAGGTTAGGTGCCAGCAAGTCGCCCGAATGCGAGCGACCGCAGCTGAGCTCGTGACCTCGGAATCGCCGGTGGCATTTGATGATGCGCGACCGACGCCAGATTCAGGTTAGCACGGGATGCAAATCGGAGTCGCATGGCGCCTCCTGCGGGCAGGTTTCGGCGCTAGAGTGGTTCTTGCAGGCTAGTAATTAGTCGTTGGCGCAGCCAGGAGTGGCTGCGCTACTGCGCGTTGACTTGACGCGACTTGCTGCATAATATGCACGCGGTGGCTGATTCCTCCTCACTTTCTGGGCGGATGATTTCGCACTACCGGGTGTTGGAAAAACTCGGTGGCGGCGGAATGGGCGTGGTGTTCAAAGCTGAGGACACTACGCTGCACCGCTTTGTGGCTTTGAAATTCCTCCCTGATGAACTTGTCCGAGATCGCCAGGCGTTGGAGCGATTTCAGCGCGAGGCGCAGGCGGCTTCTGCTCTCGATCATCCAAACATTTGCACGATTTATGAAATCGGCGAAGCGAACGGGCGTCCATTCATCGCCATGCAGTTTCTCGATGGCGAGACGCTGAAGCGGCGAATTTCCGGGAAGGCGATGCCGCTCGATGAATGTCTGGAGTTGGGGATCGAAATTGCGGATGCGCTGGATGCTGCGCACGCGCGCGGGATCGTGCATCGCGATATCAAGCCCGCGAATATTTTCGTGACCGCGCGGGGGCACGCGAAGATTTTGGATTTTGGGCTGGCAAAAACGCTGTCCACACCTACGGGGCCAGCGGGGCAGGAAACGGCAGACGCGGTTTCTCCCGAACATCTGACGAGTCCGGGCAGCACGCTGGGAACGGTGGCGTATATGTCGCCCGAGCAGGTGCGGGCCAAGGATTTGGATGCGCGGTCGGATTTGTTTTCGTACGGCGTGGTGCTGTACGAGATGGCCACTGGAGCACTGCCTTTCCGCGGAGAAAGCTCCGGCGTTATTACGGAAGCGATTTTGAATCGCGTGCCGGTGGCGGCCGTGCGATTGAATCCAGATCTGCCGGCGGAGTTCGAGCGAATTATCGAGAAGGCGCTGGAGAAGGATCGCAAGCTGCGGTATCAGGGCGCGGCGGAAATACGGGCGGATTTGTCGCGGTTGAAAAGAGACACGGAGAGCGGGCGGTCGGGACCCAGTTTTGCGGCGGCTACGACGGAGGAGGAGGCCGCGAGCACCAGTCGAGTCTCTGCTGCGCAAGCCAGCGTTGCGGGCGCAGAACCTGCGAAAGAAA
>DAITPO010000158.1:0-2910 GCA_036833535.1 Candidatus Acidiferrales bacterium | reverse complement strand
ATCGTGATCGCCGATTTCGGCAACAGCACGGGCGACACGGCATTTGACGATACGCTGAAGCAGGCGCTGTCCGTGCAACTGGCACAGTCGCCTTTCCTGAATATTCTTTCCGATCAGAAAGTGAGCGACACGCTGCACATGATGGGCCGGCCGCCGGGCGATCGTCTCACCAGGGAGGTGGCGCGGGAAATTTGCCAGCGGACGTCGAGCACGGCGATGCTTTCAGGGGCGATCGCGCAAGTTGGCGACCGCTATTCGCTCGTACTGAAGGCCGTGAATTGCTCGACGGGCGATATGTTGGCCAGCGTGGAGGCGGAGGCCGGCGACAAGAATCACGTCCTGGACGCGCTGAGCAAAGTAGCGACCTCGATGCGCGAGAAGCTGGGCGAGTCGCTGACCACGATTCAGAAATTCGACAAGCCGCTGGCGGAAGCGACCACTTCTTCGCTGGAGGCATTGAAGGCTTATTCGGAAGGCGTGCGTGCGCGAACGACGAGCAGCGACGCCGCCGCGATCCCCTATCTCAAGCGCGCCATTGAACTCGATCCGAATTTTGCGAGCGCTTACGTGTTCCTGGGAATTTCGTATTCCAATCTCGGGGAGAACGGGCTGTCGAACGACTACATTGCCAAGGCGTACGAACTTCGTGACCGCGTGAGCGAAAGGGAGAAGTTTCAAATCTCTGCGGACTACTACCAGTTCTGTACCGGCAATCTGGAGAAATCCAAGCAGGTTTACGTTCAGTGGATGCAGGCCTATCCACATGATGATCGGCCGCCGGTGGATTTGGGAGTTGCCGAAGCGTCATTCGGCGATTATGAATCGGCGCTCAACCACACTCTGCAATCTATGCGCTTGGCCCCTGAAAGCGCCATTGCTTATGGAAATTCCGTGGGATTTTATATTTCTCTGAACCGGCTCGATGAGGCCAAGAGCGCGTATCAGGATGCGGTGGCAAAATTCGGAAATCTTCCTGTGCTGCACGCCAACGCCTACTGGCTGGCTTTTCTGCAAGGCGATGGCGCGGAGATGGACCGCCAAGCCACTTGGGCCAACGGAAAGCAAGGCGGCGAGGATTTTCTTGACGCGATTCAATCGGATACGGCGGTGTATCACGGCCGCCTGGCCAAGGGGCGCGAGCTCTCGAAGCGGGCCGTAGACTTTGACAAGCGTAGCGATCAGAAAGAAGCTGCCGCCTTGTGGCAAATGGCGGCGGCACTGCACGAAGCTGTGTTCGGGAATGCGAGCCAAGCGCGAGAGCAGGCGACCTCGGCGTTGGCGCTGGCTACCAATCACGATACGCAGATACTTGCTGCTGTCGTCGATAGCATGGCCGGAGAGCCGGACCAGGCCGAAAAGATCGCCGCGGATTTGGAGAAGCGGTTCCCTGAGGACACACTGGTGAACTCTTACTGGATGCCTGTTGCACAGGCCGCGGCGGCCGTCGATCGCAAGAATGGAGCTAAGGCGATTGAGATATTGAAGCCGACGGCGCCGTACGACTATGGCAGTCAGTCTCCTTCGATCAGCGTTGGCGGAGAATTGCTGACGATTTACGTGCGAGCGCAGGCTTACCTGCAGATGGGAAAAGGGGCCGAGGCCGCGGCTGAGTTTCAGAAAATCGTTGATCACAGTTATTTGATTGGGAATTTTCCGTTGGCCGCTCTGGCACATCTTGGACTGGGGCGGGCTTATGCGTTGCAGGGCGATGCGGCTAAGGCGCGAACGGCTTATCAGGATTTTCTGGCGTTGTGGAAGGATGGGGACTCTGATGTGCCCGTCCTGCAGCAGGCGAAGGCGGAATACGCGAAGATAAAGTAGTTGGATTGAAACTGCTCGGGTTTGTCAGGGCACGACTTTAGTCGTGCCGAAGTCGGCCCAAAATTTGCACGGCTTTAGCCGCTGAGGGCTTGTTTTTATTCGTCTCAAGCACACTCGACCGCTCGCTAAGCATCGAACGCATCCGCAGCATCTTTCCTCTATGATTTAATCCCGAAGCATATCGCGATCCCGTAAGACGCCCCGCTGAAACTTGCCGCTACGAATTATCGCCGTCTCGCGATGCGCGCGGACGGTATTGTCAGCGGCGCGCGATTATCGCTACCACTTTGGTTTGGGCTGCCGCGGCTGCCGGATTTAGGGATTCGGTGGACATTCTGGCGATTAGGCTTTCTAGCATGTAGGTGCGATTTTGATAGGTGGCCAGGATTGCTGGAGTTAAAGGCTTGGCGGTCCAGACTTTGCTGTCGGCTTCGTCGAGGCCGGCTAGCCATTGATTGAAATAGCCGGTGTCGAAATCTTTGCGGGTGACTATGGCGCTCACGGTTTGAGCCAGGCGGTCTTGCTCGCCATAGGAATAGACTGTGGGCGCAGTGGCCAGGCGCTCGGCGATTGCGGCGAGGATGGCGTGTTGATCGTCTTGGGTGAGGAGATCGTTTTTGGCTAACGCGGCCAAGAGATCCGCGGTGTGGGCTGTTGCGTGGATCCAACCTTTGGTGGCGTCGTAGCCACGGAGATCGCGCTCGTTGGTTAGGAACGAGATGGCGTCGCTGAGCAGCGCATGGAAGCGCGTGGGGCCGAGGAATGGCGTTTTCAGTTCGCGTTCGGCGAGCGACGACAGAACGAGCGCGGAGAACGAGCGCTTGAGGACGGAGTCGGTCCCGGATTCGCCGAGGCCGATTTTCAGATTGGCGGTCCACTCGTCGAGGAACGGGATGAGTTCCTCGCGCGAGAGTTGCGGCCGTCGAACGATCCAGACGTCGAGAATCGAATAGGCAATATCGTCGCGCAGCTCGGGATCGGGCGAGCCGAGGTAGCCGCTTACTTCGTGCGCAAGTGCGACGGCCGATTCGCCCTCCGGGACGGCGTAGTGATTATTCTGGATGCTGTGCCAGAAGGCGCGATCGTGCT
>DAITPO010000157.1:0-7714 GCA_036833535.1 Candidatus Acidiferrales bacterium | reverse complement strand
CCGCATCAAGTTGCGCCGTCGCGTCCTTCGCCTTGCCGTAATTTCCTTCCATCATGGCCGCATACGCGAGGAAGTGGAGATTGTGGCCGAAGTACATCGCGCCATACATTCCGCCGGGCGGGGCGGTGGCCAGAAAAGCCTGGTCGGACGCGACGGCTTGCTCGTTCACGATCACGGCCAAATGGAAGAAGCCCGTGTTTTCATAAATGTGCGAAGGCATGTGCACCAAATGCCCGGCGGCGGGAACCATGTTCTCGAGCCGCTTGGCGCTCGGCAGCGCGCGCTCGGGATAGGGCGAAGCTTCGAGCGCATGAATGTAAAAATGATTCGCGCCGACATGATCCGGCGAGCGCCGCAGCACGCGTTCGAGCGTCGCCACGATTTCCTCGGTGCCCGGCGCCGGCTTTCCGTCGTTGCTCCACAAGTGCCACGGATTCAAATCCATCATGCTCTCGGCGAAAAGCGCCCCGGCATCAGGATCATCCGGGAATCGGCGCGCCAGTTCGCGCATCGCGTCCGAATAATTCACCGCCAGATGCTTCAAATCAGCTTTCGGATCATTCGTGAATCGCTTCGCCAGCGCCTCGACGTAAGCGCGCTCGCTCTCCGGCGCGCCGGCGGCAAGCTGCAGCCCCTTTTGAATCGCATCGTAGGCCTGCTTTTCGCGCTCCGGGTCTACGTCCATGTTGTAATTAGGCCCCACCGCCATCGCGATTCCCCAAAGCGGCATTGGCGATTTCGGATCGAGATCCGCAGCCAACTGAAATTTCCGTCGCGCCTCCTCATGATTGAAGCCGTAAATCAGCGTCAGCCCTTCATCAAACCTCTGCTGCGCTTCATGACTGGAAGTAGCGATCGGATGATGCAAATCGCCCAAACTAAGCGGCGCAGCAGTCTTCGTCTGCGCCAGCGCAGTGGGAACCGCCAGAAGAGCAACAAGTGAGGTCACAAAGCGTTTCATCGGTAGCCTCCGTTAATTTCCAGCAAGTGGCTAAGCCAGCATTCAGTACGAGCCGCGAAACGCGCCGTATTCTATCCAAATTCTCCGCACCTCGCATCGTCACGCGCTAGTGCTTGGGCGCTCCTATACGTTTGTCCGGATCCGAGCATTTCGGTGGCAGCCCCCGCATTTATGCGGGGGAGGAGCGCTTTAGCGCTGGCTCCGCGTAGGGGCCGGGGCTCACCACCGGCCCGGTGTGGCTTTGGGTTTTGCGCCGGACGCCCGACGTTGACGTTCTTTCTGGCGCCCGCCTGCACCATCGCCTCGCGAAATCAAAACACCACCCGCAATCACGCAAACCACGCCCGCCTCCTTGACACGCGCCACATCCTCCGCCATTTTGATCGCATGAGCCGCAGCGCCGAAGAACTCCTCGAATTCCCCCGCCTCCGCGAAATCGTCGCAGGCCGCGCCACATGCGTCCCCGGCCGCCGCGCAATCCTCGCTCTCGCGCCGCGCTCCGACGCGGCCGCTCTCACCGAAGAATTCGCATGGATCCTCGAAGCGGTCGCCTATCTCCGAGCCGGATCGGAACTAGGCTTCGGCTCGCTCGCCGATCCCGAAAGCTGGCTGGCCGCGCTCGAAATGCCCGCCTCAGTCCTCTCGGCCGCCCAACTCCTCGATGCCGCATCGCTAGCCGACACAGCCGCAGCCCTGCGCGCCACATTCAAAGGCGACGCCGCAAAATTCCCGCGCCTGGCCGAACGCTCCTCAGCCCTCGGCGATTTTCGTCAGCTCTCCGCAAGCATCCGCAAAGCTGTTCTTCCGAACGGCGAAATCAGCGACAACGCCTCTCCCGCGCTAAAACGCATCCGCGCCTCCAGCGCCCAAACCCGCGAAAAAATTCAGAAATCCCTCGAAGCGATCCTCCGCGCCCGCGGCGACGAGGCGGGCCATGATTACGTCACGCTCCGCAACGACCGCTTCGTAATTCCCGTCAGCGCCTCCGATCGCCGCGCCGTCCCGGGCGTAGTCCACGCCGCCAGCGCCACGGGCCAAACCGTCTTCGTCGAGCCGCTCGAGACCATCGATCTCAACAATCGCCTCGTCCAGCTCGCTGAAGACGAAGCCGCCGAAATCGCCCGCATTCTCGCCGCGCTCACGGATCAACTTCGCCTCGATCGCGGCCCGCTCGCCTTCGCCGCCGCCCGCATCGCCGAATTCGATTCTGTCTTCGCCCGCGGCCGCTTCGCGCGCGAATTTGATTGCGCCATCCCCGAATTCATCCCCGAGATCGCGATCCGCCTGAAGAACGCGCGCAATCCGGTGCTCGAAGCCTCTTTGAAGCCGCAAGGCCGCAGCGTCGTTCCTGTCACTCTCGCTCTCGGCGGCCCAGCCGACGGCGCCGGAAATACCGGCACCGGCAGCGAATCAATCGGCCGCGTGATGGTCATCAGCGGCCCAAACACCGGCGGCAAGACCGTAGCGTTGAAAACGCTAGGTCTCTCCGCGCTCGCAGGCCAGTCGGGAATTCCCGTCGCCGCCGATCGCGCTGAGCTGCCGATTCTCGACGCAGTGCTAGCCGATATCGGCGATGAGCAATCCATCACCGCCGATCTCTCCACATTTTCCGCGCACGTGTTGAATCTCAAGAGCATGCTCGAGCGCGCTACCGAGCGAACACTCGTTCTCGTCGACGAATTGGGAACCGGCACAGCTCCCGAGGAAGGCGCAGCCCTCGCCGTCGCTCTGCTCGAAGAATTTCGCCGCCGTGGCTCGCTCGTCCTTGCCACCACGCATCACGATCGCCTGAAGTCCTACGCTTCGACGACGCCGGGTGTAATCAACGCCGCAGTCGAATTCGACGAGGAGCAGCTCCGCCCGACGTATCGCCTCCTCGTCGGCGTCCCCGGCGTCTCGAGCGGCATCGAAATCGCCCGTCGCCTCGGCCTCTCCGAAGCAATCATCGAACGTGCCCGCGCCGGACTCTCGCCCGAAACGCGCGAAGCCCGCGAGTTGATCGCCTATCTCCACCGCAGCCGCGAAGAATCCGACGAGATCGCCCGCCGCTCTCGCGCCGAGCTGGAAGCCCTCGAAGCCGAGCGCCGCGCCCTCCGTACCGAATGGGTCGATCGCCAGCGCAAGCGCATCGCCGAGCTCGAAAATAATTTCGCCCACACGGTGAAAAAGCTCGAAGCCGAAGTAACCAAACTCTCCTCCGACATCCAAGATCGCAAACTTCGCGCCGAACTCGAAAAATCAACGGGCCGTAAATTCGGAAAAATTGACGCCGCCGCCCGCGACGACGCCAACGCCGCCGTCCTCGAAACTCTCGCAGCCTCGCAAGCCGATCTCGGCGTCTCGCCCGATCTAGCCAAGCCGCTCTCTCTCGATGAGCTGACCGAAGGCACACGCCTCCGTGTCAAAGGCATGAAGCAAGCCGTCGTCCTGCGCCGCGTCGACGGCCGCTCGGCAGAAGTCGAAGCCGGCCCGATGCGCATGAAAATCGCGCTCGACGATATTCTCGGCATCGAAGCCGTCGCGCCAAAATCCGCGCATCCTGTCGCGGCGACGCGCCCCGGAATTCGCGTGCAATCTCAATCCACCGACGAGCCGTCCGTAGAAGAGATCAACGTAATCGGCTGCACGGTAGAAGAAGCCACCGCCCGCGTAGACAAATTCATCGACACCGCCGCGCTCAACAATCAAGCCCGCGTCCGCATAATTCACGGCCACGGCACAGGCGCTCTCCGCCGAGGCCTGGCCGAATTCCTTCGCACGCATCCTCTAGTAGCACAAATCCACGCCGAAGCCGCCGATCGCGGCGGCGCCGCAATCACGGTAGTCGAGTTGACCGCGTAACCTAACCCATCCAAGGAATCTTTCCGGCTGAAGGATTTTGCACACGATTCCACAGGCCCCACCCCATGAAATTTCCCAAAATCCATGCTACGGTCGTTAGTGGAGGTTCAGAATGAATTGGGTAGCGCCGGTTTACCCTGAGCGGCGAAGGGCGTCCCTGTTTACCGCGAGCTGCCGGGGCCCGGCATCTTATGAGCAATGCCGAGCTAGTATCGACACCGGCAGCCCGGAAGTCGTAGCGCCGGCGTCCCCGCCGGCATCTTACGAGCAACCCCGTGCCAATATTGGCCAACGCACCGCGGACCCAAACTGCCGCTGGCCCTGGGTTTCAAATCCCGCGCACTCAATCCCGGGAGCCGTTGCAGTTAGGTGGCAGCCCCCGCATTCATGCGGGGGAGGAGCGCTTCAGCGCTCCGAAAAAGCGTCGCCATTAATGATGCGCTTTAGCGTTGGGCACTTTGGAGCGAGCCCGTCAAGCGACTGCATACGAAAGCGCGAGCTTTCAAATCCCATCTATTGCTGTCCGCCCGCGGATCCCAATCGCGCGCAATCCAACCCTCTCTCCAACAGCCCTTCTTTTAAAGTCAAAATCTCCAAGAACCTCTCCGAGCCACTTCGAAATCTGTTTCGGTTAGAACTAATCCCGACCGTTTGTTTTCATAGACTTACGATCAACTTTAATCGAACCCTTGTTTCGGTTAGACTTTCACGATTCGACGCCGTTATTAAACGGCTCCCAACCCTCGCCGCTCATCGTACTGAGTCTCAACAGACCCAAATTCCCATTCTCCAATCCCATGGCTGAAGCCGGTTCATTCGCCGATCGCGTAAAACAACAGGCGGACATCGTCCGCGTAGTCGGCGAATACGTCCGCCTGAAAAAGACCGGACAAAACTTCAGCGGCCTCTGCCCGTTCCATTCGGAAAAGACTCCCTCGTTCGCCGTTCATCCGGTGAAGCAGATTTATCACTGCTTCGGCTGCGGCGTCGGCGGCGACGTCTTCAAATTCGTGATGGAAATCGAAAAGTGCGCATTTCCCGATGCCATTCGCATCGTCGCCGAAAAATGCGGCATCCCGATGCCCGCCCCGCGCGAGCGTTCGCCCGAAGAGCGCCGCGAGAATCAGCAACGCTCCGCGCTCGTCGAGATGCATCGCGAAGCAGCCGCATTTTTCACCCGCCAGATGAATGACACAGCCGAGGGCCGCGCCGCCCGCGGCTATCTCGAAGATCGCGGCCTCGACCGCGAAGCCATCGCCCGATTCGGCATCGGCTTCGCGCCTTCCGCGGGCGATGTGCTCTATCGTCATCTGAAGCAAAAATTTCCCGACAAGCTCCTCGAACCCTCGGGCCTCTTCTCCCGCGAATCGAGCGGCCGCCTTTACGATCGCTTCCGCCGCCGCATCACATTTCCCATCGCCAATGAATCGGGCAAGACGATTGCCTTCGGTTGCCGCGCTCTTGGCGACGACATGCCGAAATATCTAAACTCCCCCGAGTCGCCGATCTATTCGAAGAGCAACGTTCTCTACCATCTCGACCGCGCCAAAGAAGCCATCCGCAAAAATGAATTCGCAATCCTAGTCGAAGGCTACATGGACACGATCGCCGTGGCTCGCGCAGGATTCACCAACGTCGTGGCCAGCTGCGGCACCAGCCTTGCCGAGCCGCAAGTGAAGCTGCTCAATCGTTTCACGCGCAGCATCGTCGTCAACTACGATCCCGACACCGCGGGCCAAGCCGCCACGGAGCGCTCCCTCGCTCTGCTTCTCGAAAAAGAATTCGAAATCCGCGTCCTCGCTCTTCCCGGCGGCGCCGACCCGGACAAGTTCCTCAAAGAAAAGGGCTCTGCAGCCTACGAACAACTCCTGCGCGATTCGCCCCCGTATCTCGATTACTTGATTGGCCGCGCGCGCATGAGAGATCGCTCGACGGCCGCCGGAAAACTCGCCACGCTCAATTATCTGATGCCGTACGTTCAGCGCGTTCCGAATCGCCTCATGCGTTCGGAATGGGCTTCGCGCATCGCCAGCGAGTTGCGCGTCGAAGAGCCGGTGCTGCGCGAGGCCCTGCGCCGGGCCGCCACCGAGCGCCGCAGCGAAGTGAAGCCCAAAGCGGAACTCGTCGCCTCGCCGGTAAACCAAGCGGAACGCCGCTTGATGCAAATGCTCGTAGAAGCCGACGCTTTCCGCGAGAAACTGGCGCGCGACATGATCGAAGCAGATCTTCACCGGGGCCTCGAATCGGAGAAGATTTTTGCGGCATTGCTCACCGCAGCGTCGTCGGGCGCCCCACTCGACCCTGCCTCGCTCGCCGAAGCGCTCGACACGCCGGATCGCCGAGTCCTCTTCGACATTCTCTTCGATTCCGGCGCCGCGCCAACCTGGGATGAAGCCGAAAGCTGCCTCAGCGTCATGCGCCGCCGCCGTATGGAAGTCGAACTCGCCACCGTTCAGCGAGATATCGAGGCTCGCCCCACTGGCGCAGACCTGAACCGCCTCCTGGCCCGAAAGCAGGAGCTTCGCAAAATTCTCTCGGGCCCGTCCGCGTGAATTCTCGCCGCTGGTCAAAACGAGGCGAGCTTTTCGGGGCAATTTCGATGCCGTTTGTTCTTGAATTTGTGCCACTTACAAAATGCGACACGCCGGTGAAACAAATTTGCCCCGTGTAACATCTAATTGACATCCAATTGACTCGATATCGTTCGGCGCGGTATTCTCCTAAAGTTTTGCGGAGAAACGGGTGGAGTCCGTCGTGCATCCCATGAACGTAGGGCATGGCGGGAGCGCAATGGGCAGCGCACGGGCGGCCGGGGCCGGACTCGCGATCGGATTTACCAGAATTATATCCGCCAATCGAGACGCTTCACTTGGAATGGCGCGGCCGGGGTGTAGCCCCTTGCCGCCGTGGAACGCGCGACGTAACGCCGGCGCAGAATTTTGCGCCCTACGCAGAGTGCACGTTCTGCGAGGAGAGACATGGTGACTCTGGCGCTGGAAGAAAAATACGATCAGGTTCGGCAGCTCATCAATATGGGCAAGGAGCGCGGCTACCTGCTCTACGATGAGGTGAACGACCTTCTTCCGCCTGAAATTCACTCCTCGGAAGAAATCGATGATCTGCTCTCGACCTTCGAGCGCTATGGGATCGACGTGTACGAAGATCTCGCCAGCGCCAAGGCCGCGCTTGCTGCCGATTCCGCCGAAGTCCCCGAGCCCGCCGCCAAGGAAGAATCTCCGGGCGACGAAGGCGAGCTCGATCTCACTCCCGGTTCGCTCGAGAAGACCAACGATCCGGTGCGCATGTATCTCCGCGAGATGGGCACCGTTCCGCTGCTCACGCGTGAAGGTGAAGTCGCAATCGCCAAGCGCATCGAGCGCGGCCAGCTTCTCGTCCTCAAAACCATCACGCGCTCGCCCATCATCCTCAAAGAGCTGCTCGGCGTCGGCGAAGATTTGCGCCGCGGCACCCGCTCGATCAAGGAAATCGTCCAGTTCGACGATGAAGAGCTGACCGAAGAAAAGATCGAAGCCAAGACGCGCGAGACGCTCAAGCGCATCGACAAGATCGGCAAGCTGTATCTCCAGTCCGTCAAGCAGGCGGAAAAACTCGAGAATACTCCGCGCTCGAACAAACGCGGCCATTTGCGCGCGCGCTTCGCGCTCGGCCGCACCCGCGTCGAGATGTCCGTGCGCGTCCGCGATATCGATTTCAATCTCTTCGAGAAGAAACGCCTGATCGACAAGATGCGCCAGACGGTTGAGCGCGTTCAGTCTCTCGAACGCGAAATCGTGAAACTCGAGCGCCGCGTCGAGGCCTCCAAAGCAGATGTTCTCGCCGAAGCCCGCAAGGATCTGAAAGCGCGGCGTCAGGAAGTTCGCGAAATCGAAGTAATCGCCGAAGCCAATCCCA
>DAITPO010000156.1:6682-7748 GCA_036833535.1 Candidatus Acidiferrales bacterium | reverse complement strand
ATGGACGCCCACCAAAAAAATCGCTACTCCCGCCAAATCCTCTTCGCCGGCATCGGAGAAGCGGGACAACAGAAACTGCTCGACTCCTCCGCCGTCCTGGTTGGCTGCGGCGCCATAGGCACCGCCGTAGCTAATCTCCTAATCCGCGCCGGCCTAGGCTCCCTACGAATCATCGACCGCGATTTCGTCGAGCCCTCCAATCTCCAGCGCCAAACTCTCTTCGAAGAATCCGACGCCCAGGAAAATCTCCCCAAAGCTGTAGCCGCCGAGCGCCGCCTACGCGCCATAAATTCCGCCGCGAAAATCGAAGCCGTAGTAGCCGATCTAACCCCGCAAAACGCCCGCGCCCTCCTCGAAAATTTTCCCGTAATCCTGGACGGCACCGACAATTTCGAAACGCGCCTACTAATCAACGACGCCTCGATCGCCCTAAACATCCCCTGGATCTACGCCGCAGCCGTAGCCAGCAGCGGCGTCACAATGACAATCCTCCCAGGCGAAACGCCCTGCCTAGCCTGTCTCGTCGAATCAAACGAGCCAGCCACCGAAGCCGCGCCGCGCATGGAAGAAACCTGCGACACCGCCGGCATCCTCAACGCCGCCATCCATGCCATCGCCGCCATCGAATCCACCGAAGCCATCAAACTCCTAATCGGCCAGCGCCACGCCTTGCACCAACGCCTAATCTCCGTAGACGTCTGGACCAATCAAAATCGCTCCATCCGCGTAGCGCGCAACCCAAACTGCCGCGCCTGCGCCCAAAAGAATTTCCGCTATCTAGAAGGCGCCGCCCAACCGCACATTACTCTCTGCGGCCGCGATAGCGTCCAAATCCACGAGCGCGCCCGAAATCTCGATCTCGCCGCGTTACATCAAGCCGTAGCCAAAACCGCCACCGATGTTCGCGGAAATAATTATCTCCTCCGCTTCCGAGTAAATTCCTACGACCTAACGGTCTTCCCCGATGGCCGCGCCATAATCAAAGGCACCCGCGACCCAGCAATTGCCCGCACCTTATACGCCCGCTACATAGGGTAGCGCCGGCGTCCCCGCCGGCATCCGACGA
>DAITPO010000156.1:0-6582 GCA_036833535.1 Candidatus Acidiferrales bacterium | reverse complement strand
CGATCCATATTCTCCCGCGTATTCATCAAAGTCAGCAAAGTACTCAAAATCCGCGCCTTCATCTCATCAGTCATCGGAAATCCGCTCATGGCCACTTTCACCACGCGCTCCCCGCGGTCCGCAATCTGCTTGAATAGCTCCACCTGCCGCTCGTGCACCGTCCGCCCCAACGCCGTCTCCCGCCGGATCGCCGCGCATTCCTCATCGATGTGCAGCGTGTAATGCAGCAAGCACATGCGCACCTCGACCAGCCCCGCCGGCATCGGCGCCTTGCATCCCTTCGAGCTGCAATTCACTTGTTGGCCGAGCATAATTTGTCTGTTCCAACCTGTAACATCCTATCGGCATAAAATCCACAAGCCTGAACCCACCCGCTATCAATGCGTTACGTCCCAGATGGCGGTTAGCGCAGTTCAACGGGTCTAAATGCTTTGGATGTCGAGCTGTGGAAAGGCCGCTCGATAGAGACCCTCGTCGAGCGTTAGGAATCTACAATCACGTTTTAGGGCATGGGCGCCAATCACGAAATCGGCCAGGATCCGGCGCGGTCCAGCATCCCGATTCCTACGCCTCCGCACGCCGTAGGCCTGAAACGCCCGGCCGGCCGTGCGCCATATCGATTCATCAAGGTTCCAATCCACCGAGATGCTGGTGTCATGCAAGAAACCGTCAAGGAAGGCCTCGCTTCGTCGCGGGACAGCCATCAATTCCGCGAACACTGGCGCGGAGATGACCAGCCTTCCGCGGCCGAGCGCCGCATAAAGCGCCGAATTCGCGACGGAGCTAAGCGACTCATTCGGATCCCACAGCGCGACGATGACATTCGTGTCGATCGCCGTCGTCATCGCCCACGCATCTCTCGGATTTTGCGCAGAATCGCTTTTCTTCCGGAAGGCCATCCTGGAATGCCGATTCCCCGGTACTTGGCAAACGGGCTCTTGTCTCGAACGGGCCGGACACGCATCGCCGCACCGTCTTCCTCAAAAATCAGCTTGTCGCCCGGTCCAACTCCCAGGGCGCGGCGGATCTCACGCGGCACGGTGATTTGGCCCTTGCTCGTGATCTTGGCTTGTTTCTTGAGGGCTTTTCTCATTTCCTTACTCTAGCATAAGCCTCCTTACATCTGTCTCGCCGATTCTCAGTGGCTTCCAAACGTCGTTCCGTCCGCAGCACTCCCTCTGGCCGTAACTCTCTCGCGTCTCTCCCCCAGCCCCGCCTCGCCCTCTCGTTATACTGAACAAGGGCGGATTCTGCTTTCGCTTCCCACAGGGCATCCGCCAGCGCTAACGAACTCGCCGCCCTAGCCGCGTGCATACAGGGAGAGCTGCATCTAACTCCGATGCGATTGAGCGTCATAGTCTGCACCTGGAATCGCCGCGAGCAGCTCAAAGCCGCGCTCGCCAGCATCGCCGCGTCCCAACTCCCGCCCGGCGTCGACTGGGAAGTCCTCATCATCGACAACAATTCCACCGACGGCACTCCCGCCACCTGCGAAGAATTCCTCCGCAGCCATCCCGGCCGCTTCCGCTACATCCAGGAACCCCGCCCGGGGAAATCCTTCGCCCTCAACACCGGCATCGAAAATTCCCAGGGCGATATCCTGGCATTCACCGATGACGACGTCGAAGTCTCCCCGCAATGGCTAGCCGAAATCCTCCGCACCATCGACGCCTGGAATTGCGCCGGCGTCGCCGGAAGAATCATCGCCACCTGGGCCCATCCCAAGCCGCGGTGGTTCTCCGACTCCGGCCCCTACAGCCTCATGGCCGTAATCGTCAGCTACGAATTCGGCGACACCGCGCACGAAACCACCGTCCCGCCCTTCGGCGCCAATCTAGCCTTCAAGCGCGAAGTCTTCGCCCGTTACGGCCTCTATCGCACCGATATCGGCCCCATCCTCGAGAAAAAGGTAGGCGGCGAAGACACCGAATTCTGCCGCCGCGTTTTCTCCGGCGGCGATAAACTCGTTTACGCCCCCCAAGCCATCGTCTATCACCCGGTAGACGAAGCCCGCCTCACCAAGAAATACTTCCAAGCCTGGTATCACGCCTTCGGCCAAGCCATCACCCGCGCCGCCGGCGTGCAACCCGAAATGCCGACTTTCGCCAACGCCCCGCGTTACCTCTACCGCAAACTAGCCGCCAGCACGATTCAATGGCTGGTAAGCACCGATCCCAAGCGCCGCTTCTACCACAAACTCCAAGTCCGCCAATTAGCCGGCGAAATCAAAGAATCCCGCCAACTACGCAAACAAATGTAGCTCAGGTGTTCACACCTGAGCCTTTCGCGGTCGCCGTTCGGCCCCGCCGTTCGCCTTTTGTAGGGGAGGGCCGGGCTAGCCCTCCCATGCGCGGCCGCCGCGCCTCACCGCGTCCGCGGCAAGCATTTCGGCCCCGCCTTTTGCCTCGCCATCCTCCCTGCGCCGTCATCCTGAAGACCCCGACGCACTCGGGGCACGCCCTGAAGGATCTGCACTGCCGTCTCTGCGGTTTCGCTCCCCATCTTCCAGCCTCAGGCCTTGTCAGGGCACGACTTCAGTCGTGCCGCAAGCCCCGCCAAATCATCCCGGCTTCAGCCGCTGCGGGAAGGATCCCTCTTTCCTGTCTTCGTTATTTTCCCCCGACGAGAAATCCGCCCCCCCGCCCCCCGTCCCACCCCCCACCCTCCCACACCACCACGCCCCCGCCCCGCCATCAAATCCCCGCCGCATCGTCCCGAAACCCATCCCAACCACGACAGCACGTAGTTGTCCTATGAATCATCCGTAGAAATACGGAGCGCGACGTCGAGAAACCCGCCGTCATGTCACCAGTGTCGGACGACAACTGTGACGACCAATCATTACCGTCTGCGTGATACATCCTAGTCAACTCTACTAGTGGTATTATGCGCGCGGCATGCGATTTTACGTCGCGGTCACGGACGCTGACTGGTTTAATTACCTCTCCACCAGCGGTCCTCACGATGAGGTGAACTTCTGGCAGCCGAGCGCTGGCCGGCAGTTCCGCTCGCTGAGTCCGGGCGAGCCATTTCTTTTCAAGCTGCACAGTCCGAAAAACTTCATTGTGGGTGGAGGTTTTTTCCTCCGTTTTACAATCCTGCCAGAGAGCTTTGCGTGGGACGCGTTTGGAACCAAGAACGGCGCAGCGACCGAGCAAGAAATGCGGGTTCGAATCGCCCGCTACCGTAAGGTCTCGCCGAGTCCGGTCGAGGACTACGAAATTGGGTGCATATTGTTGCAGTCGCCTTTTTTCCTTCGCGAAGACGACTGGGTTCCCGCATCGGATTGGAAGCCCAATATTGTGCAAGGGCGAAGCTATGACACCACCGATGGCCACGACATGTGGCTTTGGCAGCAAGTTGAGGATCGTCTTCGCTCCGATGCGGTTGCGCTGCCGGCGGGCGGGGTGGGACATGAAGAACCCGGCCGAATCGGATCGCTGCAGCTTGTTTGGCCCCGGCTTGGGCAGGGTTCATTCCGAGTGGTGGTGACGGACGCTTACAAAAGGCGGTGTGCGTTTACTAACTCGCCCGTCTTGGATGTACTCGACGCTGCGCATATTCGGCCCTACACGATGGATGGGCCACACGAGGTGAAAAATGGAATCTTGTTGCGGCGAGACGTTCACACCCTCTTTGATCGTGGCTACATTACGGTGACGCCCGATCACAGAATCGAAGTGAGCCATCTGATTCAGGAGAGGTTCAAGAACGGCCACGAATACTACTCACAGCATGGGAATCGAATTGCCTTGCCTGAAGATCCTTCAATGTGGCCGTCGAAAAACTTTCTCATCTGGCACAATGAGAACGTCTATCTGAGTTGACCACCGCGCGCGCCCTTCCGATTGATTAGCCAGCTAACGCGCAGAGGTCGACAGCCCGCAAATTCATCGTTAGGTCGCGGACGCCAGGTGCATCCCACACATCATCGCGGAGAAGAAACCTATGGCTGTTAGTGTGTTTAACATAAAGATGATCGCTCGACTATCAAGGAGCGTGGAATGATCGCCGCTCGCGTGACGCTGTAATCTTCTGCAAATAGTACGCCTGCGAGAAAATCGAAGTGACAAGCACCGAGATCTCGGATTGCTGACAGCTGACGAGATTTGTTCTGTCGCGTGATGCGGCGTCCTTTAATCTGGTACCGATTACCCTCAGAGTCGACTGCGTCTACATGAGCGCTTGAGTTTCCCGTCCGATTCCATCCAAAGGCAATATAAAACATGCACTCGGATAAATCGCCTGTTGGATTATTCGAGCTTCGCGTTAGCATACGCTCCCGAAGCTCATCGGAGACGCGCGCATAAAGGGCTAGTAACTCCATTGGCGTCAAGCTAGACAGATCAATCGAGTTGGCCATCTGTAGAGGATTTTACGCTGACTTTCCCCCTTGCGTATTAGGGGCTGGTGCTGCCACAAAACGTACTACGTATTAATACGGATGACGGACTCGACACTTTTGTGCTAGCGTCGTTTGGTTTTGCTTATGGAGGATGCGCTTCGAATTCGACGCTGTGGTTGGGTGCTTTGCGCTTGCGACGGGCCTTGCTGTCTCGATCGCGAAGCTTCGGGGCGGGACCAGCATCGATTCCCCCCTCGCGAGGAGCGAGATTCTAATCGAGACACGAAACGATTAGAAACGCGCGCAAGTTGAACAAAACAAAAGGCCGAGGTGGAGTCTAATCGAGACAAAAACGCGCTTTTTTTGTAGGGGGGCGGGTTCACACGCCCCCGGGTTGGCCGTGGGTTTTGGTTCGGCGTTGGCCTTCCTGGCTTAGGTGTTGGAGCGAAGTTTCTTCCCTCCGGAATTCGCCGCGCAATTTAGTAAAAATTTGAAGGAAAGGAGCGAAACGAGACCATCGCAAAATGTTTCGGTTAGAAAAAATTTTGCCGCTTGTTTTCAATGGCTTACAGAAATTTTAATTGAACCCTTGTTTCGGTTAGACGTACCGCAGCAGCGAATAACGGGCGAACAATTCGGGCCTGACGTGGCTGGCCCGTCGCGATTGCATCGTAGGAGGGCGGGCCAAGCGGTGCGCGATCAATGAACAATCAACGCCCCCGGGTTGGCCTTGGGTTTCGGTTTGTGATTGACGCGTGCCGCAAACCCTCCACGGACAAACGCGCTGGAGGCGGAAGAATTTGCTCGGTCTTGAAGGGCTGTACTAGGCCCATCGGGGCCGTCGGTAACGCTTGTAAATGATTGATTGTACGTCCTTTGCTGGCGTCGGGATTGGCTGGCACGCGCCGTGCACTACTCAGTGCGTGAGAGGCGGGCGACGGAGGTTGGCCATGAACAGGCGAACGGCGAGTCACGACGTGCAACGGCAAGACGGCGTTGATGAGCAGCGCAGGGTTTTTCGCAACGAGAATGTTGGCGAGCCCGAAGAGTACAACTTCGACGATGCCGGCGAGCCGGAAGAGTACGACTTCGACGACGGGCGGCCGACCGAAGCCTGGCGGCTTTTGGCGGATCAGTTGGCGCCGCGCATCGATCGGTTGGGTGGGCTCGTCGAGGGCTTGCGGTCCGCGCCTTACTACGTTTGGCTGGCGGACCAGGTTCACCTTTGCGACGCGGCCGGCGATCTGCGAGTGAAGGTGGAAGCGCTGAAGTGGATGTTTCGCATCGCGAAGCATATGACGGGCGACGCGCGGATCATGGTGATGGCGACGGTGAGCAAGTCGGTGGATGATTTGGAGGTTGCGGTAGAGGCGCAGATGCGCGTCAACGAGGTGAAGGTCGCGGCGTGAGGTTTGGTAGCGCCGGCGTCCCTGCCGGCTCTTTTCTTGGCTCCGCCGCGCGTGATGCGAGCCATTCAAGGACGCTGTTTTCGTAAGATGACGGCAGGGACGTCCCGCAGCAGCATCCGGTGCAAGCCGGCGCTACTTTTTGACGCGCATTGTGGGCGTCAGAGGAGTTTTGTGATTTAGGGCTGCGGCTTCGGCGATTAGGTGGCGTAGATTTGGATCGCGGAGCTGTTGCGCGTCGCGCAGCTTTACGTGGCGAAGATTTTTCCCGGTTCCTTCGAGCAGACCTGTTGAATCCGTCAGAGAAGTTCCTCGCGTGAAACCAAACGTCACGTGATTTTTTCCGATCATCAGAAAAGCTAGCGGGCCGTTTTGATCGAACGTGGGAATGCCCCACGGATTGATTGTTTCGCGCGAGGCTGGGAGAGTTTTTTTCACCAGGCGGCGCAGCTCGGTGGCGAGTTGCTTGAGTGCGGCGTTTTTGCGCTGGACGTAGGTGTCGATGATCTTTGCGGCTTCGGGGCCTTCGACGGCGCGGGAGGAGGATTTTTTTGCGGCGGGCTTTTTGGGCATGCGGGATTGTACCGCAGAGACGCAGAGGGCGCGGAGAAAGGAGGAGAAGAGAGAGGAAGAGAGAGGAAGAGAGATGAATGATTGTGGGTCTTCCGCGGGCGCTTGCCGTGTATTTTTGGTTTTGGGTCGTCGGATGCCGGCGGGGACGCCGGCGCTACTTGTAGCCTGGCGGCGGCTTGAAGGGGCCGGTTTCTTGGGAGAGGAGGTCGGCGAATTTTATTGGCGTGGCGTCTTCCCAGAACGGACCCATGATTTGGA